>CANHAE010000017.1 GCA_947458915.1 Bacteroidota bacterium
GTGTCTGTCCGTTTGATAGGGTTTTCACTCTTCCCATCCCCAAAGTCCGATTTTTTAACCTTTAAAGAGGGTGTTAAATCAACCTGTTTACTCCTGTACTTATACTTCAGTATCACATAACAATCCTTAGTACTTTTATTCTCCTTTATGATGTAGTATAATCTCATTCTATTGAATTTGAATTAAATTTACACCAATACAATGAAAATTACCACCAATCTGGTGGAAAATTTCCCCGTTTTTTTAGTAAATCTGCTACAATATACTCATAATCAATTTGTTATAAGCTTAGGTTGGATACAGGTCAGGCAACCAAAGAAAAGGCCGCAACGAAAGTTGTGGCCTTTTTCATGCCCTAAACAAACCAAGCAAAGAGCGAAGCGATGACAATGGAACGACAAGACAAAATCAAGCTTGCTTGAATTTTGGATTGGAGTGAAATTGTAAAAGTTGCAACGCAACTTGCTTGGGGAAAAGCAAATGCGAGCTTGCTTGGAGAGGATTAGAAAAAATAAAAGGATCAGCGACCGAAGGGAGTTAATCCTTTTTTATAGGCACTACTAATACCGGAACAGTAGAATGCCTTACTATATATTCTGCGGTACTGCCAATTACTATATGAGAAAGGCCTGTTCGCCCATGCGTTCCCAAGACAATATATTTAGCTTCTTCCTTTTCCGCTTTATCTATAATGTCATCCTTAGCATTACCTACTTCTACATATAATGTGATATCTAAATAATTATAGTCTGCTTTTATTTTTTGCAGCTCCTTTAATGCATATTGCTTTTGGGCAGTATATATTTCATCCCATTGCGTAGGCACCAAAGCAATCTGAGATTGTAAATAATCGACGTAGATAGGTATGATTGAAGCAATTACAATGGATGCATTCATTTTTGAAGCGAAGTCGATCCCTTTTTGGATTACATCTGCAGTTGACTCACTAATATCAACCGCGATGAGTACTTTGTTTTTCATAGTAACTATTTTAGTGAATGTAGCACTTATGAAAGCAAAGAAATATGACTTATCTCAGTATAAAAAAACTATTATATTTTATTACCTAGTATTTAAATAGCTAAGCCTTTAATTTGTGGTAGCATTCCAACAAGGCATCTTCCCATTTAGGGATTTGAATGGTTAAATCATTTTCTATTTTTCGCGTATCTAACACCGAATAAGCTGGACGCTTAGCTGGTGTAGGAAATTTATCGGTTGTGACTGAAGTGAGGATGCAATTTAATCCCGCTATTTTTTTTATCTGCTCAGCAAATCCGAACCAGGTAGTTTCACCACTATTTGCATAATGATAAATTCCTTTAATTGAATGTCCTGCATTCAATAACTCCATTACTTTCATTGTAGCAATTGCCAAATCCCTTGCATAAGTAGGTCGTCCTTTCTGATCTCCAACAATATTTAAACTTTCTTTTTCCTTCATTAAACGTAGCATGGTTTTTACAAAATTATTTCCATGACTACTAAACACCCATGAAGTTCTGATAACAATGGTAGCGTCATTTGCAGCTAATGCTAATTGCTCTCCAATTGCTTTGGTCTCCCCATAATAATTCACTGGTTCCACCAAGGTTTCAGGTAAATAGGGACTCGTTGCATTTCCACTAAATACATAGTCTGTAGAAAAGGTAATAAAAGGAATATTCAACTGCTTTGAAACACGTGCCATTTCTCCCACCGCTAGCGCGTTTACTGTATTGGCTAATTCCTTTTCTACTTCAGCTTTATCGACAGCGGTATATGCGGCAGTATTAATAATACAATCGGGTACAATACTATTAATTATTTTTTCAAATTGTTCCGGTAGCGACAAATCTAATATTTGCCTATCTGCAAATACAAAATCAAAATTTGGGTAAAGCGCAGCCAACTGAGTTAGTTCCCATCCCAACTGTCCATTCGCTCCAGTAACGAGTACTTTCTTAATTTGCATTGTGAAAAAATTATCGGCTTCGAATAATTATTTAGAAATGAATTCTTTAGGCAGTTTTGTCCATTCGCTTGGCGGCAATGCTTTAAAGTAATCGTAGGTTTTCTTTAAACCTTCTGCACGATCTACTTTAGGTTCCCATCCTAAAAGCGTTCTGGCTTTTGTAATATCCGGCTGGCGTTGTTTAGGATCGTCCACCGGTAATGGCTTGTAAATAATCTTTACGCCTGAACCTGTTAATTTTAATACCTCTTCGGCGAAGTCCTTTAAACTAATCTCATTTGGGTTGCCAATATTTACAGGCTGTGTATAATCACTCATTAATAGTCGGTAAATGCCTTCTACTAAATCGTCTACATAACAAAAGCTTCTTGTTTGTGATCCGTCACCAAACACTGTCATGTCCTCGCCTCTTAAGGCTTGGCCAATAAATGCAGGAAGGGCACGGCCATCATTCAATCGCATTCTAGGGCCATAAGTATTAAAGATGCGTATTATGCGCGTATCTACATGGTGGAATGTATGGTATGCCATAGTGATGCTTTCCATATAGCGCTTTGCTTCGTCATACACACCTCTTGGACCTACTGGATTTACATTGCCCCAATACTCCTCCGTTTGTGGATGCACTAATGGATCCCCGTAAACTTCGCTTGTACTTGCTACCAATATTCTTGCTCCCTTTGCTTTCGCCAGCCCTAGTAAATTATGCGTACCCATTGCACCCACTTTCAAGGTTTGTATGGGTATTTTTAAATAATCAATCGGACTTGCTGGTGATGCAAAGTGCAAGATAAAATCCACAGGCCCTTCAATATCAATAAACTTAGTCACATCGTGATTAATGAACTTGAAATTTTCATTATCCATTAAATGCGCAATATTCATTAAGTCACCCGTAATTAAATTATCCATCGCAATAACATGGTAGCCTTCGTTTATAAAGCGGTCACTTAAATGCGATCCTAAAAATCCTGCTGCTCCTGTTATTAAAACTGTTTTTTGACTCATTGATTCGTTTTATTAATCCTTCCTATTACTTTGGTTATTTTTTTACTTACTTCTTCCAATACTTTCATAATGGTACCCCATCTCCTTCATCTTGGCTACTTCAAATAAATTCCTGCCATCAAATATAACTTTGTGTTGAAATATTTGTGCAATGCGATCAAAATCGGGCGTTCTAAACTCACTCCACTCGGTAGCAATTACTAAAGCATCTGCACCTTCCAAAGCTTCATACTGGTTACTCGCGTATTTAATATTGTCTCCTATTTGATTTTTAACATTGGGCATTGCTTCAGGGTCATATGCAGTAACACTTGCGCCTGCTGCTAACAACGCTTCAATAATGGCCAAAGCTGGCGCTTCTCTAATATCGTCGGTATTTGGTTTAAACGCTAAACCCCATAAAGCGATTTGCTTGCCTTGTAATTGATTGTCATAAAACGATTTAATCTTATCTACAATATGTAGCTTTTGATTTTTGTTTACTTTCTCAACCGCTTTTAAAATCTCAAAAATATAGTCTACTTCATTAGAAGAATGTACTAACGCTTGCACGTCTTTTGGGAAACAACTTCCCCCATATCCAATACCTGGGAATAAAAAACGTTTCCCAATTCTGTCATCACTTCCAATACCTCTTCTCACCATATCCACATCTGCTCCCATGCGCTCACACAATTGTGCAATCTCGTTCATGAAAGATATTTTTGTAGCCAAGAAACTATTGGCTGCATATTTGGTTAACTCCGAACTACGCTCGTCCATGAAAATTACCGGGTTTCCTTGTCTTACATATGGTGCGTAAAAATCACTCATCACTTGTTTCGCGCGTTCCGACCTTGTTCCTACCACCACACGGTCTGGCTTCATGAAATCATCTACAGCCACACCCTCTCTTAAAAATTCGGGGTTGCTTACCACATCAAACGCACCTTTGTAATTAACCGCAATTGCTGCAGTCACTTTATCGGCTGTGCCAACAGGTACAGTGCTTTTATTTACAATGACTTTATAGTCCTTTAATAATTTTCCTAGTTGATCCGCTACACCCAATACATATTTTAAATCTGCACTACCGTCTGCACCCGGAGGTGTTGGCAAGGCTAAAAAAACAATCTCTGCATCGTCAATCACTTCTTCTAAATTGGACGTAAAGGTTAATCGCCCTTCCTTTATATTTCTTAAAAATATTTTTTCCAAACCAGGTTCGTAAATAGGTATTTGACCCGCTTGTAAACTTGCCACTTTTGCTTCATTAATATCCACACAAGTAACTTTATTACCTGTCTCCGCAAAACACGTGCCCGTTACTAATCCTACATATCCTGTGCCTATGACTGTTATTTTCATCGAGCTGATTAATTAATTAATTAAAAAAAGATTGTACCCCTGCTGTGATGTAATTTAATTGCTCGCTGTCCATTTCGGTATGAATAGGCAAAGAACAAACTACAGGTGTTAATGAATTAGTTACCGGCAAATTCAAGTTTGTATATTTCCCTTCTCCAAACATTTTTTGCAAATGCCCTGGTACTGGATAATATATCATACATGGAATATCTTTAGCTGCTAGATGTGCGATGAATTTATCTCTATCCACACCCTTCAACTGCATGGTGTATTGATGAAATACATGCGTGCTAAATTTCGCAATACTAGGCGTTATAAGCTCATTAATATTTGCAAATGCTTCGTTGTAATATTTTGCAACAGCTTGCCTTGCTTGATTGTATTTATCCAACTGTTGAAGTTTAATATCCAAAATGGCTGCTTGTATTGAATCCAACCTTGAATTACAACCAACTACATCGTGGTAGTACCTTTCTGATTGGCCATGATTTGCAATCATTGCCATTTTATCTGCCAATACTTTGTCATTTGTAAACAAAGCCCCTCCATCACCAAAAGCGCCTAAGTTTTTACTAGGGTAAAAAGAAGTTGCTCCTATATGACCAATGGTTCCTGTTTTTTTAGTTAGCCCATTTGAAAAAGTATAATCACATCCAATAGCCTGCGCATTGTCCTCAATTACATATAAATTATTTGCTTTTGCTATTTCCATTATTTCCTCCATGGGTGCAGCATGCCCATATAAATGGACTGGTACAATGGCTTTTGTTTTTGGAGTTATGGCAAGTTTAAGACTTTCTATATCCATGCAATAAGTGATAGGATCAACGTCTACAAATACCGGCGTTAATCCTAGTAATGCAACCACTTCGGTGGTAGCTATATAAGTGAAAGAAGGCGTAATTACTTCATCCCCAGGCTTAAGCCCTAATGCCATCATTGCAATTTGTAAAGCATCGGTCCCATTAGCACATGGGATCACATATTCCGCTTTTAAATAAGAAGCTAAATGCTGACCAAAATCCTTTACTGCTTTCCCATTAATGTAGGCAGCAGATTCAAGTACTTCTTGTATGGAAGCATCCACTTGGTCTTTTATGGCTAAATACTGATTTTTAGTATCTACCATTTGAATTTTTCTCATCCTATAAATTTTAGCAAAATTACACTAAAATGGCTATTTTTATTGATTTTTGCTTCATAGAATAGCTCAATATGTTCCTTTATAAACTGTTTTTGTGGATATACCCTATACTCGCTAAAATCATTAGTCCATTTAATGAGAAGGCGAGATGGTGGAGCCTTGGCCAAAAGCAGGTTTGGGATGAAATAGATAATTCAAAAAAAGTCATCACTAAACCAATTATTTGGGTGCATTGTGCCTCTTATGGAGAATTCGAACAAGGCCTTCCTATTATTGAAAGCTTAAAAACAACTTATCCAAATTATCAAATTTGGCTTACTTTCTTTTCTCCCTCAGGATACCTACACCGAAAAAACGATCCTACAGTGGATGTGGTTACTTACCTACCCTTTGATGGTCCTAAGAACGCAGCTAAGTTCATGGCAATACTTCAACCTAAATTAATTGTATTTATTAAATATGAGTTTTGGTATTACTATTTAACTGAAGCAAGAAATAAGCATATACCAACTATACTAGCGTCTGCAATTTTTAGGGAAGACCAAATTTTCTTTAAGCCCTATGGACTATTTTTCAAAAAAATACTTTCTCTTTTTACTTGTATTTTAGTACAAGACCCTACCTCCTATAAATTAATAACTCCCTTACTAAAAGAAACTGATATAAGCATAACAGGCGACACCCGATTCGACCGTGTTTTAAACATTTCAAAACAAATTGTACATTCTGATTGGATAACAAGAATAAATAATTTTAAAAATATTATTGCTGGAAGTACATGGGAAAATGACCATGAAATATTAGCTAAAACTGTAAGCGAAATAAACACGCACAATTGGATAATTGTCCCACATCATGTAAACGAGGCTTCTATTAAAGCAGTAAAAAAAATATTTCCTAATGCTATCACCTTTACAGAATTCGAAAACACAATTACACAATATGACAAACCTGTCATTTTAATTATTGACCGCATAGGCATGCTAAGAAACTTGTACCAATATGCTTATATTAGCTATGTAGGTGGTGGATTTGGGAAGGATGGCGTACACAATGTACTTGAGCCTGCTGTATTTGGAAGGCCTGTGCTTTGGGGAAAAGAAGATAGAAAATTTAGAGAAGCGGTTGGACTTAAAAATGCAGGAGGTGGCTTTTTGGTAAATAATGAAGCGGAATTAAATTATACCCTAAAATACCTTTTGAATAATACGATTGCTTATAATAATGCAAGCCACAACGCGGCACAATTTATTTTGAATAATGCGGGGGCTACTGAAAAAACAATTGGTTATATTCAAGAAAAACGCCTCTTAACTAATTGATCAAATTGATGCACAATGGGCGATGCTTCGTCCCAATTATTTTTAATTCTTAACTCTTGCTTAATCCAGAATTGAGCTTCCTGAAAAATTTTAAAAGCATTAATCGTCTTTATACTTTCTTCAAAGCCTTTTTCATCACCCAAAAACAAGGTTTCAATAAATAAAAATTTGTCATTGATCCCAATTGCCGATGCCAAATTTTTAATAGGCTCCAAAGTAATATGATCCTTAACTTCTGGTTTTTGCAATAGTACCAATTCGGGGGCCTGTTCTTCTATTTTATGATCCACTACGGTTTGGAAAGGCATTAGCACTGAGATGTTATTAGGCAAAACAGTAAAGTCATTCGTTTGTTCTAACACGGTCAATATTTCAAGTACAGTTTGTTTTAAACTGGCTTTTTCTGCCTTTTGGGCCAATTGACTGTTTAATTTTTGCACTAATGCTTCAACTCTTTGCATGGAATGTTTACTTTTGAGGGATAATAGGACCCTATCTTATTAGAACGAATAAAATTAATTATTGTTATGTTTATTGAGCAGAATTTAACGGGCGAAAGAAGAGGCTGGATTGAAGTGGTTTGCGGAAGCATGTTTAGTGGCAAAACAGAGGAACTTATTAGAAGGTTAAAAAGAGCCAAAATTGCTCACCTAAAAGTGGAAATATATAAACCTGCCGTTGATACGCGCTATCACAATAATAATGTGGTAAGTCATGATTCCAACGTAGTAGACGCCACTGCTGTAGATAAAGCGATTACAATTATGGAATTAGCTAAGGAAGCAGATGTGGTAGGTATTGATGAAGCTCAATTTTTTGATGAAGGTATAGTAGAAGTTTGCGAAGCTTTAGTAATGCAAGGAAAAAGAGTAATTGTTGCTGGCTTGGACATGGACTACCTTGGCAAACCATTTGGCCAAATGCCTCAGTTATTAGCTGTAGCCGATTTTATTACGAAGCTCCATGCTATTTGTGTTAAATGTGGCCACCTTGCTAATATTTCCTACAGAACAAGTAACGAGGCGGGAACAGTTGTGCTAGGGGAAACAAATAATTACGAACCAAGATGTAGAATCTGCGCAAGTAAGTAAAATGAATAAACAACTGCAAACTATATATACACTTTTAAAAAAAGACATACTGTTGGAATTTAGACAGCAGTACACTTTTTTTGGCGTGTTACTATATATTGCTTCCACTACGTTTGTAATATACTTAACCATGGGACAACCCGAGGACGAAGTATGGAATGGTTTATTTTGGGTGATATTGTTATTCATTTGTATTAACGCAGTAGCAAGAAGTTTTATTCAAGAAGGGAAAGGACGTATGTTATATTTTTATACCATTACAAGCCCAATAAATTTTATATTTTCAAAACTTATTTACAATGGTATCTTAATGGTACTTATGAGTGGCTTAAGCTTACTCCTATTCACTGTATTATTAGGAAATCCATTACAACATAGTTTGCTGTTTTTTGGCATTAGTTGCCTTGGTGGTATTAGCCTTAGTTTGGTGTTTAGCTTTCTTGCTGCAATTGCAGCTAAGGCACAGCAGCCATCTGCGATAATGGCTATACTAGGATTCCCCTTAATTATTCCTCAGCTAATGTTATTAATGAAAATTGCTAATATCGCATTTTCCGATATTGTACAAAATGGCTTGCCAGAATTAGTTGGCATGTTGGCGGGCTTTGATGTAATGATTGTGGCACTCGCCTATATCCTTTTCCCCCACCTTTGGAAAGAATAAAATTCTAATTAGGATACGAGTACAATAAAATTAATAAAGGAAAGTTTTAAAAGAGAATATTAGTTAAATAAGCGCATTAAAACTTTAAGTGACGTACTGTTTGTCCGTTATTAATTAATTGCTTTAAGGATTCAATGCCTATTTTCAAATGACGTTCAACAAATTCTGCAGTAACCAAGGAATCACTTGCTTCTGTTTTAACGCCCTCTGGTACCATAGGGGAATCACTCACTAATAAAAGGGCTCCTGTTGGAATTTTATTATAAAAACCAACTGTAAAAATGGTAGCTGTTTCCATATCAATGGCGTAAGCCCTTACTTTTGTTAGGTAGTCTTTGAATTCGTCATCATGCTCCCAAACACGTCGGTTGGTAGTGTACACAGTGCCAGTCCAATAATCGACATTGTTATCTCGAATTGTAGTAGAAATTGCCTTTTGTAGTGCGAAGGCTGGCATTGCAGGAACTTCAGGTGGGAAATAGTCATTGGAAGTACCTTCCCCTCTTATTGCTGCAATAGGTAGTATTAAATCTCCTATTTTGTTTCTTCTTTTTAATCCACCACATTTTCCTAAAAATAAAACCGCTTCAGGTTGTATGGCAGTTAATAAATCCATCACTGTCGCAGCCCCTGGGCTACCCATACCAAAATTAATGATAGTAATTCCTTCTGCCGTAGCGCATTGCATTGGCCTATCCTTTCCTATCACTTCCACATTGTGCCAGGCAGCGAACAAGTTTACATAATTGCTAAAATTAGTAAGTAAAACGTATTTCCCAAATTGGTCTAAACTAGCACCAGTATACCTTGGTAACCAGTTGTCTACTATTTCTTGTTTTGATTTCATGGGTCCTTATCTTTGATCAATTAATAGCTCAAATTACAAATTTTATCGCAAATACGAATGGAAGACTTAGTTTACCCAACCTATCCCTTTAAAATTAAACCAGTCAAAGGTAAGGATCAACTATATGATCCATTCCGCCAAAGATGGGTAATACTAACTCCAGAGGAATGGGTAAGGCAAAATATTTTACAATATTTAGTACAGGTTTGCAAGTATCCTAGTAGCATGATTGCTGTAGAAAAAACAATAAAACTAGGCGAGCTAAACAAGCGATTTGATATTGTTATTTTCAAACAGTCAGCCCCTTGGATGATTATAGAATGTAAAGAAGCGAAAGTAGCAATTAGTGAAAAAACAATTGGACAAATTTTACAATACCAACAAGTAATGGTAGCTGAATATTTGGTAGTAAGTAATGGCCATGAAACTTACGGTGCTAAAATAGCATCGGGGAAACTTCACTCAATGCAAAATTTCCCCGATTACCCTTTAAATTAGCTTACCACTTCCCCCTATGGGAAAATACCTAATTCAGCGTATGAAGTTCCCACCTTATTAATTGCACTTACATAAGCAGCAGTTCTCATATCAGGAATGGAAGGATTTGCTTTCCAAATATCCATAATTTCTCTTGTTGCATTAATCATTGTTTCTTCCAAACCACTATGTACTAAATCTATTTCATCGGGACCATGTGCAATAATTTCTTTTTCAGCGTCAGTAATTTTCTTGCCAGTCAATTCTTCAATTTGATTTAAGATATTGATATTCGCATTTTCTGTAAATCGCTTTTCCAAACGACCATAACGCACGTGACTTAAGTTTTTCAACCACTCGAAATAAGAAACAGTTACACCACCCGCATTTAAATACATGTCAGGAATTACTAAAATTCCATTTGCAGCAAAAATTTCATCCGCATCAGGTGTTAAAGGACCATTCGCTGCTTCACCAATAATTTTAGCTTTCACACGTGGCGCATTATTGTTATCAATTACATTTTCTAATGCTGCAGGAATTAGTATATCACATTCCATTTCTAAAGCCTCCCCACTATTTTCAATATTAGTTGCACCTGGGAAATTTAAAATAGTTCCCGTTGCTTTTCTATGTTGAAAAACTTCCTCCTCATCTAAACCATCTTTACAATAAATAGCACCTTCATATTCTGCGATTGCGATTACTTTAGCTCCACCTTCTCTGAAAAATTTAGCAGTATAATAACCAACATTTCCTAAACCTTGCACAATTACTGTTTTATTTTCTACACCAACCGCTAAACCCAATTTTTTCATAACATCTTCCATTAAACACACTTCCCTCACACCATAAAATACACCTAAACCTGTTGCCTCTTTGCGGCCTCTTACACCACCTAAAGAAATTGGTTTACCTGTAACACAACCAGCAGCATCAATCTCGCCTGGTTTTAAGGATTGGTAAGTATCTACAATCCAAGCCATTTCTCTTTCGCCTGTTCCGTAATCTGGGGCAGGTACATCAATACCAGGTCCTATAAAATTTTTCTTAACCAACTCAGAAGTATACCTTCTTGTAATTTTTTCTAATTCATATGCACTCAATGAACGAGGGCTAATTTTTATACCCCCTTTTGCTCCACCAAAAGGAACATTCACAATAGCACATTTGTAAGTCATTAAAGCGGCTAATGCCATCACTTCGTCCTGATTCACTGCCATACTATAACGAATACCCCCTTTACAAGGTGACTTGTGTTGCGAATGCTGCACTCTGTATGCTTCTATAACTTCAATACGTCCGTCATCCATTTTAACTGGAAAACGCATACTATATATGCTATTACATTCTTTAATTTGTTGTAAAATTCCAGACTCCCAAGTGGTAAACTTAGCAGCTTTATCAAAACTTTTTTCTACACTTTGAAAAAAACTATATTCTTTATTTTCTGGCATAATAGTTTGTATTATTAAATGAATTAATTTAAACGGATTAAAATTGTTTGTTATTTTTCGAGTTGGCTAATTTTTTTGTCAATACTTGCTACGTATAAAAAAAGTCCTACCAAAACTATGCAAACAATGGTCATTACTAAATAGATTTTGCCGTCTCTAAGCATTAAGTTATTGTCAGCTGCGGTAGTTTGTAAAAGTTGTATCATATAAAAATATTATTTAAATAATTATTTGGGTAAAAGAGACTACAACATCCCCTCTTTCTTAAGTTTGAAAAGTTGAAGTCGAATTTGTAAAGTGGTGATCCATACGCCTAGTAAAGTCCAACCAATTACTGCCGGATAAAATACCATACGCATATTGGAAGACATATCCTTTCCGTTAATACCAGGATTCCCTTCGCTTCCTTGGCCACCCGGGTGTAATGATTCTGTTAACCTAGGTAAAATCCATAGTGTTGGAAATAACATAAAGAAGGAGAATACATTGTAAACGGCAGAAAGTCTTGCTTTTTTTTCAGTATCTAATAAACTTCCTCTTAAAACGAAATAAGCAAAGTAGATTAAAAGTGCAATTGCTGCACCATTTTGTTTGGGATCACCCACCCAAGGACTTCCCCATTGGTAATTAGCCCAAAAGGCTCCAGTGATAATGCCTAACACCCCAAACACTAATCCCATGCTAGCATATGCATTTGAATACACATCATGAACAGGATTGGCATTTCTTAAATATTTAATCGCGTATACTAAAGAAACAAAAAACAATATCATCATTCCAAACCACATTGGCACATGAAAAAACATATTGCGGATTGACTCCCGCATACGGTCATCTAACTTAGGCACTTTAACAATAAAGCCATAGGTACATGTGTACAGTAATAAAACAAAAGACAAAATTTTCCACCACTTAGCTTTTAGCATAGTTAATATGTTTTAATCCTAATTCTCCTGATACTAACAATCGTTTGCAAAGCTACTTGTTTTGCTTAAAATGACCAATTATATCAAGAAAACTTGAGGGGGTAAAATTAACGCTAAAGTTGTACATTTGCACTCATAATTTTCATGCCGTAACATGAAGCGAACTGCCCCGTAAGGCTGTAGTAAACTTAATGTGGCTATCATTTAAAAATAGACACAAATGAAACTTTCCCAATTTAGGTACGACCTACCTTTAAACCTCATTGCTCAGTACCCTACTAAAAGAAGAGAAGATAGTAGATTGATGGTAGTAAACCGTCAAAATGGTCACATGGAGAACCGTCATTTCTCTGATTTATTGGAGTATTACGATGACAAAGATGTGTTTGTAGTAAATAACACAAAAGTATTCCCTGCAAGAATGTATGGCCGTAAAGAAAAAACAGGTGCTAAAATTGAAGTTTTTCTTTTAAGAGAATTGAACAAACCAAACCGTTTATGGGATGTAATTGTTGATCCCGCAAGAAAAATACGTGTAGGAAACAAATTGTATTTCGGCGAGAATGAAGAATTGGTAGCTGAAGTTATCGACAACACAACTAGCCGTGGACGTACTATTCGTTTTTTATGGGAAGGAGATGACGAGGGCTTTAGAAAAATGTTAGAATTTTTGGGAGAAACACCTTTACCTAAATACATTAAGCGCAAGCCAGACGAAGAAGATAAAGAAAGATACCAAACCGTATATGCAAAGCACGAAGGTGCAGTTGCCGCTCCTACTGCTGGCCTACACTTTAGTAAAGAATTAATTAAGCGTGCTGAAATTATTGGTATTCGATTTGCTGAAGTAACCTTACATACTGGCTTAAGCACTTTCCGTCCTATTGAAGTTGAAGATTTAAGCAAACATAAAATGGATGCCGAATACTTTAATATTAACGAGGAAGCTTGTAGTATTATTAATACAGCGAAACAAAATGGACGTCGTGTATGTTCTATTGGAACAACTGCAATGCGCGCTATGGAAAGCAGCGTTACTGCGCAACGTTTATTGAAGCCTGCTGAAGGATGGACGAATCACTTTATTCACCCTCCATACAATTTCAATATCGCAGATAGCTTAGTCACTAATTTTCACCTTCCAAAAACAAGCTTATTAATTATGTCTTGTGCATTTGCAGGTTATGAATTAGCAATGGAGGCATACAAAAAAGCAATTAAAGACAAATACCGTTTCTTCAGTTACGGTGATGCTTTATTGTTTATTTAAGCCTTTTTATAAAAATATAAAAGGGTTAAATAAACCTCTACTATATTTTACTACTTATAAATATAAAAATAGTCCCGGCAATAATTGCCGGGACTATTTTTTTTCACCTTACCCTAGCTTAATAATAATCCGATACGAGGATTAATTATTAAGTGCGTAAGTGAAAAAACTAAAAAATATAATAAAATAGAAACCAATAATAATCCGAGACGAGCCTTCGAGCATGTGCAGGGCGAGACGAGGATTAATTATTCAGTGCGTAAATTATAAATTAAACAACCCTTTATTAACCAACTGCAAGGTTTTAGTTTTAAAAGCACTAGGAATTAATAAGCTAATATTATGATGACTACCACCATAACTCACCATAGTTACTGGCACTTCCTCAATTGCATCAAATAACTTTTTCAAGATCGCATCCGTTTTTGCAATTTCATTTCCAACAATAGAAACAATAGTTTGCGCTCTTTCAATTTCAATGGAAGCAATATTACTTAACTCGGCAATAATTTCGTTTAAGTGTTCGTCGGTATCTATAGTTACTGAAACTGCTACTTCTGAAGTAGTGATCATATCAATGGGTGTTTTGTATTTCTCAAACACCTCAAATATTTTTCTTAAGAATCCATAGGCTAATAACATCCTACTGCTCTTTATTTTAATAGCAATGATACCGTCTTTTGCAGCAACTGCTTTTACCCCAACACTGCCCGCTTCTTCTTTTATGACTGTGCCAGCGGCCGTTGGTTGCATAGTATTTAACAATTTAACTGGTATATTTTCTTGTTGTGCAGGCCAAATACAAGTTGGATGTAAAATTTTAGCACCGAAGTAGGCTAGCTCTGCAGCTTCATCAAAGCTTAATTGCTCAATCGCTACCGTCTTGTCCACTACACGAGGATCATTATTGTGCATTCCGTCAATATCAGTCCAAATTTCACAAACTGTAGCTTTTACTGCAGCTGCAATTAAAGAAGCGGTATAGTCACTACCCCCACGTTTTAAATTATCTACTTCTCCTTTTGCGTTTCTGCAAATATAGCCCTGCGTGATGAATAGTTTTTTTGAGGGGTGATGCGCTAATACTATTTTAATTTTTTCTTCAATCAAAACTAAATCAGGTTCTTCATTAATATCCAACTTCATAAATTCCAAGGCTGGTATTAATGCATGTTCTATTGCTTCTTGGTCTAAATACAAAGAAAATAATTTTGTACTCATTAATTCTCCCTGAGCAAGTATATCTTTATTTAAGGCATCGCTAAGTGAAACGCGTTGCGTAATTCTTAAGAATTCAAAATGTTCCTTTATTACATCTTGTGCTTTCAAAAGCAATTCAGGTGATTTTATTAAATCATTAATAAACTGCTGGTAGTGTTTTTCTAATGCTTCCGTTTTAGCAGTTGCACCTTCTTTGTCACCTGATGATAAACAATTACTAATTTCTACTAATGAATTAGTAGTGCCACTTAAAGCACTCAACACAACTATAGTAGGTTCGGCATCACGCGTTATTAATTGTGATACTTGATGCATTCGCTCTGGCTTTCCAACACTTGTACCCCCAAACTTCATTACTCTCATGCTTATTCTTTTTAGATAGTTAAAGATAAATAGGAAATCGCAAACGCGTGTTAGTATACATACTACAACTGTATATTCAATTTTGTGCCAAGCGCTTTTAAATCTGCAACCACTTCGGCAACCAACGGTATTCCATTTTTCATTCTTTCTCCTTCTATCATTCTTTCAATATCTCCCGCCACATAAACTTGGTCTTGCCCTTCAATTGGCTTTGCGTTTCTAAATCGGTTTAACCATAAATCCATATTACTTTTAAAATCGGCTGCATGCCTAAAACCATCAATACGCATGGCCCCTAAGAAATGGCCTAACCCTTCCCCAGGCATATTTTCGGGCATTGGAACATATGCAGGAAAGGGAGGTGCCCAAGGACCAAAACTCGCCCCACTTAAAACCCCCGAAAAAATATCGACTATCGAACCTAATGCGTAGCCTTTGTGGCTGCCTTGTTCCTTCTCTGATCCCAATGGTAACAAAGCCCCTCCTTTTTTTAAGATAGCCGCATCTGTAGAAGTTTTACCAGCAGCATCCTGCGCCCATCCTTCAGGAATGGGTTCGTTTTTTCGTTGTGCAATTTCTAGTTTTCCGTTTGCTGCAGTAGTGGTTGCAAAATCGGCAACAAAAGGCGCTTCTTCTCCCGCCGGAACCGCTACCGCAATTGGATTGGTACCTAATAATTTTTCAGCTGCATAGGTAGGCGCTACTAATGCACTCGCATTGGTCATAGCCATGCCAATCATATCCTGTGACAAAGCCATCATTGCATGATAGCCTGCTATTCCAAAGTGATTGCTATTTTTCACACTTACCCAACCCGAACCCACTTGTTTTGCTTTATCTATAGCTATTTGCATTGCCCTAGGTGCCACCACTAAACCTAGCCCCCTATCCCCGTCAACCACAGCGGTGGAAGGTGTTTCATACACAACCCGAATATTAGGTGTTGGGTTAATTCTTCCTACTTCCCATAACCTTACATACCCAACTAACCTTGCAATACCATGTGAATCTATTCCTCTTAAATCGGCCGACAATAATACACTAGTCGCTAGTGTAGCATCCTCATTGGAACAGCCCATTTTTTTAAATACACTTAATGAAAATTGATACAGCTGTTGATAGGAATAAATAGTGTCACTCATATAAATTGAATAGACTACAAATTTACAAATAAAAAAAGGTGTACCGAAGTACACCTTGTAAAAATATTAATTCTTTTGGCCTAAAAAATTAGACTACTAAATTAGAATGGTAAATCATCCACTGGTGAATCATCCCCAGCTGGTGAAGCACTGCTTGGTGCATAAGAAGCCCCAGCACTTTGGTCAGGAGCAGTAGTGCCACCTGGTTTAGCACCTAATAATTGAACCGATGTGATACGCAATGTTAAAGAAGCTCCGTTGCGGCCATCTGCAGTTGTATAAGACCTAACATCAGGAGTGCCTTCCACGTATACTTGCGTACCCTTCTTTAAATAAGGTGCTACTGCAACGCGGTCAGTCCAATAAGAACAGTCAACCCATGTAGTTCTGTCTTTTTGATTTCCTTGAGCGTCCTTGAAACGTTCTGTGTGTGCAACGTTAAAATTGATTACGGATTTACCGTTTACGTTGTTTACTAAGGCGTCTTTGCCTAAATTTCCGATTACTTGTAACTTGATCATTTTCTTGTATTTTGTCGTTTTATGAGGATGAAGATAGTATTTTTCGGTTTTAGACAACAAATTTTGGGACTCCTTTTACCCCCAAAATTGCAAAGTGCTCAGGATAAGTTACTTTTGTACCAAGCCAACATTTAACTGGCCTATCAAATATGAGCAAGAAAGGAAAAGTATTAGTAGCCATGAGTGGCGGGATTGACAGTACAGTAGCAGCTTTAATGCTCCACAATGAAGGTTATGAGGTAGTAGGTATTACCATGAAAACCTGGGACTATTCAACAAGCAATACCAATGGAAAAGAAACTGGATGCTGCAATATTGATTCATTCAATGACGCACGTTCAGCAGCAGTAAATAATGGTTTCCCACATTATATTTTAGATATTAGAGAAGAATTTGGAGATTTTGTTATTGAAAATTTTGTAGAAGAATATTTAGCTGGCCGCACACCTAACCCATGTGTAATGTGTAATACGCATATTAAATGGAGGGCTTTGTTAAAAAGAGCTGATGCCATGGGTTGTGATTTTATCGCAACTGGACACTATGCCAAAGTGCGACAACATACCAACGGACGTTACGTAATTTCAAAAGGCTTGGACGAAACTAAGGACCAGAGTTATGTATTATGGGGCGTAGACCAAGATTTATTAAAACGCACCATTTTACCATTAGGCGGCATGCATAAAAAGGACATTCGTCAAATGGCCATTGACCTAGGCTATCCTGAATTAGCAAAGAAAAGCGAGAGTTATGAAATATGTTTTGTGCCTGACAATGATTACCGTGGTTTTTTAAAACGTCGTGTAGATGGATTAGAAGAACGCGTTAACGGTGGTTGGTTTGTAGATACAAAAGGAAAAAGATTAGGCAAACATAAGGGCTACCCTTTTTATACAATTGGGCAAAGAAAAGGATTAGAAATTGCATTAGGTAAACCCATTTATGTTATTTCAATTGACCCTGTGAAAAATTTGGTAGTGTTAGGAGACGAAAGCGATTTAGAACAAAATGACATGATGGTCGCTAGGTTAAACTGGATAAAATATGACCACTTAGATGCTCCAATGGATTTGATGGCGAAAATTAGGTACCATGATACTGGTGCATTATGCACCTTATCCAATACCGACAATGGAGTGCAAGCTAAATTTTACGAAAATGTAAAAAGTATTGCGCCAGGGCAAAGTGCTGTATTTTACGAAGGAGATGATGTTGTAGCCGGTGGCATTATTCAAAGTGGGCAGTTAATGCCGAGCTTCTCATTGTAGCATTAGTTCACACAAGTATTACAATTACTACTCCGCTATTTTTTGTAGTAAGGCTCCAAATAAAGTGTCGGCTTGTTGTTTGTACCCTTCAAAATATTGCTCCTGTACTAACTTAAACTTTCCAGTTGCAAGTATTGCTGCTACATTTTGTTCGTTTTCTTTTTCGTAAACAGAACAAGTAACAAACAATAAATGTCCATTTACTTTTATGGCTGGAATTAAGTTCTGTACTATCTGTGCTTGTAATTTTATATACTTATCTAATTGTGGCTCCTTAAAATAATTTAATTGCTCGGGTGTTCTACCCCAAGTACCACTTCCAGAACAGGGCACATCGGCAAATACAAAATCGAATTGCTTTTTTATGTCAAAGGGAAATGTCAAATCAACTACTTGAACCGAAGCTGGTCTTATGCCTGCTTCTTGCAATCGCTTTTCACAATTATGTAAAATACTGTCCCGCACATCGGTGACATGAATTTTAATATTGTCCATGAAATCATACATGAGAATAGATTTGCCGCCACTTGCAGCACATGCATCCCATACATTAATTACATTATCAATACTAGTTGGAACTAGTTTTAATAAACTAGCTAAGGCTTGAGAATTACGATCCTGAATCACCGCCTCCTTATTCAATTCTAAAATGTTTTGCAAAGAAGTTGAATTTGCAAAAGACAAACAATTTTCACTTTCTTGCTTAAATTGTATTTGAGCAGCATGTAATTTTTGAATAACTTTTTCTTTTTGCCAAGGCCTTATGCGAATGAAAAGTAATGGTTGCACTTTATGTGAAGCAATAAATGTAGGAATATCAATTTGTTTTGAAATATACTTTTCTAGGGGAAAGTTTTTAAAATGCTCCCTAAAACTAGCATAACAAAAAGCGCTAATACTTTTGCGGTCACGACTACCATGTTTCTTATTCGCAGCGAAATATTTTTTTAAATAATTAGCCAAAGGCTCATGACCATCGTAAGCTTCCAATAACTTGCTTGCAATATTTTGATGTATAACTTGATGCATAAAAAAAAGTCATGCTTACACATGACTTTGTATTTGTTTTATAATTCTAATAGGCTTGCTACAGGGTCCTTACCCATTAATAACAAAGCGGGATTTTCTAATAATGCTTTTACGCGAACCAAGAAACCAACACTCTCGCGTCCGTCAATAATACGGTGGTCATAACTTAAGGCTAAATACATCATGGGTAAGATTTCTACTTTACCGTTCACCGCCATAGGGCGGTCCTGAATTTTATGCATTCCTAAAATAGCCGACTGTGGAATATTAATAATTGGCGTACTCATTAAACTTCCAAACACCCCACCATTTGTTATTGTAAATGTGCCACCAGTTAAATCCTCTGCAGTTAATTTACTATCTCTTGCCTTACCTGCTAACACAACTACCGTTTTTTCTATCTCAGCCATACTCAAACTTTCAACATTCCTAATTACAGGTACCGTTAAACCTCGTGGCGTACTTACTGCAATACTTATATCTGCATAATCGTGGTACAAAATTTGATCACCATCAATGTACGCGTTTACTGTTGGCCATTCACTTAATGCAATTGCACAGGCTTTTGTAAAAAAGCTCATGAACCCTAAGTTTACGCCATGCGCTTCTTTAAACTTATCCTTAAACTGTTTTCTTATTTGCATAATAGCCGTCATGTCCACTTCATTAAAAGTGGTTAACATTGCAGTTGTATTTTTTGATTCCACCAAACGACGACTAATTGTTTTACGTAGGTTACTCATTTTCTCCATTCGTACTTCACGTGAAAATAAGGTTTGCCCTTGGAATGCGTTTTTACCAGGATGTGCTAAAGCTTCTAATACGTCTGTCTTCATTATTTTTCCAGCATACCCACTTGCTTTAATTTGAGTAGCATCTACTTGTTTGTCCGCAATAATTGCAGCAGCAACAGGAGAAGTTTTAAGGTTATTAGCAACTGCGGCAACTGGTGCTTGAGTAGGCACAGCAGCAGCTACTGGAGCGGCTACTGGTACTTCAGCCTGGGCTGGCTTCGCAGCTGTTTCGTCAATTTCTGCCAACACATCCCCAATTAATATACTATCTCCTTCTTTGGCTTTTTGCACTAAAGTACCTGCTTGTTCAGCATTTACTTCAAAAGTGGCTTTTTCACTTTCTAATTCTGCAATTACTTCATCACGGTCAACCCATGCTCCTTCTTTCTTTGTCCATTTTAACAAAGTAACTTCTGTAATTGATTCCCCTACACTTGGAACTTTAATTGAGATCATGTTTTATTTTTTAAATAGAAAACGCTGTTGTTATTATATCATTTTGTTCTTTCGCATGTACTTTTGAAAAACCAGTTGCTGTTGAAGCACTAGCTTGTCTACTAATTACACCATATTTAATTGCCTTTAAATTCATTTGCAAGAAGCTTGCTGCACCCATATTCAAAGGTTCTTCCTGTACCCAGAACCAAATTGCTTTGGCATATTTCTGATACAATGCTGTAATTTGTTTAATTGGTAATGGATATAACTGCTCAATTCTTACAATGGCTATATCCGTTCTGTTTTCAACTTTTTGCTTCTCCGCTAATTCGTAATAAATTTTACCTGAGCAAAATAATACTTTTTTAACCCCCTCGGCATTTTGCACAAAAGCATCGTCAATCACTTCTTTAAAACCTCCTTGTGATAATTCATTCATATCACTAAAGGTCCAAGGGCTTCTCAAATTTGCTTTAGGCGAAAAATTAATCATTGGTTTTCGGAACGACCAAGTTAACTGACGTCTTAATGCATGGAATAAATTAGCAGCAGTAGTAATATTTGTGACAACCATATTATACTCTGCGCATTGCTGCAAAAACCTTTCCATTCTGCCACTACTGTGTTCAGGACCTTGTCCTTCATAACCGTGTGGTAATAACATGACTACCCCATTTTGTCTTTGCCATTTTTGTTCACCTGCTGCAATAAACTGGTCAATAATGGTTTGAGCACCATTACAAAAATCACCAAACTGTGCTTCCCATATTACCAATGCTTCGGCATTTGCTAGTGCATAACCATACTCAAAACCTAGCACACCATACTCACTCAATAGAGAATTATAAATCCTAAATGGTTGTTGTCCTGCTGCTACATGATTTAAACGAACATATTGCTCATTTGTATTTTCGTCGAATAGAACTGCATGGCGATGGCTGAATGTACCACGCTTCACATCCTGTCCACTCATTCGAACTGTTTTACCTTCTGCTAATAAAGAAGCATAAGCCATTAACTCACCTGTGGCCCAGTCTATTTTATTTTCTGTTTGGTATAGCTTTATTTTTTCCTGAATTAATTTTTCAACTTTTTTAAGAGGAGAGAAACTTTCAGGCCATTTCATTAATGCCTCAAAAATTGTTTTTGCTTGACCAGCTTCAATTGCAGTATTAGGAGATTCATGAAAATCTTCGGGAGTGGCTTTTCGCATGGCCTTCCAAGCTAAATCAGGGGCCTGATACTTATAAGGTAGCGGGTTTTGTTTTACTTCATCCAACCTTGCTTGTAAGTCAGACCAAAATTTCTTCTCCATTTCCTTTGCTAAATTTTGTGCATCAGGCGCGCCGTTTTGCAACAAAAATTCAACATAAGTTTCTCTCGGATTTTTATGTTTTTCAATTAAATTATATAATTGAGGTTGTGTATACTTTGGATCGTCTCCTTCGTTGTGACCATGTTTTCGGTAACATACCATATCAACAAATATGTCACTGTGGTATTGTTGTCTGTACTTTGTAGCAATTACCACTGCTTTGTAAACAGCTTCTGCATCGTCGCCATTAACATGTAAAACAGGTGCTTGAACCATCGCTGCTAATGAGGTGCAATAATTTGCACTTCTTGCATCATCAAAATCAGTAGTGAAACCAATTTGATTATTAATTACAAAATGAATTGTTCCTCCTGTTCTATATCCATGTAGGTTGCACATTTGCAAAATTTCATAAACAACGCCTTGCCCTGCAACCGAAGCATCGCCATGAATTAATATAGGTAGTACTTTACTAAAATCGGCATTGTATAACACATCTGCTTTTGCGCGTGCAAATCCTAATACAACAGGGTCCACCGCTTCTAAATGCGAAGGGTTTTGCATTAATTTTAAATGCACTTTTTTATGATTCAAGGCTTCTACTTCCGAACTATAACCCATATGGTATTTAACATCTCCACTACCCATTGTTTGGTCTAACACTGCAGTACCCTCAAACTCGCTAAATATTTGTTCATAGGTTTTGCCCATGATATTTGCTAGTACATTCAACCTACCTCTGTGTGCCATTCCAATAACTACTTCTTCAACCCCTACTTCTGCAGCTGTATTAATAATAGCGTCTAAGGCAGGAATAGTTGATTCACCTCCTTCTAATGAAAAACGCTTTTGACCAATATATTTTGTGTGTAAAAACTTTTCAAAAATTACACCATGGTTTAATTTTTCTAGTATGCGACTTTTTTGTTCAATAGAAATAGGTGCGGAAAAATTATTTTCCATTTCTTCTGTTAACCAATCTACTATTTTTTGGTCGGCAATATATTTATATTCAATACCAATATTCTTTGCGTAAGCATTTTGTAAATGCGTTAATATATGCTTCAAGCTTGTTGCTCCCAACCCAATTAAACTACCTGCATTAAACGTTTTATCCAAATCAGCTTCGGTTAAACCAAAAAAAGATAATGCTAAATTTGCACTCCTATCCTTTCTTTCGCGAATTGGATTTGTTGTTGCCACTAAATGACCTTTGTTTCTGTAGCCTAATATTAACCTGTATACTTTTATTTCATTCTCCCAATCAACTGAGGTTGAACTTGTTGTTGTAACATTTGTTGCAGCACTTATAGAGGTGCCGTTTTGAATTGCAAAGTCGAAACCTTCAAAAAACTTTTTTAAATCGGGATCTACTGAACTTGAATCCGTTAAAAATTGCTGATATAGCCCTTCAATAAAGGCTGGGTGCGAGTTGGTGATATAGGAGAAATCCTTCATTTAAATTACTGTATTTAGGTGAAAATACGGAGGGCAAATATCGGGTTAAATGATTGATTATGTATGAAAAATTGAATAAAAACATGGAAGAAATACCGAGAATCGAAATTTAACTTCAGTGTATTTTAATGGATGATGATGCCTATTTCATGCTTTTGGTTAATTATGAAATAACTTACTGATTATCAGTAAATTAGGCGTAATTTATATTTTTTTTGATTTTAATTTTAATTATTAGCCTTCTTACCTTACCTTTGCCCTCCTGAAAATTAATTAGTACATGGCAAATCATTCGGCTACCAAAAAAGATGTAAGACAAGCAACTAAACGTCGCGATAGAAACCGTTATTATGGTAAAACTACTCGTAACGCTATTCGTGATTTAAAGACAATAGAAGAGCAAAAAGCTTACGACGAGAAACTACCAAACATCGTTTCTCAAATTGATAAATTAGCAAAACGTGGAATTATCCATAAAAACAAAGCTGCTAATTTAAAAAGTAAGTTGGCTAAGCACGTTGCAGTAGCAATCGTAGCTAAGAAAAAGTAATCCTATACAGCTTCGCTGTCAAGAGAAAATATTAATCCTACCCTAATCGGTAGGATTTTTTTTTGCGTATCTTCGCGCATGACTGAAAAAATACTCATCCTCGACTTTGGTAGTCAATACACACAACTTATAGCCAGGGCTGTAAGGGAAGCGAATGTTTATTGCGAAATAAAGCCATTTAATAGTAAAATTGAGTTTGACGGCACCCTAAAAGGAATCATCCTAAGTGGATCCCCCGCTAGTGTAAACGAAACCGACGCCCCAAACGTGGATATTCAAGCTATGCTAGCCAAAATACCGGTACTTACTGTTTGTTATGGCGCTCAATTAAGTGCTAAAAACTTTGGTGGTAAGGTAGAAAAGTCAAATAAAAGAGAATACGGTCGTGCACAGTTACGTATCCAAAAAGAAGACATTATATTTCAAAATGTTCCCAATAATAGTCAGGTATGGATGAGTCATAGCGACTCTATCACTCAATTACCTGAAAATTTTGAACTTTTAGCTGATACCGACAGTATCCCAGTAGCTGCCTTTAGGAAAAAGCAGGATAGTGGCAATAGTCTACACGGATTTCAATTCCACCCCGAAGTATATCATTCCTCGGAAGGGAAAACCATGATAAAAAACTTTTTGGTGGGCATTTGTGGCTGTCAACAAAATTGGACCCCAGCGTCCTTTGTTCAAGAAACAGTAGAAAAGTTAAAAGCACAAATTGGAGACGGTCATGTAATTATGGCCTTAAGCGGAGGAGTAGATAGCACAGTTGCCGCTACCCTAATTCACAAAGCCATTGGAAATAGGCTTCATGGTATTTTTGTAGACAATGGCGTTTTAAGAAAAGACGAGTTTCAAAACGTGTTAGATATATACAACAGGGTTGGACTGAATGTAAAAGGCATTGATGCTAAGCAAATGTTTTATGACGCATTAGCAGGCAAGTCGGACCCTGAAGAAAAGCGTAAAGTTATTGGAAAACTATTTATAGATGTATTTCAAATAGAAGCTTCTAATATGTTGGAAGCCAAGTTTTTAGGTCAAGGAACAATATACCCTGACGTAATTGAAAGTGTTAGCGTTCATGGGCCCTCTCAGACTATAAAGTCACACCATAATGTAGGTGGACTACCTGATACATTACACCTAAGCCTAGTAGAACCACTGAGGTACTTATTTAAGGACGAAGTGAGAAAAGTGGGACTTGAGTTAGGTATCCCAGCCGACCTTATTAACCGCCATCCTTTTCCAGGGCCAGGGTTAGCTATTCGTATATTAGGTGATATTACGCCTGAAAAAGTGGACTTATTACAGCGGGCAGACGACATTTATATGAGATCTCTGAAGGAATTTGACCTATATAACAAGGTATGGCAAGCAGGAACTATTCTATTACCCGTTAAAAGTGTGGGCGTAATGGGAGATGAAAGAACCTATGAATTCACCATAGCCCTAAGAGCTGTTACATCGGTTGATGGCATGACGGCCGATTGGGCACACCTCCCTTACGAGTTTTTGGCACATGTAAGTAATGCAATTATTAATGAAGTAAGAGGTATTAATAGGGTTGTTTACGATATTAGCAGCAAGCCCCCAGCAACAATAGAATGGGAATAATGAACAATATTTAATTGTAATTAAATACGAAATAAAATAGCCTAAATTTATGTAAATCATTTACTTAGGCTATTTTATTTAAAGTAATTTTTTCTACTTGGACTCTGTATTTCACGAATCAAAATACTCCATCAAGTCAATTACCGCCTATTAAGCGGATCTTAGTACAATAAAAAATCCCGAAAGCTTTTGAGCAATCGGGATTTGAATATAAGATGACTAGAATTTAGTTCATTGTACGCTTCATGGTACTAATTTGATCCTGCAAACTGCTAACAACCCCAGCTAACTGGTCTACATTCCACATTGGCTGTGAACCGGCTTTATGTATGATATAAACAGCTTTCCATATTTCTACAATATCTTGAGTATTTACTTGATATGGCTCGTATAAAGGATTGTCACTCAGCAAAGTAAGCTTTTCTTTGTGGTCGTCATTGGTGATGATTCTTTTATATACTACTCCGTCAGAATTTGATACTACAATATAAGTATTGCTGTTCTTTACATGAATAAAGCTCTCTACCTTCTCTCCAACAATCACACTTCCGCTTGGTGTTGGCAACATACTGTCCCCAATGATTTCAAAGGCGCGGTAGTCACCCGGCGCTAACATTGGCAAGGTGAAGGTATTTAACTCGTCTAGGAATTCAGGGTCGGCATAACCAGCTAAATAACCTGCGGCCGCTTTTACGGGAACGAAGGGTACTATTTGACTAAGGTTATTTGATTTATCTGATTTCATGGAACGACGACGTTCTAAATAGGAATTAGAGGTTTTGCTTCCCCCTTCCCCTGATGCATTTTTTTCGGATAAATCCTGAAAGAGGAATTCTTCCAAGCTAATGTTAAAAAGTGCACAAATAGCCTCTTGAACTTCTAACCTTGGGGATGCCCTTTCTTCTTCATAAGCGCCCACTAAAGAACGCTTAATTTGAAGTTGGTTGGCCATTTCTTCTTGTGTCCATTCGCGCTGCTTTCTGATGTATTTTAAATTCTTACCTGCGTATGACATAACTAATGATTTTAGTGCAATTTACTAAACTTTTTAGTTTTTACAAATATTTTTAGTAATTTCTTTATTTTGTTTCAAACCACCCTTCTAGTTAACTTGCATTATGGCTAAAATTAAATCTGAAAAACCTGTTATTTTAATAACAAATGACGACGGTATCAACGCTCCTGGCATTAGGGCCTTAGTAGAAGCAGCCATGCCATTTGGTAAAATAGTGGTGGTGGCACCCGACAAGCCGCAAAGTGGCATGGGACATGCAATTACCATTGGCGAACATTTGAGACTTAATAAAGTACATTATATAGACGGCGTTGAAGCCTATTCATGTAGTGGCACCCCTGTTGACTGCGTTAAACTAGCCGTTGACAAAGTACTTCATAGGAAACCCACTATTTGCTTAAGTGGTATTAATCATGGAGCCAATCATTCCATTAATGTAATTTATTCAGGTACCATGTCCGCTGCTTTGGAGGCTTCCATTGAAAGTATACCTAGTATTGGATTTAGCCTTTTGGATTTGAGTGTAGAAGCCGATTTTACCGCTGCAAAACATTATGCAGGCATTATTATTGCAAAATTGTTGGCCGACAAAACAGTTGACAAGCACCTTTGCTTGAATGTAAATATTCCTAAAGTGCCTACTGAGTTAATTAAGGGTATTAAAATAGGTAAACAAGCATATGCCAAATACGAGGAAAAATTTGTTGAAAGAACTGACCCACATGGCAAAAAATATTATTGGCTAACAGGCGCCTTTGTAAACTTTGATAAATCAAAGGACACCGACGTTTGGGCATTAAAAAATAATTATGTTAGCGTGGTGCCTGTTCAATTTGATTTGACCAACCATACTATAAAAGAAAAATTAAGTAAAAAGTGGAAATGGTAAAAGACAATTATATACTTGGTGTGCTATTAGGATTAGCCCTACCCTTTTTTGGTTTTGCTATTTTTTTCCAATGGAAATTTAGCATGTTTAGTGTACCCGAATTTTTGGAATTGCTAAACCAACAAAAGTCTGTCCTGTCGGCTATGATAAGTGTTTCATTGCTCTTAAATGGAGCGGTACTTACTTTCCTTTTTCAAAAAAGACTTGATAAAATGGCAAAAGGTATCTTCTTTACAACATGTATTTATGCAGTGGTTGCCATTGCAAGTAAATGGTTTTTATAAATGCGTTATTATATTATAGCTGGAGAAGCCAGCGGAGATTTACATGGTGCTAATTTAATTAAAGCA
>CANHAE010000018.1 GCA_947458915.1 Bacteroidota bacterium
ATTGGCAAAGAAATTAGTCATATTAGGGGCAGGCGAAAGTGGAATAGGAACTGCTTTATTAGCTAAGCAAAAAGGCTACGATGTATTCGTTTCAGATGCTAGTCCTATTAAGCCAAATTTTCAAAAAGAATTGGAAGACAATGCAATCTCTTTTGAGTCTGGGGCCCATAGTGTTGAAAGAATATTGGCAGCAGATGAAGTAATGAAAAGCCCAGGTATACCGGAAAAGAACGAATTGGTGAAACAAATTCGCGCTAAAGGTATCCCAGTGGTAAGTGAAATTGAATTTGGATTCAGGTACAAGGGCGAAAGCAAAATTGCTGCAATTACAGGCAGTAATGGAAAAACTACAACTACTTCTTTGCTATATCATATATGCAAACTAGCGGAACAAGATGTTGCAATGGTAGGGAATATTGGATTTTCTTTTGCAAGACAAGTAGCAGTAGCACCTAAAGCACTTTACATTATTGAGGTAAGTTCTTTTCAATTAGACGATATCACTTATTTCAAGCCAGACATTGCGATTTTATTAAATATTACGGAGGATCATTTAGACAGATACGACTATAAATTCGAAAACTATATTAAAAGCAAGTTGCGCATTATTGAAAACCAAACTGCTAAGGATTATTTTATTTACTGCATTGACGACGAAGTAATTGTTAAACAATTAGAACTACTAACCATACATACTAACCCATTACCATTTTCTATGAAACAAGAAGTTAAAAAAGGAGGCTACATCAAGAACGACCAAATGATGATTAAAATCCAAGAAGAACGCGTTACCATGAGTATTTATGATTTTGCCTTAAAGGGAAAACATAATGCATACAACACTATGGCAGCAAGTATCGCAGCAACCACTTTAGGCATTAGGAAAGAAAAAATCCGTGAAGCGGTAAGTAATTTCCATAACCTAGAACACAGAATGGAATTTGTTGCTACTGTCCGCGGCGTAGATTTTATTAACGACAGTAAAGCAACCAATGTTAACAGTACATGGTATGCATTAGAAAGTATGCAAAAACCAACAGTGCTAATTTTAGGCGGTGTTGATAAAGGCAATGAGTATGAATTACTAGCTGATTTAGTAAAAGATAAAGTAAAAGCAATTGTTTGCATGGGTACAGACAATAAAAAAATTATAGAATTTTTTAAGGATAAGGTAGCTACTATTATTGAAACGGATAGCGCAAAAAAAGCAGTTAATGCATCTTTCAAATTAACGGAAAAAGGTGACGTGGTATTAATGAGCCCAGCATGTGCAAGTTTTGATTTGTTTAAAAATTATGAGGACAGAGGACGTCAATTTAAAGAGAGTGTAAAAGAACTTTAAAATATGTTTAACGAAACCACTGATAAATTATTTTCGCAGATGCCTTCTATTGGAGGGATGAAAGAGCATTTGGACCAAAGAACAAGGGGGGATAAATACATATGGGGGTTAGTCATTGTATTGTCACTTATTTCAATTCTTGTGGTATATAGTGCAACTGGCTCATTGGCGTATAAAATGTATCGTGGTAACACCAGTGTTTATTTGTTCAAGCAAGTTATATTCACGCTTATAGGTTTACTAGTCATTTTCGCATTACATAGGGTTAATTACACCGTTTTTTCTCGTATTGCCACTATACTATTTGCCTTGTCAGTTCCACTGTTAATTTATACATTATTTTTTGGGGCAAAAATTAACGAGGGAAGTAGATGGATTAAATTACCTATAATTAATTTAACAATCCAGAGTAGCGATGTAGCAAAGTTGGCTTTGTTCATGTATATATCAAAAGTATTGAGCAAGAAGCAGGCCGTGATTAAAGATTTCAAAAATGGTTTTTGGCCAGTCCTGTGGCCAGTACTTTTAATTTGTGCTTTAATAATGCCTGCGAATTTGTCAAATGCATTGTTGACGGGAGCTACTTCACTATTATTAATGTTTATTGGAAGGGTAAGTTTCAAGCATATCATGTTAACAATATTAGTGGCTATGATACCAGTAGCCATTATTATCAGTGTTGCTATTGCTACGCATTCTAGTAAAAGCGATGAAGGAAAACCTGTTGTTGCTGAAAAAATGAAAAGTTTTGGACGTTTTGGTACTTGGGTAAACAGGGTACAGGACTTTATGTATGCTAGTGATAACGAAGTACCTTATCAAGTTCAACAAGCTAAAATTGCCATTGCGAATGGTGGTATTTTTATGGGTTTAGGACCAGGCAATAGTCAACAAAGGAACTTTTTACCGCAGGCATATAATGACTTTATATATGCAGTTATAATTGAAGAATATGGTTTATTGGGAGGTGCGTTTATTATATTCATTTATTTAGTTTTTTTATTTAGATGTATAAGAATTTTTAGACGCTGTCCTTATGCTTTTGGAGCTTTTTTGGCTTTAGGGTTAAGCTTTACTTTAATTATTCAAGCGGTTGCAAATATGGCTGTAAATGTGAATATTGTTCCAGTGACTGGGGTTACGTTGCCTTTAGTAAGTATGGGAGGAAGCTCGTTTATTTTTACATGTTGTTCTATAGGATTAATATTAAGTGTGGCTAGGAATGTGGAGCAAATTGAAGGCAATGCACCGGTTGAAACAGATATTGAAATACCAACTGAAACAGAATCAATAAATAATGGAGTACAACCAACAGCATAAACAATTACGCATCATTATAGCAGGTGGTGGCACAGGAGGACATATCTTTCCTGCAATTGCTGTTGCGCAAGCTATTCAAAAAATTCAACCCGATGCAGCAATACTGTTTGTAGGGGCTAATGGTAAGATGGAAATGGAAAAAGTGCCACAAGTGGGTTTTGAAATTAAAGGGTTAACGATTGCGGGATTAAACAGAACAAGTATATTTAAGAATTTGACACTTCCATTTAAACTAATTAGTAGTTTTTTTCAGGTGCGAAAAATATTTGCATCCTTTAAACCAAATGCAGTATTTGGCGTTGGGGGTTATAGTAGTTTCCCAGTATTAAAATTTGCACAAGCAAAATCAATTCCAACATTTATTCATGAATCAAATGCTTTTGCTGGCAAATCAAATCAATGGTTGGCCGAGCATGCAACAAAAATATTTACTGGCGCAAATGGCATGGAGCAATTTTTTCCTGCAAGTAAAATAATTGTAACAGGTAACCCGATCAGAAAAAATATTGTCGATGCACCTTATTCTAAAGAAGCAGCTTTATTGCAATTTGGTTTATTGCCTTCAAGAAAAACAGTATTAATTATTGGAGGAAGCTTGGGTGCAAAGTCAATTAATGCTGCAATACAAAAAGGCTTACCTGAGTTTCTTAAAAATGATATACAATTAATTTGGCAAACAGGAAAGCCCGGCGCATCTGCTTATTTAAAAGCAGCCGCAGCATTCCCAAATGTATATATGAGTTCCTTTATTGATGACATGAGTGCTGCTTATACAGCTGCAGACGTTGTAGTTAGCAGGTCTGGTGCAATGGCTGTTGCTGAAATAAGTGTAACCGGTAAGGTAGGCGTTTTTGTACCATACCCATTTGCAGCAGAGGATCATCAAACATTTAATGCAATGCAATTAGTTAACAAGGGCGCCGCTTTAATTGTTAAGGACAACCAAGTAAATGAGCAACTGATAACTACTTTATTGTCCTTAATAAAGGACGAGCAAAGAATGAATAGTATTAAACAACAACTACCACAATTTGCACTATTAAATGCAGATAACTTAATTGCGGAGCAAATTATTCAACACATTCAAGAGCATAATAGTTAAAAAACCAAGCATGAACCCGTTAACAAATATTAAACGAATTTATTTTATTGGCATTGGAGGCATTGGGATGAGTGCTTTAGCACGCTATTTTAATACGCAAGGAGTGTATGTTTCAGGGTATGATAAAACACCAACAGGTTTAACAGACGATTTAATAAAAGAAGGTATTAAAATACATTTTGAAGATGATATACAACTACTCGACAAGGATGCAACAGTAATTGTATATACACCTGCCATACCTAGTGCGCATACGGAATTAAATTACTTTATAAATAATGGTTATAATGTAGTTAAAAGAAGTGATGTATTAAACTGGATTACAGAAAATGCATTTACAATTGGCATTGCAGGCACACACGGTAAAACTACTACCACTTCAATGACTGCACATATAATTCGCCATTCAGGGTATGGGTGTAACGCATTTTTGGGCGGCATTGCATCTAATTACGATACTAATTTTTGGAGTGACGAAAGAAACGTTGTGGTAGTTGAAGCCGATGAATATGACAGAAGTTTTTTAAAACTTTCTCCCAATATTGCAGTTATTACGGCAGTTGATCCAGATCACTTAGATATTTATGGTACTGCCGAAGAAGTATTAAAAGCTTTTGGACAATATGCTGATAAAATTAAACCAGGAGGAACTCTCATTCAAAAATTAGGCACTACTGTAAAAACGGATTCTGCTAATAAAACGGTTTGCACTTATGGGTATGATAAGGATGCCGCTTCTTACCATACAATTAATTTAAAAGTAGTTGACGGTTCTTATTCATTTGATTTAGTACATCCTAAAGGTGTATTGAGCGATGTTGTTTTAAATATGGGAGGGTTGCATAATGTAGAAAATGCAACTGCAGCAATTGCCATAGCATTAACATTGGGTATTGAACATGATAAGATTATTAAAGCAGTAGCTGCTTTTCAGGGAGTAAAACGTCGGTTTGAATATAAAGTTAAAACGGCAAATAAAGTGTTGATTGACGACTATGCGCATCATCCTGAAGAATTGAATGCATTAATAAGTGGAGTAAGAAGTATTTATCCTGGAGAGAAAATGGTGCTTGTATTTCAGCCTCATTTATATAGCAGAACGCAGGACCAATGCGAAGGGTTTGTAGAAACCTTGGACAAGGCCGACGAGGTTATCTTATTACCAATATACCCGGCAAGGGAATTGCCAATTGAAGGAGTTACAAGTGAGATGCTATTGGATAAAATGAAACTTGAAAATAAACAAGTAATGACAAAAGAAGCTTTGTTTGAATGGGCTTCTAAAACAAACGATAAATTAATTGTAATGGCAGGTGCAGGTGATATTGATGCTTGTATTACAAAAGTAAAAGACCTAATTACAAAAAATTAATGAAGGACTGGAAAAATATATTAGTAAAGATACTTTGGAGTATTGCAGGTATCGCATTAATTGTGCTGTTCACTTATGCATGGCAGGATAAAAGTCATAAAAAGTGTACCGGGGTACAAATTGAATTAGTAGGTGATAATACTTCCATTTTATTTATGGATGAATTGGAAATTAAGGCTTTATTAGCGGAGCAAGGTGTGAAACAAGGTGTGCCTATTATTGAGTTGAATTTAGTAAAAATTGAACAATCGCTTGCTAATATAAAATGGATTAAAAACGCCGAAATTTTTATAGATAATAAACAAGAAGTACAAGTAAGGATTGAACAAAGAATTCCAGTTGCGAGAATTTTTACAGCCACGGGTGGTTCCTTCTTCATTGACTCTACTGCTAAGCAGTTGCCCTTAAAGCAACTTACTGTAATGCGTTTGCCTGTTATAACAGGTTTCCCATCGGATCAAGAAAAATTATCAAAGCCTGATAGTGCGCTATTAAGCCACGTGTTAAAATTGGCAATGCTCATTAGAAAAGACAGTTTTTTTTCGGCGCAAGTAGCACAAGTAAATATTACATCAAGTGGAGATTTGGAAATCATCCCTGCACTTGGAGACCATTTGGTTTTAATAGGTTCAATTGAAAATATTGAGGATAAACTAAATAGGCTTTATACGTTTTATAAAAAAGTTTGGATACAAAGCGGTATCAATGCCTATCAAGTATTGGACTGTAGGTTTGACCACCAAATTGTAGCTTTAAAAAAGGGTATGCAGCCTATTTATTTCGCTCCTGGAGTATTGCCTTTTGCCAATTTTAATGGGGATACATTAGCTATTCAAATGCCAGACACCAGTGCCCTAAAAATGGCTACTGTAACAACAGTTGAATTGAAGGATCCCGATACCCTTTTAGTAGCGAAACAAGCAATTACAGTTAAACCATTGAAACCTATAGTGGCAGTGAAAAAGGGGGCAACGACTAAAAGTAAAATGAAGTCAAAAACAACACAAAAAGTTGTTAAAGGATCTGGTAAAAAAACTATTATAAAAAAGAACAATAAAGCGAATAATAAAACGTTAAATAAAGTGAAGAAGACTGCGAAGGCAATACTGCCCAAAAAGCCCGCTTCCAAAAAAACAAACTAACCCTAACCACTAAAAAACATAAAAATGAGTCAGCACGATTCTCCCATCATTGTGGGCCTTGACATTGGTACAACGAAAATTGCCGCCATAGCAGGTAGAAAAAACGAGTTTGGTAAATTGGAAATCCTAGGATTTGGCCGTGCAAACAGCAATGGAGTGCAACATGGGCAGGTATTAAATATTGACCAAACCATTAAAGCTATTGAACAAGCTTTACAGAATTGTCAGTTAAGCAATCCCGATTTAGACATTAATGAAGTATATGTAGGAATTGCAGGACATCATATTAAAAGTTTGCAAACGCGCGGCGATATGGTGCGTCAAGACGCCGAAAATGAAATTCAGGCATGGGAAATAGAGCAATTAATAAACAATCAACGTAAAACATTTATCCCCGCAGGAGATCAAATTATTGATGTAATCCCTCAGGAATTTCATGTCGATAATAACCAAAATATTAAGGATCCAGTTGGTGTAAATGGCGTTAAAGTAGGTGCAAATTTCCATATTATAACTGGTGACAGAAATGCTATTAGAAATATAAATCGTTCTGTAGAAAGAAGTGGCTTGACCACAAAGGATTTGGTATTGCAACCATTGGCTTCTGCAAGTGCGGTAATGAGCGACATTGATATGGAAGCGGGTGTTGCCATTTTGGATATTGGTGGAGGCACGAGTGACCTTGCCGTTTTTTATGATGGTATTCTAAAGCATACAGCTGTAATCCCTTTTGGTGGTGAAAATATCACTAATGATATTAGAATGGGATTAGGCGTTTTGAAAAGTCAAGCAGAAGCTATGAAAGTGCAGTTTGGAAGTGCGCTTTCTGATGAAGCAAAAGCCAATGCTTATGTAACTATTCCAGGACTTAAAGGAATGCCAGCAAAAGAAATAAGTGTGAAGAATTTAGCTGCCATTATACAAGCAAGAATGAGTGAAATTCTTGATTTTGTAACTTATCATTTAAAGCAAGTAGGCTTAGATAGTCGTATGTTAAATGGAGGAGTAATATTAACTGGGGGAGGTTCTCAGTTAAAGCACCTGATTCAATTGACTGAATATATCACAGGTTTGAATGCAAGAATTGGTTTGCCAAATGAACATTTAGCGCCAAATCACATTGATGAATTAAAAAAACCAATGTATTCAACATGTATCGGATTAATCTTAAAAGGCTATAACGATTATGAACAAAATTACAAAGTATTTGCAGAGACTTTTAAGAAGGTAGAAGTGCCAAAATCACTAACTGTTAATAACTTGAATATAAATAATTCCGCACCGGTTAAAAAAGCGGAAACTCAAGCTGTGCCTACCTCTTTGACACCTGAACAGGTAGAAAGAAGGAAGAGTAAATTCTGGGATCGCTTCAAAAACAACTTGATTGAAATATTCAGTGAAGAAGAAGACACAAAAATGAATTAATTTAGCCTCGTACTAACCCAACTAAAAACAACTAACTAATGATTCAATTTGACTTACCTAAGCAAAAATCATCCATCATCAAGGTACTAGGTGTTGGCGGCGGAGGGAGCAATGCCGTAAATTTCATGTTCCAACAAGATATCGAAGGTGTTGATTTTATCATATGCAATACAGATTCAAAAGCGATTGAAAACAGCCCTGTTCCCAATAAAATCCAATTAGGACCACATTTAACCCAAGGTTTAGGTGCTGGTGCCGATCCTTCGGTGGGTAAGTTAGCAACAGAAGAGTCGTTGGACGAGATTAAAAAAATATTAGAAGTCAATACACGTATGGCTTTCATCACAGTAGGAATGGGTGGTGGAACAGGTACGGGCGGTGCACCAATTATTGCAAAAATTTGTAAGGATTTGGGGATTTTAACAGTAGGTATTGTTACTACACCATTTGGATTTGAAGGACCACGTCGTCAAAAACAAGCGGAAGAAGGTATTAACCAATTGAAACCTTATGTTGATACCCTTTTAGTTATTTCAAATGACAAGTTACGAATGCAATATGGCAACTTGAAAATGAAAGAGGCATTTACAAAAGCCGATAACGTTTTGGCAACTGCAGCGAAATGTATAACAGATGTAATTAATAGCCGTGGTCACATTATTGTTGACTTCGCTGATGTTTGTACAGTTATGAAAAACGGCGGGGTGGCTATTTTAGGAAAGGCAGAGGTAGAAGGAGAAAACAGAGCAGAAAGAGCAATTGAAGAAGCATTAAATTCTCCGTTGTTGAATGATAATGATATTAAAGGAGCCAAGTGGATTTTATTAAACATCAATAGTGCTGAAGGAGATTACGAATGCAGCATGGATGAATTAGAAACGATTAATAATATTCTACGTGCACGTACTGGTGAACATAGTGATGTGATCATGGGTATGGGATACGACGAGACATTAGGTGAAAAAATTGGTATCACGCTAATTGCAACAGGATTTGAACATAAAGATCCATTTAAAAAAGAAGAGCCAAAAAAAGCGGAGGCCCCAGCTGAGGAAAAGATTGTCATGACTTTGGTTACTGAAAACGCGCCAATAGCGAGTCCAGCTCCTGCAGAAGCAGTTGCCGAGGTACCAGTAGCTGAAAATTTAGCTGAGGAGCCTATTGAACAGGAGTTAGAAAATGACAATCATTTTATATTAGACCAAACAAACGAAGCGCCTATTCAGTTTTCATTTGTTGAGTCAGTTGAAGACATTATTGATGAAGAAGTGTTAATTGACTTGGATGAAGTTGCCGAATTAGCAGAACTTACTATTGAAGCTGCTGATATGCTAGAAGCACATTCTTTACTTCCAACTATGGCGGATGAAGAGATTGTTTCAAGCGTATTTGTTTCTATCCCCGAGGATACTGAAGTGGAAGATACATGTTATGAATTAGATATGGAAGCATCGCCGGCAATTGACTTTGTTACAGAGTTTGTGATTAATAAGCCAGTTAATATTTATGCAGTAGCAGAGGAAGAAAACGAAGTAGAACAAGAAATTGAAGCAGCAGCGCCTATCCATAATTTTCAATTTGAATCAATAGTAGAAACTGTATTTACCAACGAGGAAGTTTCGAACGAAGTAAATGAAATGGACGAAGTAGTTTTTGAAGCAGAAAAAGAAGTAGCACCGGTAATTGAATTTCAAAGTTCATTTAGGGTTGCTGAGCAAGAAGAACCTGCTATGCAGTTAATTATGAGAGAAGAAACAGAAGCAACACCTGAGTCAACAAGGGCCGCGCATCCTTCGTATGATATTTCACTGGATAATGCAGAGGAACAAAGAAGAAAAGTAGCAGAAAGAATTCAAAAATTAAGAAATTTATCTTTCAATATTAATAACAGCACTGATCCAAACACTGAATTTGATGCAGTGCCTGCTTATGTAAGAAGAAACTTAGATTTATTTGGGAATACATTGGCGTCAGTTGAAAATTACTACAGTAAGTATACAGTGGAGCCTGATGAAAACAACCAAGCTAAATTATCTACCATTAATACCTTCTTGGATGGAAAAAAACCTGACTAGTTTCATTTCATGAACAGTTTATATTATTAAAACCCTCCCATTTTTTGGGAGGGTTTTTTGTATCTTTATCCTATGCAAACAATACTCATTACAGGAGGAACGGGAATGGTTGGTCAAGCATTGGCTAACACATTCATAGACCACGGTTATGAAGTAATTGTATTAACTAGATCATCCAAAAAGTCCAGTCGAATACATTTGACCTACGCAATATGGGATATCGAAAAACAATTTATCGATCCTGCCGCATTAAAAGCAGCAGATATTATAGTGCACTTAGCTGGCGAAAATGTTGCTGGAAAAAGGTGGTCGGTTAAAAGAAAAAAAGAATTAGTGGATAGCCGTGTACAGTCGGGTGCTTTGCTAGTAAAAGCATTAGGGGAAAACGAGCATAACGTAAAAACAGTTATAGCGGCTTCTGCTATAGGTTGGTATGGTCCAGACACAGCAACTAGTTTACAAAATGGCCTTACAGAAACCGATCCAGCAGACAATGCATTTTTGGGTGAAACTTCCAGATTATGGGAACAAAGTATGCAACCAGTAAAGGAAATGGGAGTACGATTAGTCACGCTTAGAATTGGAATTGTATTCAATAAGCGAGGTGGTGCTTTAGCTGAATTTATCAAGCCTGCAATGTTTGGAATGGCAACTATTTTTGGAAATGGTTCACAAATAGTTAGTTGGATACATCATTTAGATTTATGTAAAATGATTTTATTTGCGGCAGAAACGACTACATTGCAAGGAGTGTACAATGCGGTATCACCTGACCCAGTAAGCAATAAAGATTTAATCATTGCTATTACAAAAAAAATGCGTGGCTTTTATATACCCATTTATGTTCCAACGTTTGTATTGAAATTTATGTTAGGAGAGATGAGTATAGAAATTTTGAAAAGCGCCAAAGTTTCCTCCAAAAAAATACAAGCATCGGGTTTCGTGTTTGACTATCCTACATTAGATAATGCATTAGCACAGTTATTGCATTAGTATTCAAATAAGTAAAGTGGCCACTTCAAATTAGCAACTTTTCAGAAGCTTATACAAAAACACCCGCTAGAAAGCGGGTGTTTTTGGTGGGACAACAATTTGAAGCCACATTTATTTTAATACTTACTAATTCCTAATGGGTCTCCCTGCAGTGATTACCGATTGGATTCTTTCCAATGTTTTCTTCTCACCACATAAGCTTAAGAAAGCTTCTCTTTCGAGGTCTAATAAATATTGCTCGTTCACTAAGGTAGGCTCACTTAAGTCTCCACCACACATTACGTAGGCTAATTTCTTAGCCACTAATTTATCATGATCTGTTGCATAACCACCTCGCCACATGCCATTAATACCGGCGTATAATGCTCCTAGGCCTGCTTTCCCTAATACTTTAATATCTGTTCTTTGTAAAGGTTGCGTATAGCCAGCATTGAATAAACGAAGCGCTTCATCTTTAGCATTTGCAATTCTTCTTGACTGGTTTAATACAATTGCATCTTGCCCTTTTCTAAAAATACCCATGTCCATTGCCTCATGCGCTGAAGTGGCAACTTTTGCAGTTGCAATTTGCATGAACCTATTATTTAAGGTAATAGTTTCAGGTTCTTCGGCATGCATTTCGTCCGATGCCCTTAATACTAATTCCTTAGTACCACCACCACCTGGTATCACCCCAATGCCTAGTTCAACCAATCCAATATAAGTTTCTGCTGCAGCAACAATAGCATCGGCATGTAAATTCATTTCACAACCACCACCCAAGCAAAGTCCGTGAGGTGCTGTTACCACTGGGATAGAAGAGTAGCGCACGCGCATCATTGAGTTTTGGAAAGTACGAATAGCCATGTCCAATTCTTCATAGTCTTGCTCAATGGCAAGCATAAATATCATTCCTACATTGGCACCTGCACTAAATAAATTACCATCGTTTGCGATTACTAAACCTTTACAGTTTTCTTCAGCGAGCTGGACGGCTTTATTCAAACCTTGTAATACTTCAGCTCCAATACTATTCATTTTTGTATTCCATCCAAAACCTGCAACGCCATCGCCAATATCTACTAAATTACAAGCGCTGTTTTTCCATATTGTTTTTTCTTTGAAATCAGAAAGTATTAAAAAAGATTCACTGCCAGGAATAATTTTGTAGTCATTGCTAGCCACATCGTAGTAATAACGTTTACCGTCAGTTACTTTATAAAAGGACAGTCCCTTACTCAGCATGGTGTCAATCCATGGTGCAACAGCTATACCAGCTGCTTTCATGTCGGCTGTAACCTTAGCTACACCTAATGTATCCCATGACTCAAATGCGCCAATTTCCCAGCCAAATCCAGCTTTCAAAGCATCGTCAACGCGGTAAAGTTCATCGCTAATTTCTGGGACACGATTACTAATATAGGAGAACAAAGCAAAGTGAAATGCACGCACAAATTCACCACCTTTGTCTGTTGCTCCATATAATGCTTTTAAACGATCAGGTAAAGCCTCCATAGCTTTAGCCGCAGTAATTGAAGCAAACTTTGCTTTAACACGAGGCTCATAGGCAAAACTGGTTAAGTTTAATGTTAAAATTTCTTTAGAAGTTGCAGTTTTTATTTTCTTAAAAAAGCCTTGTCCGGTTTTGTCTCCTAACCAATTTTCTTCTACCATCTTTTCTAGCCAAGCAGGTAAAGTAAAAATATGTTTTGCTTCGTCATTAGGACAATTATCGGCAACGCCTTTCGCAACTTTTACCAAAGTGTCAATACCAACCACGTCGGCAGTCCTAAAGGTGGCCGATTTTGGACGGCCCATTATTGGACCCGTGAGTGCTTCAATTTCGTCAATGGTTAAATTTAATTTTTCCATAATATGCAACACGCTCATCATACTAAAAACCCCTACACGATTGGCTATAAAAGCAGGTGTGTCCTTACATAAAACAGTTGTTTTTCCTAAAAACACGTCCCCGTAATGCAAATGAAAATCAATTACTTCCTGACTTGTTTTTGCTGTGGGGATTATCTCTAATAAACGTAAGTATCTTGGAGGATTGAAAAAATGTGTACCACAGAAATGTGTTTGAAAATCTTCGCTACGTCCCTCAGCCATTAAATGAATTGGGATACCTGAAGTATTTGAACTTACTAGTGTTCCAGGTTTTCTATATTTCTCCACTTCATCATAAATGATTTTTTTGATGTCTAACCTTTCTACAACTACTTCAATTATCCAGTCAGCTGTTGAAATTTTTGCAATATCGTCAGTAAAATTTCCTGTACTTATATTTTTTGCAAATTTTTGCGCATACAAAGGAGAAGGGTTGGATTTAATAGCGGCAAGTAATGAATCATCTACCAGTTTATTCCTTTCTTTTATTTTTGTACTTTCTTCGGTGCCAGGATTTAGTCGGTCTAATAATAAAACTTTCACGCCTACGCCTGCAAAATGGCAAGCAATTCGCGAACCCATTACACCACTACCTAAAACCACTACATTTTTTATGGAACGTTGCATATTAAAAGCATTTGCTGTAAAATTAGTTAGTTATGCAACTAATTTCAAAAAAAACTTTTAAATTTAGGAACATAGGCGGTAATTGTTTGCCACTGATTGGGTCATTTGACCTTTTAACAAAACCAGCTTGGGGGTTCCAAGCTTTAAACTACATTTGTACTATGCAAGTTGATCCAAAATTAGTAAGCCATTTGGCACATTTATCGAGGTTAAATGTGGCACCCGATAAAATGGATAAGCTGGTAGCCGACATGCAGGATTTAGTGGTGTTTGTTGAACAATTAAATGCCTTGGATACTTCAGGTACCCAGCCATTAATGCATATGGGTGACGCTTATAATGTACTTAGGCCGGATGAAGTGCAAGGTTCTATTTTAAGAGAGGAAGCATTAAAAAATGCACCTGACTCAGATGGTACTTATTTTAAAGTACCTAAAGTAATACATAAATAAAAACATATGTCATCGGTAATACAATTAAGAGGAATTGAGAAAAGTTATTTTATGGCAGGGCAAGCTATTCCAGTACTTAAGGGCATTGACTTAGATATCCTTCAAAATGAATACGTGGCTTTAATGGGGCCTTCTGGTAGTGGTAAAAGTACCTTAATGAATATTTTAGGTTGCTTGGATTCGCCAACAAATGGGATGTACAACTTAAACGGGCATGATGTAAGTACAATGTTAGACGATGAATTAGCTGAAATTAGAAATACACAAATAGGATTTGTATTCCAACAATTTAATTTACTACCAAGGTTAACAGCTGCTGAAAACGTTGCACTGCCATTAGTATATGCAGGTATTTCAAAAAAAGAAAGAATTGACAGGGCAATGGTAGCACTAGAAAAAGTAGGATTAGCCGAGCGTAGTCATCACAAGTCCAACGAATTAAGTGGTGGACAAATACAACGTGTTGCTATTGCTCGTGCACTTGTTAACAACCCAGCAATTTTATTAGCAGATGAGCCAACAGGAAACCTAGATTCTAAAACCTCTGTTGAGGTAATGGAATTATTCGGGAAAATTCATTCAGGTGGCAATACCGTAATTTTAGTAACACATGAAGAAGATATTGCACAATATGCACACAGGGTAGTGCGCTTAAGGGATGGCTTAATTGAAACAGATACCTACAATACATCGCACAAATAGTGTAAATTAAAATAAAGCTTTAAAAGTCTCAACTGGTTGAGACTTTTTTTATGTGTAGATGAACTTTATTTTATTAGTTTTGTTATTCATACATGTGGTACGTTTGTTCCGTCAATTAAAGCAACTATGAAAATATATACGAAAGAAGGTGATTTAGGTAAAACTTCATTAATAGGTGGCACAAGAGTGCCTAAAAGTCATATCAGGATTGAATCTTATGGAACGGTGGATGAATTAAATTCGTTCGTTGGACTAGTAAGCGACATGTGTAACAATGGGGATATTCAAAAAGTATTGAACGAAGTGCAGGACCGTTTGTTTACGGTAGGTTCTCACCTTGCATGTGACCCTGCAATTGAAGCGGGCTTACAAATACCTGATTTAACCGAAATTGATATTGTTAACTTAGAAGCAGAAATAGATAAAATGAATGCGGTGTTGGCTCCAATGAAATCATTCATTTTGCCAGTAGGGCATCCTGCAATATCAATGGCGCATGTAGCAAGATGTGTTTGCAGAAGAGCGGAACGTTGGTGTGTGAATTTACAAGAAGAAGATTTGTTCGTAGAACCAATTGTAATAAAATACCTAAATAGGTTAAGTGATTATTTATTTGTTTTAGCAAGGTATATTGGGCACATAAACGGAGTTGCAGATATGCCTTGGAAGGCACGTGTGTAAAAGCTTATATTATTTGTCCATCCTTCATGTTTAACACGCGATCACTCAATTTTGCTAATGCTTCGTTATGTGTTACAATCAAAAAACTTTGATCAAATTCCTTTTTTAAGCGAATAAAAAGGGCATGCAAAGCAGCGGCGTTTTCACTGTCTAAATTTCCAGTGGGTTCGTCTGCAAAAATAAGTGCAGGGTTATTCAAAAGTGCCCTTGCGACAGCCACTCTTTGTTGCTCACCCCCCGATAAGGTATTTGGCTTTTTATGTTTTTTATCGGCAAGTCCCATAAAATCTAATAACTCAAGGGCCCTTTGTTCAATTTGCTTTTTAGGTTGTTTTGCAATCCAGCCTGGAATGGAAACATTCTCGATAGCTGTAAATTCGGGTAGTAAATGGTGAAATTGGAAAACAAAGCCAATACTATTATTTCTGTATGTCGCTAATTGCTTTTCGGAAAGCCCACTCACTTTCTGCCCATTATAAAATATTTCTCCTTTATCGGCTTGTTCCAGGCTGCTTAAAATGTACAATAAGGTCGATTTCCCCGCTCCCGAAGGCCCGACAATAGAAACTACCTCTCCCTTTGCTATTTCCATAGAAACACCCTTTAATACGGAAACAGGGCCATATTGCTTCCATATATCCTTTGCTACTAATAGTTTTGAGGCTTGATCCATGCTACAAACCTAGTAATTCCCTGTGAATTTTTGTTAATTTAATAATTTGTTTACATCATGAGGAAAAAACACATTTGGTTATATCATTTATACGGCTACTTTTGCAAAAAAGAAAGCTATGTTTTGGACATTAGAATTAGCCAGTTATTTAGAAGAAGCTCCTTGGCCGGCTACCAAAGATGAATTGATTGACTATTCCATTAGGAGTGGTGCTCCAATAGAAGTAGTTGAAAATTTACAAGAATTAGAAGACGAAGGAGAAGTATATGAAAGCATTGAAGACATTTGGCCAGATTACCCAAGCCAAGAGGATTTCATGTTTAATGAAGACGAGTATTAATCTCTGACAATGCCGAAAAATAAAAAAGGGTCCCGATAATTCGGCGACCCTTTTTTATGCTGAAATATTTTAACTACTTATTTCTTTTTAAAAGTTAATTTAAAATAAAGTAGGATTAAGCTTAATGCAAGTACTACTGTGTTTGCCATCATCACAGGCCCGCTATTTACAAAGTAACCATATACTAACCAAACGATGGTACTAGACACAACAATAAGAATCATTGAAAAACTTAAATCACCCACGCTTTTAGATTTCCAAGAATGATATACTTGGGGGATAAAAGTGATGCAACTTAAAATGGAACCCAAATAGCCAATGTTTTCAATCATTTGTGTACTTATTTCCATGGTATTGTTTTAAATAATTTATGAAGTTAGTCTTGTTTTATTCTGTGATACCCGCTTTTTGCATGATTAAATCACTAACTCCTGTAGTAGAGTAACCTCCATCATGGAATAAGTTTTGCATAGTAACCATTTTAGTTAAGTCGGAGAATAAGGTCACACAATAGTTTGCGCAATCTTCCGCAGTCGCGTTACCTAACGGTGCAATAGCATCTGCGTAGTCAAAAAAGTCGCCAAAACCTTTGATACCAGTACCTGCAGTTGTTTTAGTAGGGGACTGAGAAACGGTGTTTACACGTACTTTATTTCTTAATCCGTAGTGATAACCAAAACTACGTGCAATAGATTCTAATAATGCTTTAATGTCGGCCATGTCGGTATAAAAAGGGAAGGTTCTTTGTGCAGCGGCATAAGTAAGTGCTACTACACTAGCATGATCGTTTAAGGCATCCATTTTATATGCAACGCTTAACATTTTATGTAAAGACATTGCCGAAACGTCTACGCCCTTTGCGTAGTAATCGTAATTCAATTCAGGGTAGGCAATTTTTTTACGGATATTTACGCTCATTCCAATAGAATGTAAAACGAAATCAATTTTACCGCCTAATATTTCCTGCGACTGTCTAAATAAGTTTGTAAGTTCTTCAACGCTTGTAGCGTCAGCTGGAACAATTTTAGAATTTGTCTTTTCTGCTAATCCATTAATCTCGCCCATGCGCATAGCAATAGGAGCGTTGGTTAGTACAAAAGTGGCGCCTTCTTCGTGCGCTTTTTCAGCCACTTTCCATGCAATTGAGTTGCTGTCCAAAGCGCCTGTAATAATTCCTCTCTTACCTTTCAATAAATTGTATGCCATTAGTTATGGTTTTATAGTAGCCGCAAAAATAATTATAATAAACTACAAACGAGCAATTCTTAGCTTATTTAGCAAGAAGCTCGGTAGCGTTGTCTAAAGCCGACTTAGTAGGAGGGTCGCCGCCAATCATTCGGGCAATATGTTGAACGCGCTGTTCCTGGTTAAGGGTGCTCATATGCGTTTGAGTATTGGTTCCCTTTTGCTCCTTATAAACGTACAAATGGGTATGGCCTTTGGCCGCAATTTGTGGTTGGTGGGTAATACATAAAATTTGTCGGCTTTGTCCTAGGTTTTGAAGTAATAAACCAACTTGCTTTGCCGGCTCACCGGAAATGCCGGTATCAATTTCGTCAAAAATCATGGTAGGTAAATCAACCGACTTTGCTACCAACGATTTTATACAAAGCATTAAACGACTGAATTCACCACCACTCGCCACTTTACGAATTGGCTCGAATTTATTCGTGTTGTTAGCGTCAAATAAAATATCAATTTTGTCGGCACCAAATATATTTAAACTCACCTTTTCAATACTCACTTTAATTTTAGCATTCGGCATGCCAACCTGATGTAATAACTGGTTCACATTCTTAGTAAAAGGAGCAATTTGCTGTGTTCTTTTTTCGCTTAAATTATGCGCAAGCGCAACTACCTTTTCCTGCTCCAGCTTAACTTGTTTGGTAAGTTTAGTGATAACCTCTTCCAAGTTCAATACTGCCTCTAAATCAGTTTCTAATTGCTGTTGAATGGCAATTAATTCATCAGTGGTTTGTACCTTATGTTTTTTCTGCAAGTTGTATCCTACACTAAGTCGTTCCTGAATGGTTGTGATTTTTTGGTCATCAAATTCAATCTTATCTTGCCAAGCACTTAATTCGCTAGCAATATCTACCAATTCAATTTGAGCAGCTTTTAAACGGGTAAGTACTTCTTCAAAAGCAGGTTGCCACTTTACAATACTTTCAAGTGAGTGGGATAGTTGTTTTAATTGCTGCACAATTGGATTATCGGAACTGTCCAACGCTTGCACACTAGCATCTAATTGTGCTTTTATTTGAACAGCGTTTTCCAAAAATTTCAATTCTTGTTCAAGCTGCTCTAATTCACCCTCCTGTAAATTCAGTTCAGTGAATTCCGATAAAAGGTGCTTATTATAACTCTCAATTTTTTCAAATTCAGCTTTTTGTGCTAAGTAGCCATTCAGTTGCTTTTCGTTTTCTTGCCAATTATTAAAAGCAAGTTGGTAGGCAGTAAGGTCCTTTTGAATATTTGCTAATGCATCAATGACGGTGCGTTGAAAATCGGTATCCCCTAAAGTTAACGTATCAAACTGTTGATGCAAATCCACCAATTGACTCGTTAGCTGCCTTAGCTCGGTTAAATTAAATGGGGTGTCATTAATAAAAGCTCTCGACTTACCCTGGGCGCTTATTTCTCTTCTAATAATTACTTCATCACTACTATCAATATCGTTGGCCTCAAAAAAAGCTGCGTAATTTTCTTTGTTGCTTAAGGTGAAAGTGCCTTCAATAAAACATTTTTTTTCGGCATTTCGGCAAACGCTGCTATCGGCACGGTCTCCAAGAATAAGGCCGAGCGCTCCCATAATAATACTTTTACCTGCACCCGTTTCACCTGTAATCACCGACAAGCCTTTCGACAAATCAATCACAAGATGGTCAATTAGGATATAGTTTTGTATTTCGAGTTTACTTAACATTTACGTACTGCAATATACATTTTATTGTTTAATGAATAAATGCGGCATACCGAATTGTAGGGTGTAAAATAAAGAAAGGGTAGCGGTTAGGCTACCCTTTCAAGGTATTGTGAAATCGTGTTTAGGCGACTTATTTTTTGCTAGTTACCTCTTCTTCTACCAATATTCTACCACAGTTTTCACAAACAATGATTTTTTTATGCAAGCGTATTTCGCTTTGGCGTTGAGGAGGGATGGAATTAAAACAACCGCCACAAGCATCTCTTTCTACGGTAACAACAGCTAAGCCATTACGGTAGCTAGAACGGATACGATCGTAGCTGTACAATAAACGCTCGTCAATATGTCCTCTAGCGTCAGTGCTTTTTGCTCTTAATTCTTTTTCTTCAATTTCAGTATCTGCAATAATTTTCTCTAATTCACCTTTCTTATGTTGTAACACACCGTCTTTAACAGCAATTGTTTTTTTAGCAGCGTCTAGAACCTTTATCTTTTCGCCTAATTCTTCGTTTGCGTCGCGTATATGTTTTTCGGCAAGTTTAATTTCTAAACCTTGCATTTCAATTTCCTTATTGATAGCTTCAAATTCGCGATTGTTTTTAACATTCTCGCTTTGTTGCTCGTACTTAACTAATAAAGCTTCGCTTTCTTTAATCGCTTCTTTCTTCGATTCGATGAATTCAGTGATACCATTAATTTCTTCTTCAATTCTTGTTTGTCTATTCAACAAACCTTGAACCTCGTCTTCTAAATCTTTCACTTCCATTGGTAACTCGCCACGAAGAACTTCGATTTCATCGATCTTGCTATCAACTGTTTGAAGCTTGTAAAGGTTCACTAATTTTTCTTCTACTGAAAAGTCTTTGACTGATGCCATATTTTCAAATTTATTTGGATGGTCTTAATGTGGTGTTTCTCAATCTTTAAGGTAAAATACAGGTTGTGTAATTACCAAGGATTCGAGGACGGCAAAGGTAGGGAATTTACCCGTTAAATAAGCAACAATTAGGTTAGGAACCAAGCTTTCGCTTTCGCCATGCCCAATGTCCACTAAAAGCAGTTGTCCGTCGGCCTCAAAAAACTCGTGGTATTTAAGGTCGCTGGTGATAAAACAATCGGCTTTTTGTGCCTTTGCTTGACCTATTAAAAAACTTCCGCTACCACCGCATAAGGCTATGGTTTTCAGTTGTTTATTTGTTAATAAAGTATGTTTTGCAACATTAATATTTAACTTGTCTTTCATCCACTTTAAAAAGGCGGTTTCGTCGGTTTCCAAGGGTAGTTCGCCAATAATACCCGACCCAATTTCTTGTCCATGTTGGTCCTTTATCCCTGGCTTTGGATCCAAAATACGTCGATTTTCTAAATGCAAACGGTCGGCAAGCGTCTTGTTTACCCCATCCATAATATTGTCCAAATTGGTGTGAATGGCGTAAAGTGCAATGTTATTTTGAATGGCTTTAATCACCGCCCTTGAAACATAATGGTTGGGAACAAACTGTTTTACACCCTTAAATACTATGGGGTGATGGCTCACAATTAGGTTGCAACCTTTTTCAATGGCTTCGTCAATTACCGCTTCAGTGCAATCGAGTGAGCAAATAACTCCGGTACAAGCAGTGGTTGGGTCGCCCACAATTAAGCCTGCATTATCGTAAGGTTCCTGGTAGGATAAAGGTGCCCATAATTCAAGGGCCGCTGTTATATGACTAATTTGCATGTGCTAAATTAAATATAAAAACAGAACTATTTTCAGTTAATATTGTTGTTAACCAAGTTAAAAGGCACCCATTTATGAATCACCCTATTAGTATATTTTGGTTTAGAAGAGACTTGAGGTTAGAAGACAATACCGGATTATTCCATGCATTAACCCATGCCAAAAAAGCGGGGCAACAAGTGCTGCCAATTTTTATTTTTGATAAAAGTATTTTAGACCAATTAGACGATAAAGCCGACAGAAGGGTCGACTTCATTCACCAGGCAATTTTGGGTATGCAAGACCAACTAGTACAGTCAGGGAAAAGTATGCGGGTTGAACACGGCCAGCCAATGGAAATTTTTGAAAAGTTGGTTTTGAATTATACCGTTACCGATGTGTTTACCAATCACGATTATGAACCTTATGCTTTGGAACGGGATACACAAATAAAGGGAATGCTTGAAAAAAAAGGTATTCAATTCCATACTTATAAGGACCAGGTAATATTTGAGAAGGACGAAGTAATGAAGGATGATGGAAAACCATATACCATTTATACCCCTTATGCGAATAAATGGCGAGCTTATTGGGAAGGGCATATTCCAAAAACCAACCCATCAGAAAAAGGCATTCAATATTTTGTTTCTATGGACGCTTGTAAAATACCAAGCCTTGCTTCCATGGGATTTAAGAAAACGGATATTGAAATTCCTTCCAAAAAATGGGAGCTTACCACAGTAAAAAAATATACCGACCAACGCAACTTCCCAGCTATTAAAGGAAGTACTACGCACTTGAGTGTGCATTTGCGTTTTGGCACCATATCGGCACGTAAATTGGCGTTGGAAACAAAGGATATTAATAGTACTTTTTTTAATGAACTAATATGGCGTGATTTTTACCATATGATACTTTGGAACTTCCCACAAGTGGGCAAAGGGAAGTCGTTTAAGCCGCAATACGATTTTATTGAATGGCGTAATAATGAAAAAGAATTTAAAGCTTGGTGTGAAGGACGCACTGGCTATCCAATTGTGGATGCGGGCATGCGTGAATTAAATGCAACAGGATTTATGCATAACAGGGTGCGCATGATAGTAGCTAGTTTTTTAACCAAGCATTTGTTAATAGACTGGCGATGGGGCGAAGCGTATTTTGCTCAAAAATTATTGGACTTTGATTTAGCAGCTAATAATGGAGGGTGGCAATGGGCTAGTGGAAGTGGTTGCGATGCTGCACCTTATTTTAGGGTATTTAGTCCGCGTTTACAAACTGAAAAGTTTGACAAGGAATTAAAATATATAAGACACTGGATTCCCGAACTAGAAAGTTTTGATTATCCTAAACCAATTGTAGTACATGAGGTAGCAAGGGAACGTGTGCTAGCGGTTTATAAGAAGGCGTTAGCTGAGCAATAAATTATCATACACCCGTTCTAACTGCGCAATAGCACTTCGTCCAGTATCTCCCATATCAATACTAAAGTCGTTAACGTATAAATTAATATGCTGGCGCATTACTTGTTCCGACATTTCTTGGGAGTGACATTTAACATATTCAGGCAAGGTGTTGTAACTATTTTTAAAGGCATATTCAACACTTTGTTTAATGAGGCCGTCTATTAACGTTACTTTTTCTAAAGGCATATCCTTGTGGGCAATAATGCCTCCCAATGGAATAGGGGCATTAAATGTTTCTTCAAAATAAGTACCTAAGTCCATCCATTTACTTAACCCCTTTTCGGCATAAGTAAATCGGTTCTCGTGAATAATTACCCCTGCATCCACAACACCACTTAAAACAGCTTCCTCAATTTCGTTGAATACTAAAAACCTTTTATTGGTAACATGCGGGAATGCTAAACTAAATAATAAATGCGCAGTGGTGTTTATTCCAGGTATTGCAACGGTCATAGTTTCGGCATTCGGTTTGCCTGTTGTTTCACCGTCCTTTTTATTGGACTTGTAAATTAATAATGGTCCAACGCCTTTACCTAATGCACCACCACTATTTAATAAATGGTAATTATTTTTAACCAGCGGCCAAACGCCGTAACTAATTTTTGAAACTGTTAATTTGCCTTGTAAAGCCCATTCATTAAGGGTTTGTACGTCTTCTAAATGTACTTTAAATTCAAAACCTTTAGTGTCAATTTTATGATTCACTAAAGCGTCAAAAATAAAAGTATCATTAGGGCAAGGGGAAAATCCTATTTCAATTAATTCCATTTTATGCAATTTTATTAAGTGCATCTAAGTAAGCTAAAACGGTTTCATTCAAATTGTAAATAGCCTCATGCATTTTCCATTTATTTTTATCCCTTTCTCCAATATAATTAGAAACTGCCCTTAACTGAATAAAGGGTATGAATAAATCACGACCCATATAATGCAATGCAGCCCCTTCCATAGATTCTAGTGTGACTTTGTAGCGATTTGTATATAGTTCAATTCTTTTTTTATCGGTTGTAATAGTGTTTACTGTCACGCTTTTTTTAGTAGAAATGTTTAAAAGGTTGTATTGCTTTAACCAAGGATTAGGTAAACTTTTCTTTTCATATGGTGGGTCGTTGGGTTTGTCTAATTTTAAATCAAATAAATCCTTCCAAACTTTTTTTTCTACCACACCAATATCTCCAACAAAATCGTCTTTAACTGCAAACACTTTACCTAATGGGATTTTCTTATCAAAACAACCAGCAATACCTACTTGAATAATTAGGGTAGGGGTTTCTTGCGCAAACATTTTCATTAAGGAAACGCTCGAAGCCAGCATTCCAATACCAGATTCATGAAACCCAACCGAAAACTGCTTGTTATTGGTAGCGTATTTAGGGTTAATTTTTTGGAAGGTAGGCATCCATTCCATTGTAGTAGCGGCAGTAATTATAACTCTCATAATTCAAAGGTCGGAAAAGCCGATGAAATTGGCTGCCAAATTTATATCTTTGCAAAAATATTGGACTCATGGTGTACTTAACAAGAATAGAGCATTTTAACGCTGCGCACAAGTTGGCTAACCCAAATTGGAGTAAAGAAAAGAACGAGGAAGTATTTGGGGTATGTGCGAATGAGAACTGGCATGGGCATAACTATGAGCTATATGTGACTATTAAGGGCACCCCCAATAAAGAAACTGGATTCTTGTTTGACGTTAAAAAATTGAGCTTAATTATTAAAAAGTATGTCATTGACGAATTAGATCATAAGAATTTAAACATTGACGTGCCTTTTATGCAAGGTCAAATGTGTAGTACTGAAAACCTGGCAATAGCCATTTGGCAGCAATTGGTGCCTCAGATCCCAGCCGAAGTGCAATTACATGCTGTTAAATTGTACGAGACCCCGCGTATATTCGTAGAATATTTTGGAGAATAATGGCATATTTGCCTTGTTCATTTTCTTTTTGTTTGGAATTCCCTTCAAAACAAGCTTAAAAGCTTAAACGTTTAACTTTTTATTTTAAAGATTAAACAAAATACAATTCCTCACGTTATATATAATGTAACTTTACTCCCTTAATTTGTACCATGGCACAAAAAGTAGCGGTTTTTAGAAAAGAGCATTTCAATGCAGCACACAGGTTGTTTTGTGCTGACTGGAGCTTGGAAGAAAACCAACGCGTATTTGGAGCATGCTCTAATCCCAATTACCACGGGCACAACTATGAACTAGTAGTGCAAGTGAACGGTTATCCCGACGCCAAAACAGGCTTCGTGATAAACACAAAGGATTTAAGCAAGATGGTTCAGGAGGAAATTATTTCGAGGTTCGATCATAAAAATTTAAATTTAGATACCGACGCTTTTGTGAATTTAAATCCTACTGCTGAAAATATTGCAATTGTGATTTACAATTTATTAAGGCCAAGACTATCTGACACACTTGATCTAAAAATACGTCTGTATGAAACAGAAAGAAACTTTGTCGACTACCCCGCTTAAAGAAGCAACAATTAATTTAAGCGAATTATTAATTGAAGAAATGGGCGACCAACATAAAGCGAGTTCAGTGGAAACACCAATGCGTTCAGATGCATTTGACAAAACTGATGAGCAAAAAATTGCAGCAATAGAGCCACATTTCAAAGCTATAATGGATATACTAGGCATGGACTTAAACGATGATAGTTTAAGGGGCACGCCACTTCGTGTAGCGAAAATGTATGTAAAAGAATTGTTCCAAGGATTGAATCCGGCAAACATGCCAAACATGACTTTGTTTGAAAATAAGTTTCAATACAATGAAATGTTGGTAGAAAAGAATATAAATTTTTATTCAAATTGTGAACATCATTTTGTACCATTCTTTGGTAAAGCACATGTTGCTTATATTAGCAGTGGAAAGGTGATAGGATTAAGTAAGCTAAATCGTCTAGTAGAATATTTTTCAAAACGCCCACAGGTACAAGAACGTTTAACTATGCAAATAGCAAAAGCGTTACAAACTATTATGCAAACGCAGGACGTTGCGGTAATGATGGATGCAAAGCATTTATGTGTTTCAAGCCGTGGTGTAAAAGACGATAGTTCAAATACAATTACCACGTTTTTTGGTGGCAAATTTCAAGAGGAACAAACCAGAATGGAGTTTTTAAAATATATCGAGATTAATGATTAAGCCATTAAAGTAAGTTGGTTAGATTTGGTTAGTTTAGTATTCAATGGTGGAGCAATTGCTCCACCATTGTTATTTTATGGGATATATTTTATTTGATATTCCTGAATTGGTCTATTTTTGGCAAAATTTATTGCTATGTCAAAACATGCTTATGTATTCCCAGGTCAAGGAAGTCAGTTTTCAGGAATGGGAAAAAATTTATATGAACAAAATGAAGCAGCAAAAGCTTTATTCGAAAAAGCCAATGAAATACTAGGTTTCCGAATTAGCGATATTATGTTTGAAGGAACCGATGAGCAATTAAAACAAACTAACGTAACACAACCAGCTGTATTTATACATTCTGTTATTGCCTATTTAACTATGCCTTCGGTAGTGCCCGATATGGTAGCAGGACATTCATTAGGAGAATTTAGTGCGTTAGTTGCTAATAAAACTTTAAGTTTCGAAGACGCTTTGCGTTTAGTAAGTATACGTGCAAAAGCCATGCAAGCTGCATGTGAAAAACAACCAAGCACTATGGCAGCAGTATTAGCATTAGCCGACGAAAAAGTAGAAGCAATTTGTGCGACCGTGCAAACTGAAACTGGCGAAGTAGTAGTGCCAGCCAATTACAATTGTCCAGGGCAATTAGTAATATCTGGTTCGGTAAAAGGGATTGAAGTTGCTTGCGAAAAAATGAAAGAAGCTGGTGCAAAGCGTGCATTGGTTTTACCAGTAGGAGGAGCATTTCATTCTCCGTTAATGGAACCAGCGAAAATTGAATTAGCTGCAGCAATTGAAGCAACTACTTTTAACAAACCTATATGTCCAGTTTACCAAAATGTGGTTGCAGCAGCAGTAACGGATCCATCTCAAATAAAACAAAATTTAATAGCCCAATTAACGGGTGCAGTACGTTGGACGCAGTCGGTTCAAGCAATGGTAACTGACGGTGCCATTGAATTTACGGAAGTAGGGCCTGGTAAAGTTTTACAAGGGTTGGTGCAAAAGGTACACAAGGAAGCAGTTGTTGCGGGAGTAAACTAAAAAATAACATAAGTTTTACATCATAATCAAGCCCTTAGAGCAATCTCTAGGGGCTTTTTTTCGTTTTGTTTTTGGCTAACTATGCCTAAATTACATTAAATTATATTACTATATTTTGAAAAAGAGGATCCTATATATTTTGTTGGGGGTGATGATTGCGAATGTGAGCTTTGCAGATGGTACAATAACATTTTCTCCTATTCTATCATTTCCTTATGATGGACTAACGCACGTTCCAAGTTACAATTCTACTTGTTCTGAGTTTGGCGCGTTTTCTAGTATTCCAGAAATTAAAAATAATATTACAGGAGAAATCTTAACTGGATTGCCTATAAATGCTGGGACATATAAAATTACGGTAACAATCTCTGGCGCTTGTTCAAAAACCGATTTTAGAATATTTACAATCACACAAAGACCATTAACAATAACAGCGACAGGTCCGCAGAAGGTATATGGTACAGCGTTAGTGGCGGGATTAAGTGCAATAAATTTTACAACGAATGGTAATGAAGTGTCAGGGGAAGCTGTTACAAGTGTTACACTAACACCCAATGC
>CANHAE010000019.1 GCA_947458915.1 Bacteroidota bacterium
GGATCAAAATTGTCTAATTGCTTCATGACTTCCGCAGGTCCTTTTTCAAATTGAAGTGATTTTACAAACCAAGCATTACCTAAAGCATCAGGGTTTGGAATGGTATCCGTCGCCATATTACCCGTAATAACATACTTGGTATTCATCATGTTTACAGTAGGTAAACAATTAGGGAATTTATACCATTGGTTTTCGATAAGGTCCTGGTAAATGCTAAGTTTAGCGGCATTATAGCCACCAACTGTTTTATGGTGGTATGCAATAAGTGCGCCGCCGTTAAATGCGTTTTGTATACCATAACGCATATCCAAAACCCTATAATGCGATGTGTCACGCTTAATAGCTATATCAATTGCTGAAGGAGTAAATGCATTTTCGTTTTCAGCAGCTTCTATATAACTATCATGCTTTAAGTATTTTACATCCAATTGGAATAAATCGAATAAGGCAATGCAACCAATACTTACTAATAATATTGTTTGGTTAATTACTTTTTTAAATGACAAGAACAATAAAGCGAACACTACAATAATATAAATGATTGCATTAGTGACATCCTCTTCAATTAAAGTTTGTCGGTCAGTTGCAATGGCATTCACTAAATCATTAACAGGACCTTCGAAAGCTGCCTTTTGATTTGGGTCAGTCATTTGAGCAATTTGTGTAATTAATTGCTTTTCGTTTTCGCTTTTAAAATCAGTACTAAAATAAATAAACAACACTGTTCCAAATACCAAGCCTAAAATAATAAAGCTTGGCTTGTAATTAACCCATATGTCTTTAATGCTTTTTTCTACACTAAGAGCAGCAAGACCATATAAAGCCATAATGCCTATTAAAAAAGTAGGCACTACTAGTATCATACTTGGGGCTCTAAACTTATTATAAAGGGGAAGTACTTTTAACATGAATACATTGAACGACTCAAAGTAGGAGCCAGACGCAAGCATTAGCGAAAATATAATTGTAGCAGTAATCCACCATTTGTGCGTATTGTTTTTTGCAGAAAACCCCATAATGGCTAGAAAGCAAATTACAATACCTACGTAAGGAGGTCCTGATGTGTATCCAATACCGCCCCAATAAAATTGAACGAAGGATTGAAGTTGTTGTGCCACTTGTGGTTGCATTTGTTGCAGCACTTCTATGGCTTTTGATTTTGCTGGGTCAATCACATTAGGGTCACTTGCTCCACCATAAATATTGGGGAACATCATTACTAATGCTTCAGATTTATAAATGCTATAACTAAGTGCATAGTCCTTATTTAATCCTGTTGCGGTGGTTTTACTGTCCTTTGTGATTAAAGCACTTCCGCCTCTTATGGACTGTTTGCCATACTCGTAAGTACTAACTAGTAAAGGAGCGTTAGATGCAATCCCAATTAACCCGGCAATAATTGCTAAAAATGCGGTTTGATAAATACGTTTAAATTCTTTCGCCTTAATCCAAACAATTAAATAATACACACTCATGAATACGGCTATAATTAATCCGTAGTAGTTTATCTGAACATGATTCCCTTGAACAAAAAGTGCTGTTGCTAAAGCTGTTAAAGTTGCACCAACTAAGTATTTCCTTTGGAAAAGTAAAATAAGTGAGCCAATAAAAAATGGCAAATAGGCTAAAGAATGCATTTTCGTAATATGGCCAACCATTACAATTATTGGGTTATAAGTTGCGTAGCTATAGGCAAGTGCACCAATGATACTAATAATGGTGTTGAATCCTAAAACTTGTGCTAGAAAATAAAAACAAATACTTGCCAAGAAAAACAAGCCAATAGGTCCAGGTAAACCTAGTGTAAAAATGGTATCAAACATGCCTATTGAATATTCGAACCCAGGCACTCCCGTGATTTGATAGCCAGGCATTCCGCCAAACATACTATTGCTCCAAAGTGGGAAATTGCCATATTTCTCTTTGAACGAAAAGGCATCTTGTGCCATCCCTTTCCATTGTGTAATATCACTTTGTTGCAACACTTTACCTTCCAATGCAGGTTTTGCATAAACTATAGCAACAATCGCAAAAATGACCACTGCAATAATATGAGGCAGTAGGGACTTGAAAAAGGACTTCGACATAGGTATTTATTATAGAGACAAACCTACAACTAAAAAGGCTTTTTGAGTAATTTTACTATCTTGTAAATATTAACAAAAAACATGAATAATACCCCTCGTTTGGCCTTTATGGCCCGGCTAACTGTACTATACAACGCATTCTATTTAGTAACGACTGTCTTTTTGTTCTTTACTAGGCACGAAATTTCAGTCAATTCAACCAAATACATAACCGTTTTAGGGCTAGAAATAGCCCCATTTGTTAACTTGCTATTTGTTAGCTGGTTTCTTTTTAATTTAGTTGCTAAAAAATCAAATACAATCCCCAAATGGCAAACAATTTTTAACTTTTCAATGTTATTGGTTCAGGCTGTATTGTTATTCATTTAAACTCAATTATGATTCATTCCATACTAAAAGACAAATCCACCAAGTTATTCCTAGGCATTTCAGCCTTCTTCGTTGCGAATGCATTAATTGCTGAATCCATTGGAGGCAAAATATTTTCTTTGGAAAAAGTATTTGGTTTAGCACCGGCTAATATGACCCTATTTGGAGAATCAGGCCTTTCCTTTAATTTAACATGTGGGGTGCTGCTATGGCCATTGGAATTCGTGATTACCGATATTGTGAATGAGTATTATGGCCCTAAGGCAGTAAAAAGAATAAGCATCACAGCAGTGGCTTTAATTAGTTACGCATTTTTAATGTTTTATTTAGCAATGAGTGCAGCCCCTGCCGCTTTTTGGGAAAATTCAAGAACAGCCGATGGCATACCAAGTATGCAAAAATCGTTTGAAGCCATATTCGGTCAAGGCATGTGGATTATATTAGGAAGCTTGGTTGCATTCATGGTGAGCCAGTTAATTGACGTATTGGTGTTTCATAAAATAAAGAAACTAACAGGGGAGAAAATGATATGGCTAAGGAGTACAGGCTCAACGCTTGTTTCACAGTTAGTAGACAGCTTTATTGTATTGTTTATTGCATTCAAAATTGGTAATGGATGGAGCTGGTCAACAGTATTAGCTGTATGTGTGGTGAACTATATTTACAAATTTACAATGGCAATTATTTTAACGCCAGCAATACAACTTGCACACAATACTATTGAAAAGTACCTAGGGTACGATAAGGCGCAGCAAATGAAATTAGCAGCAATGGGGAAGGAAAACGAACTTTAAAAGCGGTGCTTATCTAATAAAATTTTAATAGCTACTTTGTCTATTGGTAAAGTCATCGTGTTTTCGGATAGTTCACTTAACGCTACCCATCTCAAATGTTCTGCTGTTCCATTAATATCAGCAACTTGTTCTGGTAAGAAATCAAATGCATTCTCTTTTGTTACTACTGTATTGGTGTCGCTAGCATGTACATGATAGTAAATAGAAATAATTTGATCGGTATTATTAAATGCAGAAATTTGAAAGAAATCGGTTGTATAAAAATGATCACCCACCTTCACTTCTAAATTAGCTTCTTCCATAAATTCTCTTGCTAATCCATCCCTTGTTCCTTCTCCAATTTCTAGCCCTCCTCCTGGAAGTTTAGTGATATAATTGCCTCTTATAAATTCATCACTCACCAATAGCCTTTTTTTGTCGTCAATTAATAGACCATATACTCTAACATTGAATAATGCCATATCAGATTAGGTTGAGTTTAATTATTTTAGGTGGATGCTAGTTTTATATACAAATGTGCCAGGTCCCTTTAACCAGATATGATTAAAATGCCCACCACCTAAGTTATTAAAACTCACTGCTAATTTTCCGCCAAGCGTTTGAATTGCAATATCGTGTTCGCCTTCTTTATTTAGGCAAGAAATAATTGCTGCTGCAGTAACTCCCGTGCCACAGCTAAAGGTTTCATTTTCTACCCCTCTTTCATAAGTGCGAACGTATAAATGATCTCTTTGATGTTCAACAAAATTCACATTAATACCTTCCTTGTTAAATCGTTCATTGTAACGAATGCGTTTTCCTTCGTTAAAAACATCTAAGCTTTCAATGTCAGTAACTAATTTAATATAATGTGGAGAACCAGTATTGGTTACAAAAAAATCTTCGCCCACTTCAACTGCTTTCACGTCGGTCATTTTTAAATGTACCCATCCGTTATTATGAATAGATGCCTCGTGCGGACCATCTATAGCAATAAATTTATAGACCTCTTTTACAATACCATTGTCATGTGCGAATTGCACCAAACATCTGCCTCCATTACCACACATAGTACCTTCGGTTCCGTCGGCATTATAATAGGTCATAGAAAAATCGTAGCCAGTAGCTGTGCCTAATAACATTAATCCATCAGCGCCAGCGCCGAACCTTCTGTCGCATAAAAATGAGATTTGCTTATTAGATAATGAAATACCACCATCTCTATTGTCAACAATTACAAAATCATTTCCAGTGCCTTGGTATTTTGAGAATTGAATATTCATTGAATTAATTTAAATAGGGTAGTGTTGTTTGCTAAATTCCGGCAAGTATTCCAAGTGTTTTTTGAATCATATTTTCGACAGCCGCTCCTGGATCCTTGCTAAATTCTTTTTTTACTCGGTTTGCAACAATCACATTTACACTTAAGCATTGGTGACCTAATAAATTACATAAACCATAAATAGCACTTGTTTCCATTTCAAAATTAGCAATATGGTGGTTGCCAAAACGGAAACTTGTCATTTGGTCAACTAGGTTTGGCATTTTTAAAGGAAGGCGTAATATTCTTCCCTGGGGGCCGTAAAAACCAGGGCAAGTTATAGTAATACCGTGGCTATAGCCTTCGGTAAAATGTTTCAATAATCCAGCACTGGCTGAAGCTATATAAGGTTGTACAAAATTGGCCGTGATTTGTGTGTGTTGTTCAAATGCATTCAAAATTGCCAATTCTTCGTCGTTATTTTTTAGGGTATAAAAATGCAATAAATTATCAATACCTAAGCCATGCGTACCGGCAACTAATTGGTCAATCCCAACCTCGCCTTGCAAAGAACCACAAGTGCCCATACGCACAATGGAAACCGATTTTTTTTGTGCACGAATGGTTCTAGTTTCAAAATCAATATTCACCAATGCGTCCACTTCGTTCAAGGCAATATCAATATTATCGGGCCCAATACCTGTACTTAATACTGAAATTCTTTTATTGCCAATATAGCCGGTATGTGTGATAAATTCTCTATGCTGCTGTTTGAATTCAATGCTATCAAAATGCTTACTTACTGTGGCAACTCTTTCAGGATCGCCCACCGTAATTATAGTGTCTGCTATTTCTTCAGGACGTACATTTAAATGGTAAACTGCCCCGCGGTCGTTAATTATTAATTCAGATGCTCCAATAGCTTGCATATCACATTATTTAGGGTACAAATGTCGTTTAATTAGCAATAGTCGTAAAATTCTTTTCTAATTAACTTCTTTACGCTATTTTCGCGTTCCAAAATGGTCCTGTGGCCGAGTGGCTAGGCAGAGCTCTGCAAAAGCTCCCACAGCGGTTCGAATCCGCTCGGGACCTCGATACAATGCCTCCCCGATATAATCGGGGAGGCATTATTCATTTAAGACAGCGTCACAAGCTCGCTTGTGTAAGCTGACGAGAATGAATAAAGCCCAACACAACTCTTCGATTTGTGTTGGGAAGGCTTTGGGTAAAGTGAGATAGCCGAGCGGATGTGCGACGAACAAAGAGAGGAGCACATCCGTCACAAGCTTGCTTGTGTAAGCTGACGAGAATGAGTAAAGCCCAATACAAATCGAAGATTTGTATTGGGAAGGCTTTGGGTAAAGAGAGGAGGACATCCGTCACAAGCTTGCTTGATTGAGCGGAAGACAATGCGTAGCATTTCAGTCCTCAGATTTGTTTATGCAACAACTCTGTTTTAATTGGCTTTTAGTTATTATTTTTACTGCATGAAACACTCCCAAACCATTGGTATACTACTTAGTTTATTGCTCATTTATTGCACCACACAACCATTGGTGATTATAGACAGTAAACATTGGGTAATTACAGGATGGGAAACAGGGGCTAGTAGTTTTGGACAACCTGGTAAATTCTTAGCTTATTTCGCCATATTAAACTGCCTATTATTTGCACTGCCTTATCTTTTCGCAAAGCGAACTAATATTGTAGTTGCAGCTTTAGTACTAGCATGGTCTATTAGGAATTATTTAATATTATCCACTTGTTATATGGGCGAATGCCCGCAAAAACAATGGGCATTATATGCTTGTATTGCTGCATCAGCTTGTATACTTATAATGACATTCTTGCCTAAGATAAATGTGGAGAAAAAATAAAACCCCACTTAAAAGTGAGGTTTTAAAATTATCGCGAAATGCCAGTTTTATTAGCCTAGTTTTTTTAAGCCTTCTCCAATAATAGCAACTGCTTCTTGAATTTGTTTTTCATTAATTATTAATGGTGGTGCAAATCTAATTTTGTCGCCATGTGTTGGCTTGGCTAATAAACCTAAATCTTTTAGGTATAAACATAAATCCCAACTAGCATCGGGGTTGCTATGCGTTATTACAATTGCGTTTAATAAACCTTTCCCACGCACGAGTTTAATGAAAGGGGAGTTCAGTTCCCTTAAGCCTTGTCGCAGCAATTCGCCCATTTTTGCAGCATTTTCAACCATGTTTTCCGTTTTCAATACTTCTAACGACGTCATTGCAACTGCGCAGGCCAAAGGGTTGCCACCATAAGTTGATCCATGTTCACCCGGCTTTACTTGTAACATTATTTCATCATCGGCTAACACAGCAGAAATTGGCAAAGTGCCACCACTTAGTGCTTTTCCTAAAATTAAAATATCAGGGCGCACACCTTCATGGTCGCATGCTAACATTTTTCCTGTCCGCGCTAGACCCGTTTGAATTTCGTCGGCAATAAATAACACTTTGTACTTATCGCATAATGCACGCACTCCTTTTAAATAACCATCGTCTGGTATCACAACACCTGCTTCGCCTTGGATAGGCTCCACCATAAAGGCAGCTACGTTTGCATCCTTAATGGCAGCTTCTAAAGCAACTAAATCATTATAAGGCACTAATCCAAAACCTGGCATAAAAGGCCCAAAACCTTTATAGCTACTAGGGTCGGTGGAAGAAGAAATAGCCGCCAAAGTACGACCCCAAAAATTACCTTCTGCAAAAATCACTTTCGCTTCGTTTTCTGGGATGCCTTTTACATTATATCCCCATCGTCTAGCCAATTTAATTGCAGTTTCTCCACCTTCTACACCCGTATTCATTGGTAGTACTTTGTCATAGCCAAAGTAATTTGTGATGTACTGTTCATACACGCCTAATAAGTTATTATGAAATGCACGGGAAGTGAGGGTTAATTTACTTGCCTGTTTTTGTAATGTTTCAATTATAGCAGGGTGGCAATGGCCTTGGTTCACGGCCGAGTAACCACTCAAAAAATCGAAATATTGCTTACCATCCACGTCATATAAATAAACGCCTTCACCTCTTTCTAAGACTACAGGAAGTGGATGATAATTATGTGCGCCGTATTTGTCTTCCAAAGCTAAAAACTTTTCAGCATGGACACTTAAGGACTGATTCGTCATTGTATGTTTTATTAAAGAATAAGGAATAGAGTGTTACCAATATGGGTGAATTGGCATAGACTCGTTTAAATAAATAGTAGAATAATTAATATCACCCAATGGGATGATTGAGTAAATCTAAGTTCAAGCGTAAAAAATGGCCCTTATTCATGCAGCCAAGTTAGCTTTTTTCCTTTAAATTCCCATATTTTGGCCTTACATTCGCAAAAACATTACTACTTGAAACCACTTGTTTCCATTGTAATCCTAAACTATAATGGAGTAAAATACCTTAACGATTTTTTACCTTCAGTACTCGCGACTCAATATGAAAATTTTGAAGTGGTGGTTGCCGACAATGGTTCCACTGACGATTCTTTAGCAATGCTTAAAGAAAAATTTCCAACAGTTAAATTATTGACTAATAAAACCAATGAAGGTTTTGCAGGTGGTTATAACTGGGCATTGAAAAAAGTGCAAGCCGAATATTATGTATTATTAAATTCAGATGTTTCGGTAACACCTAATTGGTTAAGCCCAATGGTTGATTTACTAAGTAGTGATCAATCAATTGGTGCATGCCAGCCAAAATTATTATCTTATCACCAGCCAACTTTATTTGAATATGCAGGTGGGAGTGGTGGATGGATTGATAGTTTAGGGTATCCTTTTTCAAGAGGCAGGATTTTTGATATTTGTGAAACAGATGAAAAACAATATGATAATGCCGAACCCATTTTTTGGGCATCGGGTGCGGCCTTTATGATCCGAGCCAATTTGTTTCATGAATTAGAAGGTTTTGATGGCAATTTTTTTGCACATCAGGAAGAAATAGATTTATGTTGGAGAATGCAATTGGCAGGATACAAACTTTATGCTTGCCCGAGTGCGATTGTTTACCATGTAGGTGCAGGTACTTTACCTAGGGGAGGGCGCAAGGTGTTTTTGAACTTTAGGAATAATTTGGCCATGATGTGCAAGAATTTGACCTTGTTTGAATTAGCATGGAAATTACCTGTCCGTTTTGCATTAGACGCAATTTCAGCCTGGAAAGGCTTATTTGCCGGAGACTTGTCCTTCTTTACAGCCATTGTAAAGGCCCATTTTGGCTTATTTAGCTTTATACTATCGGGGAAAATTAAACGATCTAGGTGTACTAAATCCCTTAAAACATTATACGGTGTTTATAATGGGTCTTTGGTTTATCAGTACTTTATAAAAAAGAATCAGTTTTTTAATAAAATTGTAGGCAAACCCGTTCATTATTAAGAACTTGTTGTTATTTTTGCCACCGTAATTAAACTATATGTCACAAGATTTACAACAAATAGAAACAGAAAAAGATATCAATCACAACTGGGTAACTTCTTCTAAATTCATTTTATATGTATCCATTTTTGCAATATTATCGCTGGTTTTAGGTAATTGCACAAAATTGTTTACAAGTGGTTTTAAGAAAACCACACCAGAAGTTCAAACAAGTTCTCAGTATAAACCTGAGTATAAGTAAAAATAAATTTGTTTAGGAGCGCTGATTCCTTATTTTTGCACTCCTAAAAATAGTTCTTGTACAAGCGAAAGTAGCTCATTTGGTAGAGCACGACCTTGCCAAGGTCGGGGTGGCCGGTTCGAGCCCGGTCTTTCGCTCAAAAATCCCGTTCTTCGGAATGGGATTTTTTTTAAGTCTGAAAAGACATGCCCTGGTGGTGGAACTGGTAGACACGCAGGACTTAAAATCCTGTGGGCCGCAACGCCCGTGCGGGTTCGATTCCCGCCTGGGGCACAATCCCTCTCGATAATATCGGGAGGGATTTTTTTTGTCCATAACGCAAGTGTATCTTAGTGCGAGAATTACATACCAAATGAATAAAGAAAATTTATCGGAAAAGTTTTTAGGATTAGTTGAAATTATGGATACTTTAAGGGAGCAATGCCCTTGGGATAGGAAGCAAACTATTCACACTTTACGCAGTAATACCATTGAGGAACTATATGAACTTGCCGATGCAATTATAGAAGAGGACTGGAAAGGCATCAAGGAGGAACTAGGGGATATTTTATTACATGTCTTGTTTTATGCAAAATTAGGAGCTGAAAAAAATGCATTCACCTTGGAAGAAGTGATTGCAGGAATTTCAAAAAAATTAATTGACCGTCACCCACATATTTATGGAGATGTTAAAGTAGAAAATGAAGATGACGTAAAAAAGAATTGGGAACAACTGAAAATGAAGGAAGGCCGCAATTCCTTATTAAGTGGAGTGCCTAATAGCTTACCTGCCATGGTAAAAGCATTGCGTATTCAGGAGAAAGTAAAACAAGTAGGATTTGAGTGGGAATTTAAGGAACAAGTATGGGACAAAGTGAATGAAGAAATGGAGGAGTTGCAAGTAGAAGTAGCTGTAAATGATAGGGCTAAATTGGAAGACGAGTTTGGCGATGTATTGTTTAGTTTAATAAATTACGCCCGCTTTTTAAAGATTGATCCAGAAACTGCCTTAGAAAAAACCAATAAGAAATTTAAGCACCGCTTTGAATTAATGGAAGTATATGCAAAAGAAAATGGGTTAGATTTGGCGGTTTTGAGCCTCGAAGAAAAGGATGCTATTTGGCAAAAAATGAAAATCAAATAATACGTAATACGAATTGAATGATAGTTAAACTAAAAATGCTCCCAAAATTGGGAGCATTTTTAGTAAATTTTTCTTTCAGCTATTTTATTCATTCAAATTCAAAATGAACGCATAGTTTCCAAAGTAGCCCGGGTATATTCCGGATAATTTCACTGAACTAGTTGATACTTGTTTCAATGCTTCGTAAAATTCTTCTACATTTTTTACAGGCTTCTCATTTAAATGAGTGATTACGAATCCTTTTTCAATTTTACTTTTACTTAAAATTCCGGCACCTAATTCTTTTACCACAACACCACCGTCTAAGTCATACTTTTCGGCAATGGCTTTGTCAACTGTTTCTAATTTGCCTCCTAGTTTTTCCCCAACTTTACTGCTTTTTGCTAAATCGGTAACACCTAGTTTTGCTTTCATAATAACAGAAATAGGCAAATCCTTACTACCGCGTTTTACTACTATTGTGATTTTGTCACCTGGCTTGTATTTAGAAACTTGTTCTTGTAATTCAGGGGACGTTTTAATTTCCACACCATTTATTTTTGTAAGTACATCCCCTGCTTTTATACCAGCAGCTTTTGCAGCCCCTCCGTCAAGTACATCTGTAATCAACAATCCATCACCATCTTTATATTTTGTATTTAAGTCGGATTCTAATTTTTTAATATCTTCTTCGGTTAATCCTTCTTTCGCGTAACTAATACCTAAGTATGCTCGTTGTACTGTCCCGAATTTTACAAGGTCGGTAACCACTTTCTTAACAATATTTACGGGAATAGCATATGAGTATCCTGCATACGAACCAGTAGGAGATGCAATCGCAGAATTAATACCAATTAATTCACCACTAGTATTAACCAATGCTCCACCGCTATTACCTTGGTTAACGGCAGCGTCAGTTTGCAAGAACGATTCTACAGGGCGGTCGCTTTGTCTTGAGTTAATATCAATTGAACGATTTTTTGCACTTATAATTCCAGCTGTAATGGTAACATCCAAATTCAACGGATAGCCAATAGCTAGTACCCATTGTCCTAATTTTATTTCATCGCTATTTCCATATACCAGGTAAGGTAATCCAGCCGCTTCTATTTTTATTACAGCAATATCACTGCTTGCATCCGTGCCAATTACTTTTGCTTTGTATGTTTTTTTATTCGTTAGGGTAACATTAATTTCATCGGCTCCTTTTACTACGTGGTTATTGGTTACAATATATCCATCGGCCGTAATTAAAACACCACTGCCACTTGCTTTTTGTTCTGGGATAATTCGAGGTCCACCAAAAATATCGCCAAAATCTTCCTCTCCAAAAAAGTCAAAAAATGGATTTCTTTGTCTTTGTTGATTATTGTTCTCGACACGTTTAGCGTTTGTTTTGGTTTTAATGTGAACAACTGCAGGAGAAGCTGTATTTGCTGCAGGGGTGAAATCTACCGTTGCGGAAGGCGCATTACCGTTAAAAAAGTTGGCATAATTGGAAGGCAACTTGCCATCGTTATCAAAAGAACTGGTTGTGTTTGTTAGTTTACTATATCCCCAAACACTCATAATGGATGTAAAAACACTAATACTAATAATGGCTAGTACGTTTTTAAAATTCAAGTTCATATCAGTTAATTTTAAGTATGGTTTGGTTTTGAAATTACAAAAGGTATACCAATGGTATTGCAAAGTAACAAAGCTGTAATTATGTCACAAAATCAAATTGAAGGTTTAACAAAATATTTACGAAAATATTCGTTTATAATGCAGCTAAGAAGGACAAGGTATCCACCCCGTCGGCGTATTGGCTTAGGGTTGGTTTTTGAAGGCTTCCAAAGGGCAACCCATTCTTACCAACCACACATTGCACATCCGTTGTATTAATTACAACAGGTGATTGTTCATCATAAAATTGATAATGAATTTGCGAGATTGCTGCAAATGGAGAAGCGTTCTCGCTCAATAAAATACCACCTGCATCCATGTAAAATTGTCGGTTCATTAGCAATAAAGCCAACTGATAGTCATAATTATGCTTAAACTTATGTAGGTCGGCTAGGTAAGTATATCTTTTAAGTGCATCCAACAATGGAATAAAATCATATCCTTTAGGCACCCATACTTGCGTCACATTCCTACATCCCATGCCAAAATAAAGCATCATATCGTCGGCAAGTAAGGCAAGTTCCGCCTCGGTTTCACCACCATCAAGGACGGCAACAGAGGTTTTGTTCTTGCGAATAATGTTAGGATACTTGCCAAAGTATTGTTCAAAGAACAAACCTGTATTATTACTTCCAGTGGCAATATAGGCATCACAGTTTTTAAGTTGTTCTTGTTGAATAATTAGTTCCTTGAAAGCAGGATCAATGGCTTGTAAGGAATGAATCACATATTCCATTAACACAGTGTCTTTGCTGGACAATTTTACCACGGCAGTATGTCCTGCTAAAAGGGTACTAAGCAAGTCATGAAAGCCTACCATTGGTATATTCCCAGCCATAACTATGCCCACCTTTTTTCCCGTTAGGGTGTTAGAAAGGGAAGGATATAAGCTTGCCCACTGCTTCAAGGCTTCTGTTTGCAAGAATTGGTTACGAATTTGGTTCACAGATTCGTCAATGAATTCGGGTAAAAACCATGAGTTTTGATTATTCGCCTTCCATTTTACTTCTTGAAATACAGGGTTTTCGGGGGCTAAATAGGTTGCTCCTAAGGTAAAAAAATGACTAATTCTTGCTTGTATGTTCATGTGGGTGCTATATCTTTGTAAGGCAAAAGTACGTCACTAATTTTTAAATTATTTTTATGGCACTTAAAATCACCGATGAATGTATTAACTGTGGAGCTTGCGAACCAGAATGTCCTAATAACGCTATCTACGAAGGTGGTGTTGAATGGGCAATGGCCGACGGAACAACAGTAAAAGGAGCGTTCACTTTATTAGATGGCACATCAGTTGACGCAGCTCAAAGACTTGCGCCAGTAGCAAGTGACACCTACTATATTACAGCAAACAAATGTACAGAATGTCAAGGTTTCCATGAGGAGCCACAATGTGCTGCAGTATGTCCAGTGGACTGTTGCGTACATGATGACGTATACCAAGAAACGGTAGACGTTTTGTTAGCTAAGAAGGAGAAATTACACGCTTAGTTTGCGTTTAAAGAAATAAAAAAAGGGAAATTTATTTCCCTTTTTTTATTTTAACTATATTGAAAGATATTCTTTTTTATAAAGTCCTATATTTAGGAGCATCAATTATTGTTTCTATTCATATAATTGTAAAAATTATACTCGATGAAAAAAAAGGTGGCATTAGTAACAGGAGGGTTAAGTTCAGAAGCGCAAATTAGCTACAAAAGCGCCAAGACAGTATTTGGCGCATTAGACAAGAATAAATACGACGTTTACTTAATTGATATACATCCAACTGGTTGGTGGTATGAAAATATTATTGGCGAAGAAGTTGCAGTTAATAAGGCCGACTTTAGTATTGAAGAAGGGGGTGTGAAAATAAATTTTGATGTCGCTTTAATGTGTATACACGGTACTCCAGGAGAAGATGGTAAAATGCAAGGCTATTTTGATTTAATAGGCATGCCTTACACTAGTTGTGATACCGCAACCTCGGCATTAACTTTTAATAAAAGATTTACTGTTGCTGTAGCAGGGTTCGGTGGTGTAGGTGTTGCAAAGTCCCTTCATTTATTTAAGGAAACCCCAACTAGTCCAGAAACAATTTTAGCGCGATTAAACTTACCTTTTTTTGTTAAACCTAATAATGGGGGCAGTAGTTTAGGGATTAGCAAAGTAAATACAATGGAAGAATTAGTTCCGGCACTTGAAAAAGCGTTTAACGAAGACACGCAGGTACTAGTAGAAGAATTTATTAGTGGAAGAGAGTTTACAATAGGCGTTTTTAAATCAAAGGGAACAACCACTGTTTTGCCAATTACTGAAATAAAAACACAAAATGAATTTTTCGATTTCGAAGCAAAATACCAAGGGAAAAGCGAAGAAATAACTCCCGCTGTACTTACCGAAACAATGCAACAAGCATTAATTGATGCAGCAAAAAATGTATATGCGACATTAAATTGCAGGGGAGTAGTGCGTGTAGATTTTATTTATAATGAAGCAGCAGCAAAGCCATATATGCTTGAAGTGAATACTGTCCCAGGCCAAAGTGAGGCGAGTGTAATTCCTCAGCAGGTGCGTGCATTAGGTTGGAGCTTAACCGATTTTTATGGTGCAATTATTGAAGATACTTTACATGAATTTTCAATTTCTCACAAAAACTAAATAGTAAAAAGTGGAAGCAATCGATAAATTATTAAAAAAGCCCCTTTGGATGAATATCTTAATAGGTATTGGTGCCGTTGTGATTTTAATTGTATTGTTTTTCTTTTCCTTAGGTTGGATAACAGGGAATGGTAAGACTGAGAAAGTGCCAAGTGTGGTTGGCCTTGATGTTGTAGCAGCCCAAAAAAATTTAACCGCTTTAGGTTTTGATGTGGTATTACAAGATTCTATTTATGTAGACACCTTAGCACGTAATGGGGTATTAAGACAAACTCCAGAAGGAGATGAGATTGTTAAAAAGGGAAGAACTGTGTATTTGACCATTAATAGAATTGTTGCACCTCAAGTTGATATGCCAAACTTAGTTGGCTTTTCTCTTAAAAGTGCTGAAACCTATTTGAAAGTATTAGGGTTAAGAATGGGTAGTATTAGCATGGTATCGGATAGAAATAAAAATGTTATTATTGACCAATTAGTGAATGGGCAACCCGTTGCACCTGGGGCTAAAATATCGTCTGGTACTGTTATTGATTTTCAGGTGGGAGATGGTGGAGTGTCAATGGTATTTGAAGTGCCTGATTTAGTTGGAATGACTGTTAATATGGCAAAGGCGAAGTTGGCTAGTATGAGAATGTCAATGGGAGTAATTAGTTCAAATACAAGTATACAGGACACGGCGACTGCTTTTGTGGTTAGTCAAAGTCCAAGCCCTTATTCAAGTGAATTAGATTCTTTAGGGATGCCTAAAAAGAATACCGCAATGCAGGGTGGGGCTATTGATATAGTAATAGACAAAGTTGCGCCAGTGATTACAAAACGTGATTCAGTTAATTAAATTTATAACACATTAAATACAGGTTATGCAAACAATTACAGTAGAAGCATTAAAAGCAAAAATAGATGCAGGGGAGCAATTGAATTTATTAGATGTGCGTGAACCTCATGAACATGCTGCATTTAACATTGGTGGTCAATTAATGCCACTTGGTTTAGTACAATCCCTTCAGTTAGACGAAATTGAGCACTTAAAGGATGAATTAGTTTATATATACTGCAGAAGCGGCAACCGAAGTGGGCAGGCTTGCCTTATGTTAGAGCCTTATGGTTTTAAGAATGTGGTTAACGTAACTGGTGGTATGTTGGCTTGGCAGGAAAAGTTTCCTGGGTAGTTTACCTTATTTATTTACTTTTTAAATGCTTTAAAATGAAATGGACTTTTTTATTTATTGTACTATTGGGATTGTGTATTTCATCGTGCAATTTTAGCAATCAAAATTCCAATGCTAGTTATTATGACACAACAGGCAGAACGGATATTGCAACGGGTGGTGTAAAGATGATCCCAATTGAGACTGCTAAAGGCACTTTTAATGTTTGGACTAAACGTGTTGGAAATAATCCTCGTATAAAAGTATTGTTATTACATGGTGGCCCAGGCGCTACGCATGAATACTTTGAATGTTTTGATTCTTTTTTACCTCAAGAAGGTATTGAATATTATTATTACGATCAATTAGGGTCGGCATATTCCGACAATCCAAATGATACAAGTTTATGGAATATCCCACGATTTGTAGAAGAAGTTGAAACAGTTAGAAAAGCTTTAGGCATGGATTCTACAAACTTCTTTTTACTAGGTCATTCCTGGGGAGGGATATTGGCGACAGAATATGCTTTAAAATATCAGCAAAATTTAAAAGGACTTATTATTTCAAATATGGTGCCTTCTATACCTGATTATGTAAAATATGCAAATGAAGTGTTAGGCCCACAGTTACCAAAAGAAATTCTTAGTCAAATTCGTGCTTTTGAATCAAAAGGCGATTACACAAATCCTGTGTATTTAAAATTAATTAATGACTACTATTATCCGCAGCATGTAATTAGGATGCCTGTCAATAATTGGCCTAACCCTGTTGTTCGTGCATTTGCTAGAATAAATTATCCTTTATATTTAAGAATGCAAGGCCCTTCTGAATTTGGTGTTGTAGGTGACGCTGTTTTGAAAAACTGGGATCGCAAAGCTGATTTGCCTAAAATAAAAGTACCTACTTTAAGTATTGGTGGTGAATTTGATACTATGGATCCCAAAGCAATGGAAGCTATGGCGAAGGGAGTACAAAATGGCACATACTTATATTGTCCTAAGGGATCACATATGTCTATGTATGATGACCAACAAACGTATTTTACTGGGCTTATTAACTTTATTAAAAAGGTAGATAATAAGTAACCTTTTTAGCTGATAAAACCTTGTATAAAAAAGGGGGACACGAAATTTCGTTCCCCCTTTTTTAATAATAATTATTTAAATCCTAAAGGTTCCAATTTATTGGGTTTACTTAATATCAATTTTCAAACTTAACCAATAATTTCTACCAGCCATTGGGAAATAATTATTCGAAGTAATGGTAGTTCCACCACTTACATAACTATAGGTATAACCATTTGGTTCGTATAATTTGTCAAAAATATTAATTACATAAAATTGTAAGTTAGCGCCCCAATGCTGTTTATTAAAAAGCTTAAAGCTAGTGTTTAAGTCGTTTAAGAAATAAGCTTTTAAAATTCTGCTTTCGTTTTGTGTATTATCAAGGTATTGTTTGGAAACATATTTACTTGAAAAAGTTAACTGCCATTTTTCACTGGGTACCCAATTTAAATTATGAACAGCTGTAGTATTTGGGGAAAGTGTAATGTCGGTATTTTCATGTTGAATAGCCTGTTGTAAATAGGTATCATAGTCGTCGAAGTATTCAGTAAATTTTGCAATTTTATTTTTACTAAATGTAATGTTCCCACTGGTGCTAAATTGTTTATTCATTTTCCAGGTAGCTTCTAATTCAATACCCGCCCTATAACTATCGGGCACATTTGTTCTTGTATAGGCACCTACATCATTTATTTTCCCAGTTAATACTAACTGGTCCTTATACTGCATATAGTAAATGTTTGCACTCCATGTAAAATTAGTATACTTAGCATTAATGCCAGTTTCCCAGTCGTACATAATTTCTTGCTTAGGTTGTTGCGTTATACCTATTTCAAAATCGTCTCTGTTTGGTTCCTTGTGTGCAACAGCTATACTCGTATAATAAGTTACGTTACCATTTATATAACTTAGCCCGGCTTTAGGATTAAAGAATCCAAATTTTCCATTAATTACTAAGGCAGGTGTTTTATCAAAGCCATTCATAGTATGTGTTACATTTCTATATTGTACGTCAATAAAACTATTTAGCTTTTTGGTTAATTGGTATTGCCACTTTGCATATATATTGATATCTTTTTTAGTTGCCTCATTGCTATAGTATACATACTCCGATTTTAAAGGGATTAAATTAGGGAAAGGCAATGTGCCAAAATGGTCGCCATCATACCTGCTCCATCCGCCACCAACTATGAGCGCGTTTTTACCTTTTTCAAAACTAAGGGAAGCAATTTGCCCAAAGAAACTATTTTGCAACCATCTTCTTCGAATAATATTGTAAGGGTCATTGCCATAGCTAGTTATACCAAAGTCATTTAAATTTACTGCAGCTTTGTATTCCTCGTAATAACCGTGCCCCTTTGTTAAGAATAGGGCAGTACTCCATTTTAAAAACGGGTGCACTTCTTTATTATAAAATAATTGATAGTGGGTTTGTGTATAATTGTCTGTTTGGTTATCATAAGGAGTTCCTTCTTTTTCCATACCAGCAGGGTTATAAGTTCGGCTGGTTGCTAACAATTCTTCTGGCACACCATACCAAGCCTGATACGTTTTTTCTTTACCCGAAAATACGTTTAACCTTAGTGATGAATTATCTCCCCAATAAGTACCACTTAAGAAGAAAGATTTTAAATCACTAGTTGCCCTATCCATATAGCCGTCAGTTGTAATTTTACTTAACCTGCCATCAAAAGTGAATTTATTTTTTAATAGGCCTGTTCCAAATTGTATATTGTTTTTTAAACTATTAAAAGAACCTACACTGTTATTAAAAGTCAAAAAGGCATTTGGTTTATAGTCATTGGTTGACAAATTCATTGTTGCTCCAAATGCACCCGCGCCATTTGTTGAAGTACCCACGCCCCTTTGTATTTGAATACTATTTACACTAGCACTAAAATCAGGTAAGTTTACTAAATAGGTCATACTACTTTCGGCATCGTTATAGGGGATGCCATTTAATGTAACATTTATCCTAGTGCCATCGGTTCCTCGAATTCGAATACCGGTATAACCTACACCAGTGCCAGCGTCAGAATGCACCACAACAGATGGGGTATTCTGCACTAAGAAAGGCAAATCCTGCCCATAATTTACTTGCGCAATACTAGCCCTGCTAATATTGGTTTTTGCAAAAGGGCTATTATCACCCACACGAATACTTTTAACTTCTAGTGGAGGCAAGCTCCTAATACTGTCGGTAAATTGATTAATACTGTCCCGTTTAGCAAGGGATTGCTTTGGTTGTTGCGCCAAAACAGGTGCAACCATTAAAAAAGTGGCCAATGTTCCCAATAACTTAGTCATAACTAAAGTTTACTTGTTTCAAAAAAATGATACTGGGAACAGGAATAATAAGCTATGAGAAGTGCACGAACGGTGCAGTACCTTCCCTTCGCAGGAATTACCCTGTTCAGGTTCAACGGGTTTTATCTCAGCTTTTTACAGCACCCCGAGGACGAAACGAAATTAATGTTATTTTTTATAAGTTCATGTGTAACTTTATCAACTGACTATCGTTTTACAGAATAAATACACGAAAAACATGAAAAAGTTAATCTTGGCATTAATGCTATTTGTAGGCTATACAGCTGAAGCACAACAAAAAGTAGGAATTATTTATGACGAAAATGTTCAAAAAAGAAATGTTACAGCCTTTAATGCTATTAAAGTTTCAAATGCTATTGATTTGTATATCACCCAATCAGGTAACAATGAAGTTGCTGTTAGTGCAAACAGTGTAGAAATTAGGAACCAAATTGTAACTGAAGTCGTTGAGGGAACATTAATTATAAGAATGGAGGAAAATGATAGCTGGTATAATTGGAAAAAATGGCGAGATTATAAGGCCAAAGCATATATAAGTGTAAAAGAATTAAATGCATTAACTGCATCAGGTGCTTGTAATATTAGGTTAGTTGATAAAGTAGAAACACCAAAAATGAAAATTAAATTATCTGGCGCCTCTGATTTTAAAGGTGATTTTGAAGTGGATAATTTGTCCTTGACTATTTCAGGAGCAAGTGACTACAAAGGAGCGTTAAAAGCTATTAATTTATTTATGGATATTTCAGGAGCAAGTGATGTAGAATTAAACGGAACTACGGACGACCTTGTGTTAGAAGCATCAGGGGCGAGTGAGGCTAAATTATATAATTTAGTTACGAAAGGTGCCAAAGCAGATGTTTCAGGAGCGAGTAGTGTAAATTTAAACGTCACTCAATTATTAAAAGCGCATGCATCCGGTGCAAGTAGTATCAATTATAAAGGAACTGCAAAAGCTAAAGAAATAAGTTCAACTGGGGCTTCTAGCGTTAAATATAGATACTAGACAAATGGTTCTAGGATATAATTGCAATACCGAACTTTAATATTCTTACCAATAAACTTTGCCAAGAACTAATATTGTCCTACCTTTGCCCTCCAAACATCGCGAGGTAGAGCAGCGGTAGCTCGTCGGGCTCATAACCCGAAGGTCGGAGGTTCGATCCCTTCCCTCGCAACATAATCCCGCTCCCGATTTCATATCGAGAGCGGATTTTTTTTTATTGTAACTTTGCATTGTTAAAGCAGAACAAATTAATAGAAAGGCATGAAAGTAGGGTTTGTAAACATATTTGGTAGGCCAAACGCTGGTAAAAGCACTTTACTGAACGCCATTATGGGCGAGAAGATGGCTATTGTGTCCTCCAAAGTACAAACTACGCGCCATAGGATTAAGGCCTTTTTGAACAAGGTGGACGAATACCAAGTTATTTTTTCGGATACTCCAGGCATCATTGACCCTAAATATAAGCTGCATGAGAAGATGATGGGAGCAGTTAAATCGGCGTTGGAAGATGCTGATTTAGGATTATTGATGGTAGATGTGAGAGATGATTTTGACGAAATAGACGCCATGTTTAGTGCGTTAAAACTAAAAGTGCCTTGTATAGTGGTGATGAATAAATCCGACTTAGCTGTTGCTGGTAGGGTAAAAGAAGCGAACACATACTTTAGTACAAAACCGTATTGTACAAAAATTATTTCTATTAGCGCATTGAATATCAGTGATATAGAAAGGTTAATGAAAGTTATACTTGAGCTTATTCCTGAGGGAGGACACCCGTTTTTTGATCAAGAGGATTTAAGTGATATGCCTACTAAGTTCTTTGTGAGCGAGATGATCCGTGAAAAGATATACCAATTGTTTGGGGAGGAAATTCCTTACCATACAGCTGTTTTGGTAAATTCGTTTAAGGAACAACCACTTCTAACTAAAATACAGGCCGATATTGTAGTAAATAGAGAGACACAGAAGGCGATTATTATAGGACAGGGAGGTAAGATGATTAAGGAGATAGGTAGTTTAGCAAGAAAGGATATTGAAGCCTTTATAGGCGCAAAGGTTTACTTGGAGCTGTTCGTTAAAGTGAAGCCTAAGTGGAGAGACAACGACACTAAGTTAAAAGAGTTTGGGTATTAAGAGTAATTAAAGGTTAATGCATTTAATGTATTGATTATTAATTAATTAAGATAGTTTATTTGAATATTAAATTAAGATTATTATGAGTTATACAGTGGCTATTGTTGGAAGGCCTAACGTAGGGAAAAGCACTTTGTTTAACCGTTTCTTGGAAGAGCGTAAAGCAATTGTTGACGATATTAGCGGTGTTACAAGAGACCGTCAATATGGTATTACCGATTGGAATGGAAAGTCCTTTAATGTAATTGATACAGGTGGTTTCGTGCCTGATTCTAAGGATATGTTCGAAACTGAAATTAGAAAGCAAGTTAGAATAGCTATTGATGAAGCAAATGCAATTGTTTTTATGGTAGATGCTGCTGTAGGTTTAACAGATTTAGATGCTGCAATGGCTGATATGCTTAGAAGAAGTGTTAAGCCTGTGTATGTTTGTGTAAACAAAGTAGACAATTCAACTAGGGCTTTGGAAGGTACCGAGTTCTATGGTATGGGATTCGAGCACAATTTTTTCGTGAGTGCTATTTCAGGTAGTGGCACTGGAGAGTTATTGGACGCCATCACCGATGGTATGAAGGACGAACCTGTAAAAGTAATAGATGAAGACCTTCCAGAAGGTGCTGAACCAGAAGAAGTACCAGCTATTCCTAAAATTGCTATTATCGGGCAACCGAATGTGGGCAAGTCTTCTTTGTTAAATGCAATGATTGGACAAGACAGAACAATTGTAAGTGATATTGCAGGTACCACACGCGATACCATTCATACTCATTACAATATGTTCCAAAAAGAATTTATTTTAATTGATACAGCAGGTATAAGAAGAAAGAATAAAGAGAAGGATGATTTAGAATTTTATTCTGTTATACGAGCTATTCGTGCTATGGATGAAGCTGATGTGTGTTTAATGGTTATTGATGCTGTTAAGGGGGTAACCGCCCAGGATTTAAGTATTTTCAGCCTTGCTGCTAAAAAAGGGAAGGGTATTGTAGTTTTGGTAAATAAGTGGGATTTGATCACAAAGGAAACTAATACAGCCCGTGATTATGAGAAAACATTAAAGGACAAACTGGCACCTTTTACAGATGTGCCTGTCTTATTTATATCGGCAGTAGAGAAAACACGTATTTTTAAGGCTATTGAGTTGGCTTTAGATGTTTTTGATAACAAACACCGTAAAATACCTACCTCTAAGTTGAATGATATTATGTTAAAGGCTATTTCTAAGTATCAGGCGCCAGTGGTTAGAGGACATGTGATAAAAATCAAGTTCGTGTCTCAGCTTCCTACAAGGGTTCCAAGTTTTGCCTTCTTTACCAATTTCCCTGACGACGTTAAGACGCCATACAGGAATTATCTCGAAAATCAGGTTAGGGCCAACTTTAACTTTACAGGGGTGCCGGTAAGGATATATTTTAGAAAAAAGTAATACAAATAAACTGCCCAATCATAGGGTTAAAAGGCCCCAAAAATAAAGTTTAGTTAAAATTTGGTTATTTTAGACCTAAACTTTATCTTCGCCAACGTATTTTTGATACCAAACTTTAAAACAAACCAAAATGAAAAAAGTATTCGCAATTTTCGCTATCGCTGCATTAACTGCTTGTGGTGGTGCTTCTACTGAAGCTACAACTGATTCTGCTGCTGCAACTGTTGATACAGCTGCTGTTGCAACTGATTCTGCTGCTGTTGTTGCTGATTCAACTGCTGTAGTTGATTCTGCTGCTGCAACTAAGTAATTAAGACTATAAGTTTTATAACTTCTTGCAAGAAGGTCCTCCCGCATATCGGGAGGATTTTTTTTGCCCCTATATGATCATTTTTGGCATTAATATTGCCTATACACTGTAGACTTACTCAAGGGTTTATTTGTGCCTTGGCTATGTCATTTTGACTTTTTAAATAATACAGCATGATGAATAAATTTTTAATTAAAGGGGAAGAAGAGGATAATGAGTTTATTCCTTTATTCTCCTTTAATGAACAAGATGTAGAAAATGAGCCTGAGCTTGTAATTGATTCTTTAATACCTATTTTGCCTTTACGTAATACAGTTTTGTTCCCAGGGGTGGTAATTCCAATTACAGTTGGACGGGACAAAAGTATTCAGGCGGTTAAGGCTGCTTTTAATAAGGACAAATACATTGGGGTGGTATCACAGAAGGACGGGAATATTGAAGACCCTGGTCCGGCCGATTTATGTAAAATTGGCACCGTTGCTAAAATCGTTAAAATGATTAAGATGCAGGACGGGGGGACTACAATTATTATTCAAGGTAAAAATCGCTTTGAATTATTAGCTATGAAGGAGGAAGACCCTTTTTTCAAGGCAGAAATAAAAGTATTAATAGAAGAAAAAGTAGATAAAGAAGACCAAAATTTCCAAGCACACTTGTCAACCATTAGGGACTTGGCTGCTCAAATTATACAGCTTTCTCCTAATTTTCCTTCTGAAGCTACTATGATATTGAAGAATATTGATAGTCCTTTATTCCTAATTAATTTTGTTAGCAGTAATTTAAACGTTGAATTGCCTGATAAGCAAGGCCTATTAGAAGAAAATAATATTACGTTAAAGGCTGAAAAGCTAATAAAATTCTTACAACAAGAACTTCAATTTGTTGAACTTAAGAATAAGGTTGCCAACAAAACCAGAACTGAGATTGATAAGCAACAACGTGATTACTTTTTACAACAACAACTAAAAAGTATAAAGGATGAATTGGGTGGGGATTCAAATGACCGCGAAGTAGTGGAAATGAAGAAGAAGGCGGAAAACAAGAAGTGGCCAGAAACCGCAAAAAAATTATTCCAAAACGGTTTAGAGAAACTCGAAAGGATGCACCCAAGCACCCCCGATTATTCAGTGGTGTACAATCATCTTGATTTATTATTGGATTTGCCTTGGGATGAACATACCGACGACAACTATGACTTAAAAAATGCGAAGAAAGTATTGGACGCTGACCACTATGGTATGGGCAAAATAAAGAACCGTATTTTGGAATATTTAGCTGTACTGAAATTGAAGGGCGATATGAAAAGTCCTATTTTATGTTTTATAGGCCCTCCGGGAATTGGTAAAACATCATTAGGTAAATCAATAGCCCACGCTATAGGTCGTAAATATATAAGGGTTAGCTTAGGGGGCTTACACGATGAAAGTGAAATACGAGGTCATCGTAAAACATATATTGGTGCAATGCCTGGGCGTATTATTCAAAGCCTTAGAAAAGTTAAAACTTCCAACCCAGTAATGATACTGGACGAGATAGATAAAATTGGTGCGGACCAAAGAGGGGATCCTTCTTCTGCTTTACTTGAAGTGTTGGACCCCGAACAAAACAATTCTTTCTACGATAACTACCTTGAAACCGAATACGATTTAAGTAAAACATTATTCATTGCGACAGCGAACGACATTAGTCGTATTCAACCTGCCTTAAGAGATAGGCTAGAAATTATTGATTTAAGTGGTTATGCAATTGAAGAAAAAGTAGAAATAGCCAAAAGGCATTTATTACCGAAACAAAAAACCGCCCACGGCTTAGATAAAATTAATTTTAAAGTACAGGACAATGTATTAGAGAAAGTTATTGAGGACTATACCAGAGAAAGCGGGGTGCGTGAATTGGATCGCCAGTTAGCATCTATTATGCGTTATGAGGCTAAGGAATTGGCGTATAAGCACAAGGTAAAGCCTACCGTTACTAAATCGGATATTATTAAAATATTAGGACAGCCTAAGTATAGTAATGAAATTTACAAAACGGTAAATATGCCCGGTGTGGCTGTTGGTTTGGCTTGGACCTATGTAGGAGGGGATATTTTATTTATTGAAGTATTGTTGGCGGACGGTAAAGGAGAAATGAAATTAACGGGTAACCTTGGTAATGTAATGAAGGAAAGTGCAACAACCGCACTCACGTATTTACAAGCCAATGCTAAAAAAATAGGTGTTGACCCTAGTTTGTTTAATACAAAAACCATCCATGTGCATGTTCCTGAAGGAGCAGTTCCTAAGGACGGTCCTAGTGCTGGTATAACTATGTTAACTGCCTTGACTTCTGCTTTTACGGGAAGAAAGGTGAAACCATATTTGGCTATGACAGGGGAAATAACCCTTCGAGGCCAGGTGTTACCAGTTGGAGGAATTAAAGAAAAAATACTAGCGGCTAAAAGGGCTGGGATGAAAGAAATAATAATGTGCTGGCAAAATGAAAAAGATGTGAACGAAATTGACCAAGCCTTTATTAAGGGACTTCAGTTTCATTATGTAAAAAATATGCTACAAGTACTTGACTTAGCATTAGTTTAAGTTTGTTATGACACATTCAAACCCTAGCTTTGTCCTATGAGGAAGTTTTATCATAGTTGGCAAAAGCTAGGGTTTTTTATGGCCTTTGGTTTTTCGCTTTTAATGCAGGGGATGAATGCATCAGCACAAACCACTGCAGGCAATGCGGTTTATAATTTTCTGCAACTTCCATACAGTGCTAAAGCGACTGCCTTAGGGGGCGTAAATATTTCTACAAAAAATGATTTAGGGTTGGCTATGTTTAATCCCGCTTTGTTGGAAAACACAATGGATGGAGATTTGCATGTTAGTATCAAACCTTATTATGCTTCAATAAAACAATACGATTTTAGTGGTGCTCATTATTGGAATAAAAAAAATATTGTATTGGGATGGGGTTTACATTATATGGATTACGGCAGCATTCAAGTGCGGGATATTGTTGGTAATGATTTGGGCTTAATTAAACCAAACGATTACGCAGTGCAAGTTTCTTTGGCAACAAGCTATATTCAAAATTTCCAAATAGGGACGTCCTTAAAACTAATACAGTCAAACTACGGAGCGTATAAATCAAACGGGCTTGCCTTTGATATTGGTTTAGTGTATAGTGCGCCAAGTGAATTATCCAATGCAAGTATACTTGTGAAAAATATTGGAGTACAGACAAAATCTTATTTACAAAAAGAAGAGTTACCCTTTAATGTAATTATTGGGTGGACTAAGAAATTAGAAAACGCGCCAGTTCAATTTTCTCTAACAGCTGAACGTATGTCCGTGTGGAATAATTTATATTATGATTCTACTTTTTCAAATCAAGAAGGCACGAAGCGCCCTAGCAGCACCAAAAATATATTTAATCATTTAGTAATTGGAAGTGCTTTTTTTATAGGGGAACAAGTTGAACTTAATCTTGGCTACAATTTTATACGTAGGTTTGAATTAAATGTCGATAACCAACAAAATTTCATGAATGGTTTTAGTGCAGGATTTGGAATAAACCTA
>CANHAE010000020.1 GCA_947458915.1 Bacteroidota bacterium
GCAAATACTACACCCACTTTTCCTGAGGTTCTCGCATACCCTTGTCCAGCGTGTATTCCACCCTGTTCGTGGCGTACTAATATATGTTGTAACTTTTCTTTATAGTCATATAGTGCATCATATATTGGCATGATAGCGCCACCCGGATAGCCAAAAATAATATCGACTCCTTCTGCAATACAAGCCTCCAATACGGCTTGTGAACCAGTGAGTTCTTTTACTTCTTCTGTAGCCTTTGTTATTGTTTCCATAAAAATCCTTTTTATACTTTTTAAACCTAGTCGTTTTTTTTAGGCCTCGTCCGTTACACATCCTTCACTTGCATCTTTAACCAACTTTGCATATTTCCATAGTACACCATTAGTTGCTTTTAACACAGGTGCTGGTTGTGCTGCACGGCGTGCTGCAATAATTTCCTCACTTACGCGCAATGTCATTTTCCGTGCTGGGACATTTAATTCAATTACATCATTGTCTTCGACTAACCCAATTAACCCACCCTTGTAGGACTCGGGGGTGATATGTCCTACCACAAAGCCATGTGTGCCTCCGCTAAAACGTCCGTCCGTAATTAAAGCCACCGATTTTCCTAAACCTGCCCCTATTATTGCCGATGTTGGTTTTAACATTTCAGGCATACCTGGTGCACCTACTGGTCCTACATTTTTTATGACTACTACATCTCCTTTTTGTATTTTTCCAGAATTTATTCCAGCAATTAATGCATGTTCGCCATCAAAAACACGCGCTGGTCCTACAAACATATCACCTTCCTTCCCTGATATTTTTGCAACACTTCCACCTGTTGCTAAATTGCCGTATAATATTTGTAAGTGGCCAGTTGCTTTTATTGGATTTTCTTTGGGATAAATTATATCCTGTTTTGTAAAATCTAAGTCGGGTGCGCTTGCTAAATTTTCGGCAATTGTTTTTCCTGTTACCGTTAAACACTCACCATGTAACCAACCTTGCGCCAACATATATTTCATTACCGCTGGCACGCCACCATACTGGTGTAAGTCTTGCATTAAATATTTTCCGGATGGTTTGAAATCGGCTAACACTGGAATGCGATCGCTTATAGTTTGGAAATCGTCCTGTGTGAAACTTACTCCAACACTTTTTGCCATTGCTATCATATGCAACACTGCATTAGTACTTCCACCCAATACCATGATTACCGCGACTGCATTTTCAAATGCTTTGCGCGTCATAATATCTTTTGGCTTAATATCTTTTTCTAATAACAACCGAATAGCTTTTCCTGCATCACTACATTCTTGTTGCTTTTCGGCGCTTAGTGCTGGGTTTGATGATGAATAAGGCAAACTCATGCCCAATGCCTCAATAGCCGATGCCATTGTGTTTGCTGTATACATACCGCCACAGGCTCCTGCACCTGGACAAGCATGTTTTACAATACCCATAAAATCGGCTTCGTCTAATTGCCCTGCTATTTTTTGTCCTAATGCTTCAAATGCTGATACAATATTTAAATCCTGTCCTTTGTAATGTCCTGGTGCAATGGTTCCTCCGTATATCATTATAGATGGACGATTTAAACGTCCCATTGCAATTATTGAACCTGGCATATTTTTATCACATCCTGGCACTGTTATTAATGCATCATAATATTGTGCACCACAAACGGTTTCAATTGAATCGGCAATTACATCGCGGCTTACTAATGAATAACGCATACCATCGGTACCATTACTCATTCCGTCGCTTACCCCTATTGTGTGAAAGGTTAACCCTACTAAATCATTTTCCCAAACACTTTTTTTAATGTCGGCCGCTAACCCATTCAAATGCATATTACAAGTGTTACCGTCGTAACCCATACTCACAACACCAACCTGCGCTTTGTGTAAATCAGCGTCGGTTAATCCTATACCATAAAACATAGCTTGCGCTGCTGGTTGGGTAGGATCCAATGTGATTGTCTTTGAGTATTTATTTAATTCCATAATTTAAATTTAACCTTGTTTTAATTCTTAACCTTAACACGAATGTTAGTTTACACCATTTTTACTTTACACTAATTTTGGTTTACGCTAATTAATTAGATGATGGTAGATTTATGTAAACGCTCATGATGCACATGCCCTTCCCCATGTAGTTGTTTTTCAATATAGTCACAAACTAAATCACCAATTGCTGTTGTGGTATAACTATTCATTGGGTCAATGTCCTTTGTTACAAAGCCACTTGTTAAACACCAGTTTACTGCACTGCGTACAATACCAGCTTCGTGCGTGAGCCCAAAATGATCTAACAACATTGCTGCTGAAAGTATGGATCCCATTGGGTTTGCAATATCCTTGCCTTTTGCTTGTGGGTAGGAGCCATGTATTGGTTCAAATAAAGCAACCGTATTCCCAACAGAGGCTGATGGCAATAAACCTAATGAACCTGCTAACACCGATGCTTCGTCACTAATAATATCACCGAATAAATTTTCGGTTAACACTACATCAAATTGTGCTGGATTTATAATTATTTGCATTGCTGCATTGTCCACAAATAAATAATCTACTACTACATCTTCATATTGCTTTGCCATTGCTTGCACCGTCCTTCTCCACAACCTACTTGTTTCTAATACATTTGCTTTGTCAACCAATGTTAATTTTTTTCTTCTCTTTTGCGCGTACTGAAATGCTAAATGCGCAACTCGTTCTATTTCCATTACAGAATACGAGCAATTATCGGTTGCTACCATTCCGTCGGTGCTTAATGTTTTTTCACCAAAATAAATACCGCCAGTTAATTCCCTGAATATTACAAAATCAACATCTTCTAATACTTTTGCTTTTAATGGCGTTAGGTGTTGTAAAGAAGTATATGTTTTTACAGGACGTATGTTTGCAAATAAACCTAATTCCTTTCTTAACTTTAATAAACCTTGTTCGGGGCGCACTTTAGCTGTTGGGTCGTTGTCGTATTTTGGATCGCCTATAGCGCCAAATAAGATAGCGTCGTTTTGCTTACAAATTTTAACTGTTTCGTCGGGCAAGGGATTGCCTGTTTCGTCAATTGCTATGGCTCCCATTAAAGCATGCTCATAAACAAATTCATGGTGGTACTGCTTTGCAATAGTGTCTAACACTTTTATAGATTGCTGCGTAACTTCCGGCCCAATTCCATCGCCCAATATCACTGCTATTTTCTTTTTCATAACCTGGTTTTCTTAATGTTTTATCGAATTATTTTATCGTTTCTTCGAATTTTTCTATCACGTCCTTCATGCTTAATAAATAATCAATGTCGTCGTAGCCATTTAGCATACATGTTTTTTTGTATGCGTTTATGTCGAATGTTTCCGTTGCACCTGTTTTGTCAATGGTGATAGTTTGCTTTTCTAAATCAACAGTTATGGTGTCGTCGGAACCTTGTGCAAATATTTGTTGCAAAAAAGCATCTGTTACTGTTACAGGTAACACGCCATTATTTAATGCATTGTTTTTAAAGATGTCTGCGAAGAAGCTGGACACAACTACCTTAAAGCCATAGTCTTGTATACTCCATGCAGCATGTTCACGTGAAGAACCACATCCAAAGTTTTTTGCAGCCACTAATATTGCGCCCGTATATTGCTTTTGATTTAAAACAAAATCAGCTTTTGGTTTTGTTTCGTCGTCGTTTTCGTAGCGCCAATCACGGAATAAATTTTTACCAAATCCGTCCTTGGTAGTTGCCTTTAAAAAACGCGCAGGTATTATTTGATCCGTGTCCACGTTTTCAATACGTAGCGGTATAAACTTGCTTGTTATTTTTTGTAATGATTGCATTTTAATATTTTTTACAACTATTTTTAATAGTCACTTTTTCTTTTTTTTGTTTTCTTTCTTTTCTTGTTTCTTTTCTTTGTTATTACAAGTTTATTGCTACTAGTTTAACATGGTTCTTATATCACTTATTTTCCCGGTTAACAATGCAGCCGCAGCAGTTAATGGGCTTACTAACATTGTCCTTGCTCCTGCTCCCTGACGCCCTTCAAAGTTTCGGTTACTTGTGCTAATACAATATTCGCCCGCTGGAATTTTATCTTCATTCATTCCTAAACAAGCACTACATCCCGCCTGCCTTATTTCAATACCCGCTGCTTCAAATATTTTATCTAAGCCTTCTGCCTTTATTTGTTTTGCTACTTCTTGTGAGCCTGGAACAATTAATGTTTTTACATTGGGGTCCTTTTGCTTTCCTTTTATAATGCTTGCCACCAACCTAAAATCTTCGATACGTGAATTTGTGCATGATCCTATAAACACATGTTGTACTGGCATACCTAATAATGTTTGGCCCGGAGTTAAACCCATATACTTCATTGCCTTTTCGAAATTTTGTTTTTCGGTTGGGTCGGTGATGCTTTCTAATGTGGGCACTTTACCTGTTACCGATAATCCCATTCCGGGATTAGTACCATAAGTGATCATTGGTTCAATATCCTGCGCGTTGATATTTATTTCCATGTCAAACTTAGCGTCGGCGTCGGTATATAATTCCTTCCACTGCGCTAGCTTTGCTTCCCATTCGGCTCCCTTTGGTGCAAACAAACGCCCTTCCATATAATTGAATGTAGTTTGGTCGGGTGCTATCATGCCACCACGCGCTCCCATTTCTATACTCATGTTACAAATGGTCATTCTCGCTTCCATACTTAATGCACGAATTGCAGACCCTGCATATTCAACAAAATAACCCGTCGCACCGCTTGCCGATATTTTTGCTATGATATATAAAATAATATCTTTTGATACAACCCCTTTGTGCAATTCACCTTCAATATTTATGCGCATTGCTTTTGGCTTTGTTTGCATAATACATTGTGATGCAAATACCATTTCAACTTCACTTGTTCCAATGCCAAACGCTACCGAACCAAATGCACCATGTGTGCTTGTATGACTGTCGCCGCAAACAATAGTCATACCCGGTTGGGTAATACCCAGTTCGGGCCCTATTACGTGCACAATACCTTGATATTTATGTCCTAAGCCATATAATTCAATTCCGTTTTTTTTGCAATTGTCTATTAGTGTGTCTACTTGAAAACGTGATAATGCATCGGCAATAGGTAATTCCTGATGTAGCGTAGGCACATTGTGGTCGGCTGTTGCTACTATTTGTTTTGGTCGAAATAATTTCGCGCCGCGTTTTTCTATTCCACTAAATGCTTGTGGACTTGTTACCTCATGTATAAAATGCTTGTCGATATATAATACCGATGGACCGTCTTCAATTTTCTTCACCACATGCTTGTCCCAAATTTTATCAAATATTGTATTTCCCATTGTGCTGTTTTATTAGTAGCTAGGTGCTTTTATTATTTTACTAATGCAAATTTATTTTTTGCTAAAGTTGTCGGCCATTATTATTAAATCGGCTTCCTTTACTTCTTTCATTTTGTCTGCGACTTCTGTAAATATGCCGTACAACTCGTCAATATCGTTGCGGGTAAATTCATAGCCCAATTTGTGCAAACGGAACGCTAGTGCGCTTCTTCCGCTTCTTGCTGTAAGCACTATTTTACTATCCTCAGCGCCAACCTCGGCTGGATTTATAATTTCATAGGTTTGCGCTTCCTTTAAAAAACCATCCTGATGAATTCCTGATGAATGTGAAAATGCATTCGCTCCCACAATGGCTTTATTGGGTTGCACTTGCATGCGCATGATTTCGGAAACCTCCCTACTTATTGGATTTAATAAAGTAGGATTTATATGTGTGTAATAACCTAAGTCCTTGTGTTGATTTAATATCATCACCACTTCTTCTAATGCAGTATTTCCTGCGCGTTCTCCTAAACCATTTATAGTACATTCAATTTGTCGTGCACCACCCATTACTCCAGCAATTGAATTGGCAGTGGCCAACCCTAGGTCGTTATGACAATGGCATGATAAAACCGCATTTTCAATTCCTTTGACATTGTTTACCAAGTATTCCATTTTTGCTTGATACTGGTAAGGCAAACAATAACCTGTGGTGTCGGGTATGTTTAAGGTGGTAGCTCCTGCCTTTACAACAGCCTCAATCACCCTTGCTAAATATTCATTATCGGTTCGGCCAGCATCTTCGGCATAAAATTCAACATCGTCTGTAAAATTCCTTGCCATAGTTACGGCCTTCACTGCACGTTCAATTATTTCTTCCCTGTTTGAATTAAACTTATATTTTATATGTAAATCGGATGTACCTATTCCAGTATGTATCCTAAATCGCTTTGCTGGTTTTAATGCTTCGGCAGCTACTTCAATGTCCTTTTGCACAGCCCTTGTTAAACCGCAAACCACTGTATTTTTTAATGCTTTTGCTATTTGGTTCACCGATTCAAAATCGCCAGGACTTGAAACAGGAAATCCCGCCTCCAATATGTCCACACCTAGTTCCTCTAACCTTAAAGCGAGCGCTAGTTTTTCCTTTGTATTTAACTTACAACCTGGAACTTGTTCACCATCCCTTAATGTGGTGTCGAAAATGAAAACCTTTTGACTCATCGTTAATGCGTTTTTTATTCATTTTTGGTAATTATTTGTGTTTTTAGGGGATCCCTGGACACATTATTACCTTGATTATGAATAGGTTATAGATACAAAACGGGCTTTTCGCCCGTATATTGTATAAATTTACCCATAATGTGCTAGTATTTTGAGTCATAATTATGGCTATTTTACAACGTGTAAGCATATTATTATTTGATTAAACTACTCATTTTCAGTAACTTAAACTTAAATCAGCTACGATGCCCAACTTAAGCACGGATGCTTTATTTATTTTGGTTAAGTCCCTTGAAAGGGCCGAGAAACGCAACTTCAAACTATATATGAAGCGTAATTCCGCGTCGGCTGACCTGAAAATTGTCCAGCTTTTTGATGCCCTTGATAAAATGAAGGAGTACGACGAGGACGAACTACTGCGTAAAAACGAGTCCCTGCAAAAACAACAATTGTCCAACCTAAAAGCGCATTTATACGACCAGCTTTTGTCTAGCCTTAGAATTGTAAAGCAAAGCGAGAATATTGATTTGCAAATTCATGAGCAACTTGACCATGCTAAAATTTTATACAACAAGGGTTTATACTTACAAAGTTTAAGGTTGCTTGAAAAAATTAAAGCGCTTACTAAACAAAACAACCAAGTAACTTATTTATTACAAGTTTTATTTTTAGAAAAGAAAATAGAGTCGCTACATATTACACGCAGTATACAAGACCGCGCTAAACAATTAAGTGAAGAAATTGATAATGTAAATGAACGTTTAGTTTTAATTGCTAAAACATCCAACCTTTCCCTGCAACTTTATGGTTGGTATATACAGCACGGTCATGCACGCAACGAAGAGGACAGGATTGCATTAGACGCTTTAATGCAAGACCCCATTTTAGAGTTGGTTAAGTCCTCAAAAGGCTTCTATGAAAGGCTTTACAGGTACCAATGTAATTGTTGGTATGGTTTTATTACGCAGGATTTTTTATTGCATTATAGGTATAGTCAAAAATGGGTGGACCTTTTTGATAAAGAAGAAAACATGAAAATGGTGGAAACTGCGCAATATATAAAAGGCTTGCACAATTTAATTACTTCTCATTTTGATTTAAAAAATTTTGTAAAATTAAATGAAACCATTACTATTTTAGAAGACTATAGCAACACACCTATTGTCCTTAATAACAAGAATAATTTAATTCAGTCCTTTGTTTATTTATATATTGCAAAAATTAATAAACACTTTTTAGAAGGTAGCTTTAGCGAAGGGCTTACTATGATTCCTGCAATGGAAACACAATTAAAAGAAATTGAATTATACATGGATAGCCACCGTGTACTTGTGTTTTACTACAAAATCGCTTCCCTGTATTTTGGCGCGGGCAAACCCGAAAAATCAATTGACTACTTAAATAAAATAATTAACTGGAAACTTAACCTGCGCGATGATTTGCAATGCTATGCGCGTTTACTTCACTTAATTGCCCACTACGAAATTGGCAATATGGACGTGGTGAGTTACTTGTCTAAATCGGTTTACCGTTTTATGGCGAAAATGAAAAACTTAAGTACCGTTGAAGAAGTGCTATTTAATTTTTTAAGAAAATCAATTCAAAGTGTTTCAGCGAACCCCAATGCGCCTGAACAAAAATTAATTATTAAACAATCCTTTGCTGAGTTATTGAACACGCTTCAGCCACTTGAAAAAAATAAATTAGAAAGCCGCGCCTTCATGTACCTTGATATTATTTCTTGGCTTGAAAGTAAAATTCAAGAAAAAGAAGTACAAAGTATTATTAAAGAAAAGTTTTTGGCATCGAAGCATTCGTAATTTTAAGCTTTCTGTTTTGCAATAAATTATATGCGTTCCTATTAATTAAATGCGACACTACTATTACAACCTACACTTATGAATAATTTAGCTAGCGCTAACTAAAAGCCCCGTAAGTATTCACTCACAGGGCTTTCACTAAATAATATTACAAGGATTACTTATACATTTCTTCTACTTCCTTTGCAAAGTTTTCTAATACATTTTTCCTTCTCACACTTAGCTTTGGTGTTAATTCCCCTTTGTCGATAGTAAATTCACGCGGCAACAAAGTAAACTTTTTTACTTGTTCTACTTGGTTAAAAAACCTGTTATACACTTCCACTTCGTCCGATATTAAAGCATTCACCATTGGGTGTTGTGCAATATACTCGTTGCTCTTAAATTCAATGCCGTGTTGTTTTGCCCATTCTTTTAATTTTGAAAATCCTGGAACTATTAACGCACTAACAAACTTTTTATTATCCCCTATCAATACAATTTGTTCAATGAAAGGGCTTTCTTTCATTTTGTTTTCGATAGGTTGCGGTGCTACATATTTCCCACCACTTGTTTTAAACAATTCCTTTTTACGATCGGTAATTTTCAAATATTTACCATCAATTAATTCGCCAATATCTCCTGTATGCAACCAACCGTCAATAATAGTTTCGGCGGTTAAGTCGGGGCGCTTATAATAGCCCTTCATTACGCTTGGGCCCGCTACACATATTTCCCCATCGGATTGTAATTTTAATTCAACACCCTGTATCACATGTCCAACTGTACCATACTTGGAACCACCTGGACGGTTTAAGTTAATACTAATAATAGGACTGTTTTCGGTTGGACCATAGCCTTCGAATACTGGTATTTGCGCTGCATTAAATATGCGTAATAACTTTACCTGGCATGCTGCACCACCTGTTACAATGAATTTAACATTACCGCCTAAGCCTTCGCGCCATTTGGAGAATATTATTTTGTTCGCCATTTTTAATTGCGTCCTGTACCACCAGCTACCTGGAACTATATTGTCGTATTTTTCGCCTAAAGCAACTGCCCAGTAAAATAAATTTCGCTTAATGCCTGACAATTGCTCTCCCTTTATCATTATTTTTTCAAAAACTTTTTCTAGTAACCTTGGCACTGTTGAAAAACCATCGGGCTTTATTTCTAATAAATTTTCTCCTATGGTGTCAAGTGATTCGGCATAGTAAATGCTCATACCACTAAACATGTATATATAAGAAGCTACTTTTTCGAAAATATGATTCAGTGGTAAAAAGCTTAATACTTTTTGTTCGGGCGCATCGGGGAAAGGAAAACTAGCTTTTCCTGAAAAGGCATTAAAATATACACTCTTATGTGTTAACATTACTCCCTTGGGTGTACCCGTTGTCCCCGAAGTATAAATAAAGGTAGCAACTTGTTCAACAGGGATTGTTTTTTTAATGGCTTCTACTTTCTCCAAAGCACTTGTGTCATTGATTCTTAGCTCACTCCAATGCTTTGCACCTTCAATACGGTCGAAAGTAAATATTTCCTTTAAACAAGGCACTTGGTCCTTTATAGACATTACTTTTTGGTACAGTTCGAAATTGCTTACGAACATATACTTTACTGCTGCATCGTTTAATATAAAAACAAGTTCAAGGGGATTTGTTGTTGGATATACGGGTACCCAAATTACCCCAATTTGTTGTGCTGCCATGTCGGTCATTAACCATTCAGGCCTATTGCCACTAATGATTGCAATTTTATCACTTCCTTCTGGAGTAAAATCGTTTGCAGACAAGCCAAGGTTTAATAAACCTGCACTTACTTCATTTACTGTTTGTGCGATTTCTTTTGTTGCGTATTTTCTCCATACGCCGTTTTCTTTCGCAGCCAACATATCCTGTTTAGGAAATTGTTGTAATTGATGTTCGATACAATCGAATAGTCTTTTGCACTCCATATGTCAAGCAATATTGTATAACAAAGTACATAAATACACGCAGAAAAAAAAGTATTCTACCTAATAAAAAATCCAACCTATTTAGATTGGATTTTAAATAGCTCTTCCACTTATTATAGCGGAACAATTATTTATTGTTAATATATTAAATGAGTTAATAAGCCGTCTCTTAACTTGGGTTCAAACCAAGTACTTTTTGGTGGCATTACCTCACCTGCGTCGGCAATATTAAATAACTGGTCAATTGTCACTGGATACAAACTAAACGCTGCAGCCATTTCGCCGCTGTCCACACGTTTTTCTAATTCAGCTAATCCGCGAATTCCACCAACAAAATCGACACGATTGTCGGTGCGTTGGTCCTGTATTCCCAATAATTTTGATAATATATTATTAGACAATATAGTTACGTCCAATATCCCAATAGGGTCGTTTGTAAAAGTGCCTTCCTTAGCTTTTAAAGCATACCAGTTTTTATTAATATACATACCAAAACTGTGTAAACTAACTGGCTTATAAACTGCTTCTTGTACTTCCACATCAAAATCATGTTGTAAGGCTGCTATAAAATCGGCTGCTGTATGGCCATTCAAATCCTTTACAACACGGTTGTAGTCCATGATATGTAATTGGTTAGAAGGGAACAGCGTAGTTAAGAAGTAATCGGCCGCGGGAGTTGCTTTTTCGCCTAGCGCTATTTTTACCTTAGCTGCAGATGCGGCCCTATGGTGACCGTCGGCGATATAAGTAAAAGGTACTTCTGTTTCGAATAAATTGGTAATGGTGTCAATAATGGCAGAATCGGTTACCGCCCAAATAGTGTGTTGTATTCCGTCGTCGGCAGTAAAATCGTACACAGGACTTTTATTGGTTTTCCACTTTTCAATTAAAGCGTCAATGGAAGCCTGATTTCGGTAAGCTAAAAATACATTTCCAGTTTGTGCGCCTGTTGTTTTGATATGGTTAATCCTGTCTTGTTCTTTTTCTGGACGCGTGAATTCGTGTTTCTTTATAATGTCATTATTATAATCATCAATACTACTTACACAAACTAGTCCAGTTTGCGCACGACCATCCATTATTAATTGATAAATATAATAACAAGGCTTTGATTCTTTGAACAATACATCCCTTTGTAAAAAAGCGTTTAAATTTTCTAATGCTAAATCGTATACTACTTGACTATGCGAATCGGTTGATTCTGGTAAATCAATTTCGCTTTTTGTAATATGTAAAAATGAAAATGCATTTCCTACTGCCTCGTGTTTCGCTTCAACACTATTTAATACATCATAAGGTTTGCTTGCCACTTGCTTTGCTAATTGCGCTTGCGGACGAAGTGCTTCAAAGGGTCTGATTTTTGCCATGGGCGCAAATATCGTTCTTTTTTATTAATTGTGAAATTAGTAATGCTTATAAATATCGTTCCGTTGAACTTATTTAACAACAATTATAAAGAATGCTGATATTTGTACAGTAAATATTGACTACTTAGGCTAAATACCTGCAGCAAAATTTTTCATTAAAATACAAAATGCCTGCACGCTCGATAAAGGTAAGGCATTATACATGCTTACTCTAATACCTCCAACGGTCCTGTATCCTTTAACGCCAATCATGCCTTCTTTTTTACACAAATCTAAAAACGCTTGTTCCTTTGTTGGGTCGGTTAAAAAGAATACCGCATTCATTATACTTCTGTCCTCTTTTGCAATTGGACAATAAAATGCAGGTAGTGATTCAATGGTGTTGTATAATAAATTTGCTTTTTCGGTATTGCGTTTTTCCATCTCAGCCAAGCCCCCTTCTTTTTCAATCCAGCGCAGTGTTAACAAGCTCACATATATTGAAAAAACGGGTGGCGTATTTAATAAAGAACCTGCTTCGATATGTTTTTGATAATTTAAAATAGCTGGAATTTTTCTGCTAATTTTTCTAAGTATGCTTTTTTTAACTACCACTAAAGTAACACCCGCAGCACCCATATTTTTTTGAGCTCCTGCATATATTAAGTCAAATTCATGAAAAGAGGTGGGCCTACAAAATATATCCGAGCTCATATCCCCAATTAATGGCACATTCACCTGAGGATAGCTATGCCATTGGGTTCCCTCAACAGTATTATTGGTGGTTATGTGTAAATAACTAGCATTTTCGGGTAGTTGAATATGCTTATTAATGTAAGTATACTTTTTATCGGAACTATCCGACACTACTTGTACTTTTCCAAAAACACTTGCTTCTTTTACTGCCTTATTTCCCCAAACACCGTTGTCGCAAATAGCAGCTATCCCATTTTCATCCAATAAATTCATAGGTACTTGCATGAATTGCATTGTCGCACCTCCTTGTAAAAATAACACTTCATATTCATCCCCTAATCCCATTAATCGCTTCACAGTTTGTTGTGCTTCTTGCACAACTTCGACAAACCAATTTGTACGATGCCCAATTTCTAAAATGGATAATCCCGTGTTGTTAAAATTATGAATTGCTGCGGCAGCTTGTGTTAAAACTTCGGGTGGTAATATAGAGGGTCCAGAATTAAAATTGTGCAATTGCATGGTTAAAATATTTTTATTTAAATATTGTTATGTGAATTAGACGAATTTGTTTTTTTTATTTCTTCTAATGTTGCTTGATCAAATAAATCAAGTTGTTCGTCAAAAGCAGTTAACCCTCCTGTAACTACGTATTTCATTGCTTCTGCGGCACCAACCCCTTTTGGCAAGCGTTTAATTTTTGACAAGGGTACCACATAAGTAATTCCCGAAATGGCATATGAATGGGGTACGTAAACTGTTAAATATTCTTTCATCCCAAACAACTCCGTATTTTCCTGTGTGATAAATCCCATTCTCCATACATCGGGCGCGTCCACATTTACTAATACAGGTTGGTCAAACTTTTTCTTATTCCCTGCAAAAGCTTCTAAAAAATCTTTCACCGAAGAATAAATAATTTTAACACCAGGTGTTTTTTCTAAAATCTTATCAAAAATATTTATTAGTTTTTCGACAACGAATAAATTAGACAACCAGCCCACTAATAAAACTAAGGTAATGGCTACAATGAAACCCAAGCCCGTCACTTTTGGAATTTGTCCGTTAACTGCAGCAAACTGTTGAGGAAATAATAAGTTTAACACGTTAGGTAAAAAATTGTCTACCCAATTAAACAAGCTTACCACCACCCAAACAGTTACGCCTATGGGCGCTAATAATATTACCCCCTGAAAAAATAGCTGTGCAAAAGAGCTAAATACCCCCTTTTTTGTAAAATATTGCTTGATTTTGGTCATTTTAGCGTGTTTAAGTGTCAAATTTCATACAAATTTGCCATTCAACACAATTAATAAAGAAATAGGCTTGGAAACTTTGAAAACCGTTTTGGTTTCCATAGTTTTGCATTCCTTAAATTTTATTATGCAGCACAGAATATTACTTAAAGCCCGCGACCTAGTGCTTCACCACGGGGTGAAACAGGTTACAATGGACGACTTAGCCACCCAATTAGGTATTAGCAAAAAGACGATTTATCAGTTTTACAAGGATAAAGACAGCCTAGTGATGGCTATTGTGGACATGGAGCTTGAGGAACAACGCTCAAGATGTACAAAAAGCCAAGAAACTGCCGATAACGCTGTACACCAAATGTTCCTTTTATTGGAAGACATGGACGAAATGTTTAAAAACATGAATCCACTTACTATGGCTGAACTAGCAAAATACTTCCCAGAAGCATTCAAAAAAATTCAAACCCATAAAGATGCTTTTATGCATTCAATTATTAAAACAAATTTAATGCGTGGGATAGAACAAGGTTTGTATCGTGCAGACATTGACCCTGAAATTTTATCTACATACCGACTAGAAACTGGTTTTGTGCCTTTTGACATAAAACTATACCCAATGAGCAAATTTAATATTGGCAAAGTGGCTTATCAAATTACCGAACACTTTGTTTACGGCGTAATGTCGTTGGAAGGTCACAGGTTAATGGAACAATACAAATTAGAAAAAATAACAACAAGTATATAAATAACAACAAATGAAAAAAGTGTTTCTCCTGCTTATTTGCAGCTTTGTATTATCAAAAAACATTCAAGCGCAGCAAAATGACAAAACCATTCACAATTTTAGTTTAGAAGATTGTGTTGGCTATTCAAAAAAGAATAATGTGCAAGTTAAAAATTCTTTATTGGCTATAGATGCCCAAATTCAAACGAACCGAGAAATTCGTGCAGCGGCATTACCTACTATTAATAGTTCCTTATCAACTACCGACTATACTACAATTCCTACCTCTCTTTTACCAGGTCAAATATTTGGTGGAGCAGCTGGAACCTTTATTCCTGTTCAGTTTGGCACAAAGTTTAATGCTAATTATGGCGCTACTTTTCAACAACTTTTGTTTGACGGTCAAGTTTTTATTGCACTACAAGCACGTGCTGCTTCACTTGAAATGGTAAACAACAGCGCTGCTTTAACAGAAGAAAATATTAAAGCAAATATTTATAAAATTTATTACCAACTTTCGGCTAGTAAAACACAATTAAATATTTTAGACGCAAATATTGAACGTGTAAAAAAACTAGCACAGGATGCTGAAATAATGTACAAAAACGGTTTTGCCGAAAAATTAGATGTTGACAAAGTAAGTGTGCAGTTGAACAACTTGCAAACTGAAAAAATAAAAGCCGATAACAGTGTAGCTATTGGCTTCATGGGTTTAAAAATGTTAATGGGTATGCCTGTTAAAGACAGCCTTGTATTAACCGACATTATTAATGAACAAAGTTTAAGCTCGGACATACTTGTTGAAAACGATTTTCAATACGGCATAAGAAAAGATTATCAATACTTAAATACGATTAAGAAATTGAATCAATTCAATGTGCAGCGTTACCAATTAAGCTATTTTCCTACCATTAGCGTTTCGGGAGCCTATTCAAAAAACGCACAACGTAGCGAATTTGACTTTTTACAGGGTGGCCGATGGTTTACTACTTCTTTAGTTAGCCTTAACGTGAACCTTCCCCTTTTTAATGGCTTTTCGACCGACGCTAAAATAAAAAGAACGAAAATTGAATTGCAACAAACTGAAAACCAGCTTGCAGCTTTAAAAAATACCATTGACAACGAATTAAAGCAAGCTAAATTAAATTATATGTCTTCAGTTGCTACTGTTCAATTCCAAAAGAAGAATATGCAGTTGGCCGAAAACGTATATCAGCAAACTAAAAAGAAGTTTGAGATTGGAACGGGTTCAAACACGGAGATTTCAGCTGCACAGGCCGACTTAGTGAGTGCTCAAAATAATTTTATGAATGCCTTGTATAGTGCACTAATTGCTAAAGTGGACTTATTAAAAGCAAGCGGTAAACTATAAACTACAATGAAAATAATAACATCAAAAAATATTAAAACAAATACAATGAAATCAGTTTCAACTTTACTTACACTTACTATAATGCTTTTTACAGTGGCATGTGGCGGTGGTAAAAATTCAACAGAAGCAAAGCAAGCAGAATTAGCTACTTTAAAGAAAAGCGCACTTGAACTAAATTTAAAAATAGTATCGCTTGAGCAAGAGATAGAGAAATTAGGAGGCGGCGCTTCTGAAAAAACAGTACTTGTTGCCATTGATACAATTTCTACAAAAGTATTCACGCATTATATTGAACTACAAGGAAAAATTGAATCTGAAAGTGTTTCTTATATCACACCGCGTGCAGGAGGTGGACAAGTAAGAGCGCTTTATGTTAAAAGAGGCGACAATGTTAGAAAAGGTCAATTGATTTTACAACTAGACAATTCCTTAATTAAACAAAGCGCTGCTGCTGCTGCTCAAAATATTGAGACATTGAAAGCACAAGCTGCTTTAGCTAAGTCGGTGTATGAAAGACAAAAGAACTTATGGGCGCAAAATATTGGTAGCGAAATTCAGTTAATGACTGCAAAAACAAACGCTGACGCCTTGGCTAGCCAGTTAAAAGCTGCCACACAACAACTTGGCATGGTAAACGACCAATTAGCCTTTACTAGTATTTACAGTGATGTAGACGGTGTTGCTGAAGAAGTAAACGTGAAAGTAGGTGACCTTTTTGCAGGTCCTGGTCAAATTAAAATTGTAAACACTAGTAAGTTAAAAGTAACTGCACAGGTTCCAGAAAACTATGCAGGAAGAGTAAAAGTAGGAAGTGAGTTAAAATTATTTTTTCCTGACTTAAATAAAACCACAGACAATAAAGTGATGGTGATGGGTAAAGTAATTGACCCATTAAGCAGAAGCTTTTTTATTGAAACTAAATTAGCCAATGGAAATGACTTTAAGCCAAACCAAATGGCTCAGGTAAGAATTAAAGACTACGAAAAAACAGATGCTATTATTATTCCTTTAAATATTTTACAAAACGAAGAACAAGGCAAGTTTGTATACATTGCTGTTGTAGAAAAAGGGAAATTAGTGGCACGTAAAAGAATAGTTGAGATTGGCGAGTTTTACGAAAACAACGTTGAAATTCATAGTGGTGTAAAAATAGGCGATGTTATTATCACCGAAGGTTACCAAACATTATACGACGGCCAGTTTCTTGCAACTAAATAATTTACTTACCCATTTCACAATTGAACTATATGTCCACAATTAAAAATATAATAGAAAAGTTTAAAGAATTTAAACCTACTTCTTGGAGTATCACTAATAAAACATCTATCTATTTAGTAATGTTGTTTATTAGTTTAGGTGGTATTTACCAATTCTTAACCTTGCCTAAGGAACAATATCCCGAGATTGTTATCCCTACCATGTTTGTACAAACTGTTTATGTAGGTAATTCTCCAAAGGATATTGAAAACTTGGTAACTGCTCCAATTGAAAAACAAATTAAGAGTATTAGTGGTGTTAAGATTAACAAATTCTCTTCGGTATCCCAACAGGATTTTTCGGCAATAACGGTTGAATTTAGCACCGACGTTAAACCAGATATTGCTTTACAAAAAGTTAAAGACGCTGTTGATAAGGCTAAAAACGATTTACCCGACGACCTAACGCAGGAACCAAGGGTAATGGAAGTGAACTTTAGCGACCAGCCCATTATGTATGTAAATATTAGTGGTAACTATAATTCGGCGCAACTTAAAAAATATGCCGATGACCTGAAGGACAAATTAGAAAGTGTTACACAAATTAACCGTGTTGATTTAGTGGGTGCTCCGGAAAGAGAATTTCAAATTAACGTTGACAACTATAGAATGCAAAGCTCGGGTATCACTTTTGATGATATAAGCAATGCTATACAAAGAGAAAACTTGGATTTGTCAGGTGGCTTATTAGAAATTGGCACCATGAAACGTAATGTGCAATTAAAAGGTCAGCTTAAAACAGCTGCCGATATTGCCAATATTATTATTCGTAATACTAGTGGCGCCGCTATTTATTTAAGAGACGTTGCTACTATTAAAGATACCGTTAAAGAAAATGAAAGCTTTGCACGCCTTGATGGTATTAACGTATTGACTTTAAATATTATTAAAAGAAGTGGTGAAAACCTAATTGAAACTTCAGACGAAGTTAAAAGAGTGGTTGCCGAAGCGCAGGCTTCCTTTTTGCCCAAGGATTTAAAAACATCTATTTCAGGTGACCAAAGTATTAGAACTAAAAGTTCATTCACTGAATTAGTGAATTCCATTGTAATTGGTTTTGTATTGGTTCTAGTAGTATTAATGTTTTTTATGGGTATCACAAACGCCTTCTTTGTAGCGCTATCGGTACCATTGAGTATGTTTGTTGCCTTTGTATTTTTACCCGCAGGTGAATTGGTAATTGGTGCAAGTATTACTTTAAACTTTATGGTGCTATTCGCCCTTCTATTCGGTTTAGGTATTATAGTGGATGATGCTATTGTGGTTATAGAAAACACGCATAGGATTTTTGTAGACGGACGTGGAAAGCTTACCGCTACCACTTCGGCTAAAATGGCTGCAGGTGAAGTGTTTATCCCGGTATTAGCCGGAACCGTTACTACGCTAGCCCCTTTCTTCCCTTTATTATTTTGGCCTGGTATTATTGGTAAGTTCATGGTGTATTTACCAGCGATGTTAATTTTCACCTTAACGGCTTCTTTAATTGTTGCGTTTATAATGAACCCAGTTTTTGCTGTTGACTTTATGAATCATACCGATGACGAACATTTGAAAGAAAAAAAGTCTGCTATATTTAAAAAGAAAGAATTTTGGATTCCGATAGGTGTAGGCGTATTATTTGATATTGCCGGCTATACTTTCCTAGGCAACTTGCTATTATTTTTTATGGTACTTGTAGTAGCTAATAAGTATTTTATTCAGGACGCCATTGTACACTTCCAAACCGACTTACTTCCTAAAATGATGGAGTCCTATGAAAGAATTTTAAGAAGGTCATTAAATGGATGGAGGCCTGTGAAATTATTGGTAGGTACCTTTGTGTTATTAATATTTTCGTTTATTGTATTTGGCATTAGTGTTAGCACTGGTCGTACCGGTATTGAGTTTTTCCCTAAAGGCGACCCAAATCAAATTTATGTTTACTTAAAACTACCTGTAGGTACCGACGTTAAGCATACTGATTCAGTCACTAAGTTATTAGAAGGAAAAGTAAAAACGATACTAGACAAGGATGTGAAGAATGGCAAATCAATTGTCGAAAGTGTAATATCTAATGTGGCAATAGGCGCAGGTGACCCTACTATGGGCGACAGAAGTACTAGGTCGGAACTTGGTCGTATTCAAATTAACTTTGTAGAATATGAAAAACGACATGGTATTTCAACTGCCCCTTATTTAGATGCTATTCGTGGCGAGATGAAAGGTATTCCTGGCGCTGAAATTACCGTTTCTCAAGAACGTAATGGCCCTCCTACTGACCCTCCTGTAAATATTGAAGTTCAAAGTGAGGATTTTGATAAATTAATTAAAACAGCTGTTGGCTTAAAGAATTATTTAGACAACGCGCAAATTCCAGGGGTGGAGCAATTAAAAATGGACGTGGATTTGCAAAATCCAGAATTGACTTTAACCATTGACCGTGACCGCGCTTTAATAGAAGGCGTAAGTTCGGCGCAAGTGGGTATGCAAATTCGTACTGCTTTATTTGGAAAAGAAATTTCTAAAATTAAAGAAGGAAAGGATGAATATAAAATTCAATTGCGTAATGAAGAAATGCAACGTAAGAATTTAGTGGACATTTTAAACATGCGCTTGTCGTTCCGTGATATGGCTGCAGGAGGTATGGTTAAAAATATTCCAATTAGTTCCTTAGTGAAAGTAGAACCTACCAATACGTTGGGTAGCGTAAAAAGAAAAAATCAGAAACGACAAATTCAATTGAATTCGAATGTCTTAACTGAACAAGGTTATAACCCAACAGCAGTGAATGCAGTAATTAAACAATATATTGATAATTACAAAGGCATTGCAGACGGTGTGACGGTTCAGCAAACAGGTGAAAATGCACAACAATTAGAAACTGTAGCTTTCCTTGGTAAGGCATTAATTATTGCATTGATGTTAATTTTATTTACGTTGGTTTTACAATTTAATTCTATCTCGAAGTCGGTTATAATTTTAACAGAAATTTTATTTAGTATTATTGGTGTGTTATTAGGCTTTGCCTTAACTGGCATGAAAGTGTCTGGTGTAATGACTGGCCTTGGTATTGTTGGACTAGCTGGTATTGTTGTTAAAAATGGTATCCTTGTTATTGAATTCGCTGACGAATTAAGAGCAAGAGGATTTAAAACAAGAGAAGCGGTAATTCAAGCGGGTAAAACAAGAATCATTCCTGTAATGTTAACTGCACTTGCTGCGATACTTGGTTTTATTCCAATTGCGATAGGCTTCAATATTAACTTCGTTACCTTATTCAGTGAATTAAATCCTCATATCTTCTTTGGCGGTGATAACGTTTCATTCTGGAAGCCTTTAAGCTGGACACTTATATTTGGTTTAGCTTTTGCATTCTTTATGACATTGTTTATTGTACCGGCAATGTATTTAATTGCCGAGCGTTTGAAACGCCCAATGCGTCGTCATTTTGGTGGTAAGTGGATTAGCATGTTAGCTATTCCTCCATTAACCTTTATTTTTATTCCACTTATTTTTGTTACTGTGTGGTTACACCGTAAAAATGTAAGACGTCGTATTGCAAATAGAAATGCAAACGGCAATGAAACCATAAATCATTCATGGTATTAATGATTTAGAAAATATACTGGAAAAAATAATAGAAAAATTCCTAAGCCCCCCGATAAAATCGGGGGGCTTTTTGTTGGTTATTGAATTAATAATTTAGTTAGCTTTGAATAATTAAATTTATTACTATGAGCGCTCACGTTATAGACTATCAAATATTTGGAGAAGAAATGCAATATGTTTCAGTTGAACTTGACCCACAAGAAACAGCTATCGCTGAACCTGGTGCATTTATGATGATGGAAGAAGGGATACAAATGGAAACTATTTTTGGCGATGGTAGCCAACAAAATACAAGTATGTTAAACAAGCTTTTTAATGCGGGTAAACGTGCATTGGTTGGTGAAAGCTTATTTATGACTGCCTATACCAATACAGGGTATGGAAAAAAGAAAGTAAGTTTTGCTTCTCCTTATCCTGGGAAAATTATTCCTATATATTTACCCGACTTAGGGCATAAAGTGATTTGTCAAAAAGATGCCTTCTTGTGTGCAGCGAAAGGGGTGAATATTGGTATTGAATTTCAGCGAAAGCTTGGTACTGGATTATTTGGTGGAGAAGGTTTTATTATGGAAAAACTTGAAGGCGACGGAATGGCTTTCCTGCATGCGTGTGGCCATGTTATTGAAAGAGATTTAGTACCCGGTGAATTACTTAAAGTGGACACGGGTTGTATTGTTGGATTTACTTCAACCGTGAATTATGATATTCAATTTGTAGGAGGAATTAAAAATACTTTATTCGGTGGCGAAGGTTTGTTTTTTGCAACCCTAACAGGACCTGGCAAAGTTTGGATACAAACACTTCCTATTAGCCGACTAGCTGGACGTATTCTGGCATATGGTACTTACAAAAGAAAAGAAGAAGGCAGTATCCTTGGTGGAATTGGCAATATTTTAGACGGCGATGGCTGGAAGTAATTTAAAAACTTAACTGGTTAGACAAACGCTTCAATTCTATTTCTGCAATTTTTGCTGTATAACGCAAGCTTACTAAACGGAACCCAGCGCTTTCAAAGCTTTGCTGTGCTTGCTTTACGTCAACTATAGTTGCTTGCCCTAATTTGAATTTTTCCATTACGAGTGTTAATAAAGCTTGCGACATGCTATAGTTCTGCATTTCGGTGTTAGTTTGATTAACACTGTTTTGGTAATTTTTATATGTCTTGTATAATTCAGTAGCTAAGTCCTGCGCTGTACTTTGATATTGAATTTTTGCATTTTGTGTGCTTATTTGTGCATTTTTATATGCACGCTTACTTGCACTTCCTGCATAAATAGGTATACTTAAATTCAGGCCCAAAAATGGACCATAACTCTCATTCAGCAATATAAAACCCGCAGCTGATTTGCTGCTATTGTAATTAAATCCAGTATTTGCACGTAACGTTGGATACCTTAATGCGCTGCTTTCTTTTTCAATATACTGATTCACGTTTATCAATTGCTGAGCTGATTGCAATAAAGGATGGTCCTTCATTTTTGCTTCTACTTCAGCTAACAATACTTTACTGTCTACTAGTATGCTATCATTAATAATAAACAAAGTACTTGTTGGCATTACCATTGTATTTAATAAGTCGGCCTTTGCTTGCTCAATTACTATTAATTGGTTTTGCTTTGCCTGTACTAATGCATTTAAATCCAATGAAGATTGGTAAAAATCAGCTTGATTTGCAACACCAACTTGTTGTCTTGTTTTTACAATTTCCAAACGTTGCTGTGAAGCTTCTATTGAAGTTTCAATTGTTTTTAAATAGGCTTGTTGACGCACAACATTATAATACTGTTGCATCACAACCGATGTAGTATTTAATAACTGAGCTTGTAATAAGGATTGATTTTGTTTTTCTAAACTAGCTAGTCTGCTTTTGGTAGCAACTATCCTGTAACCATTAAATAAAATCATTGAAGCTGTCAAACTAGTGCCAATAGTGCTTCCGTCTACATTTGGCCTGGTTGTATTTCGGGTAGCATCGGGGAATGTTTGATTAATGGTACTTAAGGTATTATTATTCGTAACTGTTGAACTCACTGTTGGCAAGCCTCCTGCAACACCAATATTGTTATTATTTTTTGCAATGGATAAATTATTCTCCACTAATTGTATATCATAACTATTTTTTAATGCAGTGGTAACTGCATCGTTTAAAGTTAAATTTTGTTGTGCCTGTGTGCTGATTGTGTTTAGAATAAATAACAACACAATTATAAACGAACTTGTTTTTTGCATAGTATAAATTTAGGGTAACCCTTTATTTATTATTATTTTTTTACACCAATGGTTGTTGATGTTAATTTTACATAGCTTACCCTACAAGTGTTCCAACGCCATCACCTTGCACCACACGTAATAAATTACCTGGTTTGTTCATATCAAATACTATAATTGGCAACTTGTTTTCCATACATAAAGTAAACGCTGTCATATCCATTACTTTTAAGTTTTGCGCTATACACTCCTGGAAACTAATGGTTTCGAATTTTTTTGCAGCTGGATTCTTTTCTGGATCACTATCATAAACTCCGTCTACCCTAGTTCCTTTTAAAATAACATCGGCCTTCATTTCAATGGCACGAAGTGAACCTGCGGTGTCGGTTGTGAAATAAGGATTGCCTGTTCCCGCGCCAAAAATTACTACGCGGCCTTTTTCCAAATGGCGTAATGCTTTGCGACGAATATATGGTTCGGCTACTTGTTCCATATTAATTGCCGACTGTAAACGTGTGTACACTCCTATTTTTTCAAGCATGGCTTGAATGGCCATAGCATTTATTACGGTTGCTAGCATACCCATATAGTCGCCATGTGCGCGTTCAATACCACTTTCGGCTTCATTCATACCACGGTAAATGTTTCCGCCGCCAATTACAATAGCTACTTCAACACCTAAATCAACCACTTGTTTTATCTCTTTTGCATACTGCTCAATAATGGCTGGGTTAAACGGGTCTCCGTTTCTTTCTTTCCCTAATAAAGCCTCCCCTGATAGTTTTAATAAAACGCGTTTGTATTTAAGCTCCATAAGTTGACAAGTTTATAGTTGCAAGATAGCAATTTTAAGGCCAATAAAAAAGGGTCTCGTCAATGACGAAACCCTTTAAGTATGATATTTTCCCTTTGGGGCTACCCTCTAGGAATTTGAACCATTTGGATTTTTTGAACCAAACAGTATTGACTTGCAATTTACCCCAGTGCAACACGTTTGAATTCTGTTACTTTAATGTCGGCTCCAACAGATTTGATATGCTCGCCTACTGTTTTACCACCATCCTTCACGAATGACTGTGCTAATAAAGTTTGTTCTTTAAAGAATGCAGCAATTTTACCTTCTGCAATTTTAGCAATCATTTCTTCTGGCTTACCTGCCATTTTAGGATCTTCTTTCATTGTATCAATAATGATAGCTCTTTCACGTGCAACTGTTTCAGCAGGAACTGAATCAGCGTCAACCGCAACTGGATTCATTGCCGCAATTTGCATTGCAAGGTCTTTACCCAATTCAGCAGCTTCCGATGTTAAGCCAACTAATACACCCATACGGTATGAACCATGAATATAGGCAGCAACAAACGACGCGTCAACTCTTTCAAATTTAGCAACACCAATTTTTTCACCGATAGAAGTTAATTTATCATTAATCATATCAGCAACTGTTGTTCCATTAATGCTTACTGCATTTAATTCTTCAGCAGATTTTACATTGTTTGCAACCGCTGCATCAGCAATGGTTTGAGCGAATGCAACGAAATCTGCATTCTTAGAAACGAAATCGGTTTCACATGAAATACATACTACAAAACCAGTTTTATGATCGGCAGAAGTTTGTGCGATAATTACACCTTCTTTTGCTTCACGGTCGCTACGCTTTGCTGCAACTTTTTGTCCTTGCTTACGTAACCAGTCAATTGCTGCTTCAAAATCACCATTAGTTTCAATTAAAGCTTTTTTACAATCCATCATTCCAGCACCTGTTGCTTGACGTAATTTATTAATCTCAGCAGCTGTAATATTACTCATCTTGTTAATATTTTATTGTAATCAATTATTGAATTCGAAAAAATACAATTGGGTGATTAGTATCCCAAAGACACCAATCACCCAATTTGCATTAAAATTTATTTGCCTGCAGGGCGACGTGTACTTTGAATACGACGCTTAGGAGCACCTGGAGCTGTTGGAGCAGCACCCGCGCCACGCTTAGCTCTTCCGCCTTCAGCATTTGCTTCTGCTTCCATACGTTTTGCTTTCGCTTCGTTTTCATTGTTTCCTTCCTCTGCTTCGCCTTCGTCATCTTTAGAAGCTTGACGCTCAGCTAAACCTTCTGCAATTGCTGCAGTAATATAGTTAGTGATAATTGCAATTGATTTAGTTGCATCGTCATTTGCAGGAATAGAGAAGTCAACTTTATTTGGATCACAGTTTGTATCAACCATGCCAAATGTTTGAATTCCTAAACGCTTCGCTTCTGCTAATGCAATATGCTCGTGTCCGATATCAACTAAGAATAAAGCTGCTGGTAAACGACCCAATTGAGCGATACCACCTAATACTTTCTCCATTTTATCTTTATCACGACCTAAAGTCAAACGCTCTTTTTTAGTTAAGCTTTCTGCACTTCCGTCGCTCAACATTTTTTCAATGCTTTGCATTTTCTTAACGCTCTTACGAACGGTGTTGAAGTTAGTCAACATACCACCCAACCAACGCTCAGTAGCGTAAGGCATGTTTACTTTTTTAGCGCACTCACTTACAATTTCTTTTGCTTGTTTCTTAGTAGCAACAAACATAATTTTCTTGCCGCTTTTTGCAATTTGCTTTAAAGCTGCAGCAGTTTCTTGTAAATGGTCAACTGTTTTATTTAAATCAATGATATGAATACCTTTTTTCTCGGCGAAAATATAAGGTAACATCTTAGGGTTCCACTTCTTCTTAAGGTGACCAAAGTGTACGCCGGCCTCCAGTAATTGCTGTTGTAATGAAGTGTTATTTTCCATGTGTATAATTTGTTGTAATGAATTAATTGATTAACGTTTACTGAACTGGAAGCTTCTACGTGCTTTCTTATGACCGAATTTCTTACGCTCAACGCTACGTGGGTCACGTGTTAATTGACCAGCCGCTTTTAATGTTGGACGAACCTCAGGATTCAATTCAACTAATACACGTGCTATACCTAATTTAGCTGCTTCTGCTTGGCCTTTTAAACCGCCACCAGTTGCATTTATTACGATATCATACTTACCCAAATTTTCAGTTGCTTTTAAAGGCGCTTCAACTTGGTTTTGTAAATACACTAATTGGAAATAATCTTTATAGTCTTTATTGTTTACTGTTATTTTACCAGTACCCTTACTGACAAAGACGCGTGTTACCGCTTCCTTACGACGACCTACTGCATTTGTTTGCTTTTCCATTTATTTAGATTTGGAATTTTTTAAAATTTAAATTCTTTAGGTTGTTGTGCAGTATGAGGGTGTTTATCACCAGCATATACAAACAATTTCTTAACCATCTTACGACCTAAACGGTTTTTAGGTAACATCCCTTTTACCGCTCTTTCCATAATTACTTCTGGACGACGTTTGATTAAATCTTCAGCAGCTTCTTCCTTTTTACCACCTGGGTAACCAGAGTAGTTTAAGTATTGC
>CANHAE010000021.1 GCA_947458915.1 Bacteroidota bacterium
AACTATCAAAAATGGGAACAAACATGGCAATCAACACACCTGTCATGATTAATAATAAATACAATGCTTTTTGAGCCGGCTCTACTTTTTCTTCTGAAATCCCATCTGGTACTTTCTTTGAAAAATAAAACAATGCAGCCGCAGCTATAAAAAGTCCACCCACTGCAGTATATAAGGTAATCACCTTACTAAGGCTTAATGTTTTAATTTGATCATCGGTGATTGCAGCGGCTGTACCAAACAACGCAAAAGCAACTACAATTGGCCCAATAGAAGTTCCGAAGGAGTTAATACCTCCTCCTAAACTAACACGACTAGTTCCTGTTGAAGGGTCTCCTAATGAAATAGCAAATGGTTGTGCTGCAGTTTGTTGAAGCGAAAAACCTAATGCAACAATAAACAAACCCACTAGCATACCTGCAAAAGTATTGCCATTAACAGCAATAATCATAGCAGCTGCTCCAAGTGCTGAAAATAAAAGTCCATACACAATACTTTTCTTATATCCCCATTTTCCAACAAGATCCTTGCCTCCAAATGCACCATAGGCAAATAAGCCTAAAGCGCCGATATAATAGGCTAAATAAAATGCGAAGTCAATTAACTGGCTTTGGAATTGGTCTAATCCAAAATAATTTTTACAAAAAGGAATAAAAACACTGTTTCCAGCTGCAATAAATCCCCAGAAAAAGAAAACTACAATAAGTGTGGTTAGGGCACCAGTATTTGTAGGTTGTTTAGTTTGGCTCATGGCTATCTTTGGTTTAACGATTAATACGAGATCTAAAATACTTAAATTGTTCTGTAAATCAATAAAATAGTTGGTTGAATTCTAAATACTATTAAGTAAATTTAATCAAATTTCATTGCGACAATGGTTATAGTACATTTAAGTGCAGAATGCTATCCTATGGCGAAAGCTGGTGGCCTTGGAGATGTGGTTGGTGCTTTACCAAAATACCAAAATAACATGGGGGATAGTGCAATGGTAGTAATGCCCATGTATAAAACTCCTTTTCTGCTAAACAATGAATGGGAGGTTCAATTTAAAGGCAATTCACCGTTAGGTACCTGGGTTTTTGATTATACCATTATTAAAGAGAAATCGGGTAAACTAGGCTATGAACTTTACCTAGTTGATATCCTTGGCTTGTTGGATAGGCCCAAAATATATGGGTACTCCGACGACACCGATCGATTCATGGGGTACCAAATAGCGGTAGTCGATTGGTTAGCACATTGGGAGCAGCTGCCTGATTTAATACACTGTCACGATCATCAGGCTGCACTAGTCCCTTTTATGATGAGGCATTGCGATGCGTATCAAAGGTTACAAAATATTAAAACCGTATTAACAATTCACAATGCACAATACCATGGTTCAATGGGATGGGAAAAAACGGCACTTTTGCCTAAATGGGATTTATGGAAAAAAGGGTTATTAGAATGGGATGATTGTGTAAACTCATTAGCAACTGGTATTAAGTGTGCGGATAAGGTTACAACTGTTAGTAAAACCTATATGCTCCAACTTACCCATCAATCTAATGGGCTAGAAACTTTGTTTGAAAATGAGCGAAATAAATGCGTTGGTATTTTAAATGGCATCGACAATGAATTATGGAATCCTGCAACAGACCCAATGATTCCTTTTCATTATACTGTTGAAGATGTGATTGCAGGGAAACAAAAAAATAAAGCAGCCATTTGTGAAAAATATAATTTAGCTATTACTAAGCCTTTAATTGTATTCATTGGTCGATTTGTGGGAGAAAAAGCTGCTGATGTTTTACCTGGTGCTATTCAGCATGCCTTGGATAAAACAAATTGCGGGGCTAATTTTTTAGTAATTGGGACAGGGGACACTGCCATAGAATCGGCTTTGAATTATTTAGTTCAATTATATCCAGGGAATTATAATACCTACATTGGCTATGATGAAAAAATTGGGCACGAAGCTTATGCAGCTGCTGATTTTTTATTAATGCCAAGCAGGGTGGAGCCTTGTGGGTTGAATCAAATGTATGCATTGCGTTATGGCACTATTCCAATGGTACGAGATACAGGTGGGCTGCATGATACCGTTATCGATATGGGTGACACTGGCGGATTCGGTATTCGTTTTATACATGCTAACGAGCAGGATATTGTTTATTCAATAGAAAGGGCTATTTCAGTTTTTCAGGATAAAAACCAAATGTCAAAAATGATTCAATTAGCGATGAATATTGATCATAGTTGGAATGCGGTGGTGCATGACTACAAAAACGTATACGAATCCATTACTTAAAATAATACCTAGGTTATGAACAATTTTGCAAAAGAAACTATTTCCATTATCCTTGGTGGAGGAGCTGGTTCACGGCTATCTCCTTTAACTGCCAGTAGGTCAAAACCAGCCGTTCCTATTGCTGGTAAATACCGTTTGGTGGATATCCCAATTAGTAATTGTATTAATAGTAATTTGAATAGGATTTTTGTATTGACGCAATTTAATTCCGCTTCCTTAAATCAGCACATAAAAAACACTTATCATTTTAGTTCCTTTAGTTCTGGCTTTGTTGACATTCTTGCGGCCGAACAAACGCCCGACAATCCGGGTTGGTTTCAGGGTACTGCTGACGCGGTTAGGCAGTCGTTAAGGCACTTGAATAAAATGGATTTCGAGTATGTACTTATATTAAGTGGAGACCAGTTATACCAAATGGATTTTAGTGAAATGATTCGTGTGCACAAACAAAGTGGTGCATCAATAAGTATTGCAACTATTCCTGTAGCCGAAAGAGAAGCATCGGAATTTGGTATTTTGAAAGCGAATAACGAAAATATTATTACCTCATTTATTGAAAAGCCTAATAAAGCTTTGTTGCCCGATTGGGTAAGTGATACTGGTGCATTGATGCAATCAAAAGGTAGAAACTATTTAGCTTCCATGGGTATATATGTTTTTAACAAGGACATTTTGTATAAATTATTAAATGAAGTACATGCGCAAGCAACTGATTTTGGAAAGGAAATTATTCCAGATTCAATTGAGCAGTACAAAGTGTTGAGTTATCAGTATGACGGCTATTGGACGGATATTGGAAATATATATTCTTTCTTTGAAGCAAATATTGCCTTAACCGACGAAATCCCGCCTTTCAATTTATTCGATAGTAAGCAAACCGTTTATACTAGATCTAGAATGTTGCCCCCTGCAAAAATTAGCGGTACCATGATTAATAAAGCTATTATTGCAGAAGGGTCCATTATTCATGCGGCATCCATATTCCAATCGGTCATAGGCATTAGGTCTAGGATAGGGCAGGATTCGATTATTAAGAACTCGTATATAATGGGCTGTGATTATTATGAAACAATTGAACAAATTAATAAAAAAAATGAAAATGGGGAACCTGTTTTAGGCATAGGGGAACGTTGTGTTATTGAGGACGCCATAGTTGATAAGAATTGTTCTATTGGGAATGATGTGCACATAAAAGGAGGTGCACATTTAGAAAAGACTGACCACCCTTTATATACCATTAAAGATGGGATTATTGTAATAAAAAAAGGAGCCGTTATACCGAATGGGTATATGATTTAATAAATTTGTAAAACGAAACGAACTGCCATGCAAAATACTAGCCCTAAAAATTTAATGCACACCAAGCCGAAATTGTCCATAGTCCAAATTGTATTAATGAGTTTTGGATTTATGGGTATACAATTTGGATTTGCACTTCAAAATGGAAACACATCAAGAATACTACGCAGCTTTGGTGCTGATGTAGAGCAACTGCCCATGTTTTGGATTGTTGCTCCACTTGTAGGTATGATTGTACAGCCTATTATTGGGCATTATAGTGACAGAACCTGGAATAGGATTGGCCGACGAAAGCCTTACTTTTTAGTGGGGGCTATATTGTCTTCTTTAGCATTAATACTTTTACCTAACTCTGGATTATTAACTACAATTCTTCCTGCATTATGGATGGGTGCTGCTATGGTAATGATAATGGATGCTTCTTTTAACGTATCAATGGAACCTTTCAGGGCATTGGTTGCGGACAATTTACCCGACGCGCAAAGAACTAGTGGTTTTGCTATTCAAACTTTTTTAATTGGTATTGGAGCAGTAGCCGGTTCTGCATTGCCTTCTTTGTTGGCAAAGATGGGATACTCGCAAGAAGCTGGTATCAGTGGCGTTGCTGACAATATTCGGTATTCATTTTATATTGGAGCTGTTGTATTTATTGCTGCCATTTTAGTAACTGTATTTTTTTCCAAAGAATATCCACCAGCAGAATATGAAAAATATCATGGACAAGCAGATGATGCCACAAAACAAAAGGCAAGTTTTACAGATATTTTTAAAGATTTTTGGAACATGCCAGCCACTATGAAACAACTTGGGGTGGTGCAATTTTTTTCTTGGTTTGCTTTATTCTCCATGTGGGTATTTACAACCGATGCAGTAGCTACGCATGTTTTTGGTTTAAGTGGGGATTATTCTAAAACTATTGAATATAATACAGCAGGTAATGTGGTTAGCTCCGCTTTTGGGATATATAATTTAGTAGCAGCGGCCTACGCATTATGCTTGCCCTTAGTGGCTAGGTTTATTGGCCGAAAAGGGGCACATGCTTTTTCGTTAATAGCAGGTGGGGTTGGATTATTGTCCATTTATTTTATTAAAGATCCAGCAATGCTAACCTATTCAATGATAGGGGTTGGCTTAGCTTGGGCAAGTATCTTAGCAATGCCTTATGTAATATTATCAGGATCTATACCTGCAGGGAAACTTGGTATATACATGGGTATTTTTAATTTCTTTATTACACTCCCACAAATCATTAATGGCATTATTGGAGGTTGGATAGTTAAGCATATTTATGGAGGACAATCCATTTATGCAATTGTATTAGCTGGGGTATTATTAATATGTGCAGCTGTTAGCGTTTTGTTTGTGAAAGATGCTGGCGATGCTAATAAGTAGGGTTTAGACTAAAAAAGTTTCAAATTATTTAAATAAGAAGTCATGTTAAAAAAATGTTTTTTCGGAATTCTACTTTTATTAAGTACGCAATTAATTGCACAAGTTGAAAAGGAAACAGTAGTTGCTTATCCAACGAATTGGTTCGTGCAAATGAAATGGAATAAAGTGCAGGTGCTACTAAGAAGCACTTCGCTTGATTTATCTAAAGCAACTATTAGTGTTGCTTACCCTGGAGTAAAATTATTGAAAGTAAACAAGTTCGACAATAAGAATTACGTAGCTCTTGATTTGGAAATTAGCACCACAGCAAAAAAAGGAAATGTTGCTTTTTTAATAAAATCGGGGAATGTAGTTGTAAATAAGTCTTGGCCAATTATGGCACGCCGTGAAGGCAAAGGCACTAAATTTGCGCAAGGTATTGACCAGTCAGATTTTATATACTTTTTAATGCCCGACAGGTTTAGTAATGGCGACCCTAGTAACGACCGCTTAGTTGGCATGTTAGACCAAACATTAAATAGAGATTCTATTTATCATAGGCATGGCGGTGACTTGCAAGGCGTAAGCAATAATTTGGATTATTTGCAAAAAATGGGTACAACTGCTTTATGGATGACACCAGTTATAGAAAACGATATGCCCAACAGGACTGAGCATGGGTATGCTTTTACGGATCATTATACTATTGAAAAAAGATTTGGCGGAGCAGCAGCTTATTTAAAACTAAGTGATGACTTACATAAAAGAGGCATGAAATTAATTCAAGATGCAGTATACAATCACGTAGGTCGCTTTCACTTTTTAGTGCAGGATGCGCCATCGAAAGATTGGTTGCACCAGTGGCCAACTTACACACAAACGATTTACAAGGAGCAAACCTTTTTCGATCCTTATAAAGCCGAAAGTGAAACAAAAAAAATGGAGCAAGGTTGGTTCACTACAGAAATGCCTGACATGAATCACCAAAACAACTTTGTCGCTAATTTTTTAATTCAACATGCACTATGGTCGGTTGAAACATTTGGAGTAGATGCTTGGCGAATTGACACCTATATATATAACGACGTAGTATTTATGAACAAAGTAAACGCTGCATTAAATGATGAATATCCTAAGCTCACTTCCTTTGGAGAATGCTGGGTGCATGGTGTAGCCAACCAGGCGTACTTTGTTGAAAATAATATGAACCTTTCCTATAAAAGTAATTTACAAGGAGCTGCAGATTTTCAAACTTTATTTTATGGTATTCAGCCTGCATTAAATGAAAAATTTGGTTGGACAGAAGGGGTTAATAAATTATACAATACACTTAGTCAAGACTTTTTATATAAGGATGCAACTCGAAATGTTATTTTCTTAGACAATCATGATATGACTAGGGCCTTGTCTGGTTTTGGTGAAAGTGTACCAAAATTAAAAATGGCAATGGCTTGGCTAATGACCTGTCGCGGTATTCCTCAAATGTATTATGGAACAGAGGTACTCATGAAAGGGGTGTCAAATCCGGATGGTTGGGTTCGATTGGATTTGCCTGGAGGTTGGGCTGGCGATAAAAAAAATGTATTCACTGAACAAGGGTTAACTGCTGAGGAAACTGATATGTTAAAATACACGCAGGTGTTAGGTAATTTCAGAAAATCTTCTTCCGCAATTACAAAAGGTAAGATGATGCAATACTTGCCAAATGAAGGTTTGTATGTTTATTTTAGGTATGATAATAAGCAAACAATTATGTGTGTAATGAATACTGGTGCCACCGAAAGAACTGTTAATTTTGCCAACTTTGCAGAAAGAACATCCGGATTTAATGGAGGTAAGGATGTGGTTAGTGGTAATATTATGAGCAACTCATTTACTATACCTGCTCAATTTATGCAAGTGATTGAATTAACTAAATAAATATGCCAAAATACGAAGAAGTCCATTTTGTAGATGCTGCACAACCGGTCTGGAACTATTCCTTATTTACCGATGCCGACGTGCGTAATTTTCAAAATGGGACACATTACACTTTGTATAATTTTTTTGGCAATAAACAAATTGAAGTACTTGGCCAACTAGGTACTTATTTTTCGGTTTGGGCTCCAAATGCAACAGCCGTTTTTGTAGTAGGCAATTTTAATAATTGGGACAATACTACCCATGCTTTAAAAGTGAGGCTGGATAGTTCAGGCATTTGGGAGGGTTTTATTCCAAACCTACATAAAGTGGAAGTGTATAAATACCATATACATGGCTATAACGGTGTTAAGCTTGACAAGGGCGACCCTTATGCAAATTATTGGGAATTAAGGCCATTAACGGCTTCTATTACCTGGGATACAGCATATGCATGGAATGATGCAAAGTGGCTTAGTCAAAGAAAAGTAAAAAACAGCACCGACCAACCTTATTCCGTGTACGAAGTGCATTTGGCGAGTTGGATGCGCCCCGATAAAAACAATGAGAATTCCTATAATTCCTATACACAATTAATTGATTTATTAGTTCCTTATGTAAAGGAAATGGGATTCACGCATGTTGAATTCATGCCCATTATGGAACACCCTTTTGACGGCAGTTGGGGTTATCAGGGAGTAGGTTTTTTTGCACCTACTTCACGTTTTGGAAATCCACAGGCATTCGCTGCATTAGTGGAAGCATTTCATGTTGCCGAAATAGGCGTTATTATTGACTGGGTGCCATCCCATTTTCCTTATGATGCACATGGTTTATTTATGTTTGACGGAGCCAATACTTATGAATATGCCGATATGCGTAAAGGATATCATCCCGACTGGAATTCCTACATATTTAATTATAAAAGAGGGGAAGTTAAGTCGTTCTTAATTAGTAGTGCACGATTTTGGTGTGACAAATTCCACATTGATGGTTTAAGAGTTGACGCGGTAAGTTCCATGTTAAAATTAAATTACAGCAGAGAAGACGGGCAGTGGGAGCCAAATGAATTTGGAGGCAATGGCAATATAGAAGCGATTGCTTTTTTAAAGGACTTAAATGAAACATTGTACCGCGATTTTCCTGAAATACAAACTATAGCAGAAGAAGCAACTGATTGGCCTGGCATTACCAAGCCAACTTTTATGGAGGGTTTAGGATTTGGCATGAAATGGATGATGGGGTGGATGCACGACACATTGGATTATTTTAAAGCACACCCAACTAAACGAGCTAGTTTACAGGATAAGTTTACATTTTCGATGATGTATTATTTTGACGAACATTTTATGTTGCCGCTTAGTCATGACGAAGTAGTACATGGCAAAAGTCCTATGATTTATAAAATGCCAGGAGATGAATGGCAGAAATTTGCAAACCTGCGCTTGCTTTATACGTATATGTTTACGCATCCGGGTGCAAAATTATTGTTCATGGGAAATGAATTTGCCGCCACTAGTGAATGGGATTATACAACAGAATTACAGTGGGATTTATTGGCACATTCAAGCCATAGCGGCATGAAATATTGTGTACAGCAACTTAATGCATTATATAAAAACAATCCCGCTTTATACGAATTACAATATCATGAATCGGGGTTTGAATGGGTTGAAACCAATAAACGGCATGAGGGGGTAATAGCCTATAAAAGAAAAGGGAAGGATCCAAAGGAAGATGTTTTAGTAGTATTGAATATGTCTACTGTTCCTTTGCATAATTTCCCAATTCATGTTTATGGCAATAAACAATGGAAAGAAATATTTAATAGTGATGCAAAGTCATTTTGGGGTGTAGGAGATTTATATAATGAAAAGGTAACTATGGAGTCTCAAGACGAAAAGAAAGAATGGTTTAAGCTAAGTTTAGAGTTGCCTGCCTTGTCGGCAATTGTACTTAAATAGGCAAATTAATTAAACTTGTTTTTAAATTAATATATAAAAAAAGCTCCGAAATATTTCGGAGCTTTTTTTATAAAAGTAGTTTTCGAATACTAGAACAATCCTCTTTTTAAAGTTGTTTTTCCTTCTCCAATTTTAAATCCATTGTGGTAAACTTCAACTTTGTATTCGCCTTCTGTGAATTTACCTGCTTGTTTAACATCATAGCTAACTGGTAAAGTTGCATTTTGCTCGTATTGAACAGATAGCTTATTAGCATATGCTTTCACACCATCTTCTCTTGTTGTCAAGTTCCCGCCATCAGCAAAAGCTTTGCCGTCTGGAGCAGTAATACAAACATATAAGTCTTGCGCACCACTTGGTGTAATTTTATTCTTATCAATTTGGAAGCCTAAACGAATCGTGTTTGCTCTTTTAGCATTATTCGTAACTCGTTCCTTACCGCCTTCTTTAATACGAATTGCTTGAATACTAAATGCAGAAGCGTGCAGGGTAGAACCAATGTCTTGTAACCTGTCTTTTTCTTTTGTAGTAGTATTTAAGTTAGAAGCAAGTGTGGTATTCTGGTTTGTTAAATCAGAATTCTTAACAGTTAATTGTTTATTTTCTTCTTGAGCCTTACCTAAATCAGCGAATAAGGTGGTTACCTTCCCATTTAATTCAGTAATCATGATTTTAGCTTCCGCTAATTCCTTTTCAGTTGCGTTTTTCTTACGTAATATGGTACTAATATTGCCTTTCAATTTTTGAATCTCATTAGATTTCTCTAACAAATCACCTTGCAAAGCTGTGTTTTGACTTGTTAATGAATCGGCTTTAGCTGCAGCAGCTATGAAATCAGCTTGAATTGAATTCTTAGCACTGTCTATGGTCGCTACTTTAACTTCGTTTTGTGTAATAAGCTCGGTTTTAGAGGTATTGAAATAAACCCAAGAGCCAATTAATGCAACAGCTAGTAAACCAATGATAATTTTACTGCCATTACCAGATGATTCGGTACTCATAAAAATGATTTTAATAATTAGCCCACAAGATACAAAAAAAAGCGTAATTGATTAATGACCAATGTTAAAATGCCATTATCTTTGGAAATGCCCACTTCAAAAATTATTGCTAACTGGAAAAAAAACGTATTCGATGCTATTTATTGGTTAGAAGGTGAAGAGCCGTTTTATATTGACCAAGTGGTAGAATACGCCGAAAAAAAGCTACTTACCGAGGCAGAGCAAGCCTTCAATTTGTCCATTTTTTATGGGAAGGATGCCGATTGGACTCAAATTGTAAACGCGTGTAAACGTTATCCTGTACAATCCGAAAAGCAAGTGGTGATTCTTAAGGAAGCGCAACACATGAATCAAATTGAAAAATTGCTATCCTATGTCGAGCATCCATTATCATCTACTATTTTAGTGGTAGCGCATAAGGATAAAAATGTAGACGGTCGTTCTGCTTTAGCAAAAGCATTAAAAACAAAAGCGATTTTAGTTAGTACCAAAAAAATGTACGACAGCAAATTGCCAGAATGGGTAAATAATTGGGTTGCAGATAAAGGATATCAAATTACCCCAAAGGCTGTACAAATTATCGTGGATCATATAGGCAATGATTTAAATAGAATTCAGAATGAATTAGAAAAACTCACTGTTAATTTAGGAGACAGAAAAAAAATTACTGAAGACGATATCGAAAAATATATTGGCATAAGTAAAGAATATAACGCTTTTGAATTTCAGGAGTCCGTTGCGCAAAAGAATTTTCCAAAAGCCATTAGAATGATTCAATATTTCGAGTCTAATAATAAAGCAGCGCCTATACAATTAATTCTACCCACTCTATATGCTTTCTTTAGCAGAGTGTATGCCATTTATGGAATGGGAACACAGGACGAAAAAAGAATTGCCTCGGAAATAGGGGTATCTCCCTTTGCAGTGAAAAATTACATAGCAGCTACTAGGCACTATTCTTATGCCAAAGTGGAAAATATATTATTACTTATTCATGGTTATAACTTGCGCGTGATTGGAATTAATGATGCAGCAAATACAGACGCAGACTTACTAAAAGAATTGGTTGTAAAAATTATGGATATTGGCTCAAAATAGAAGCCGCTGTTATACTGTCTTTATTTAACTGTGCTTTAAGTGCGTCTAGCCCATTAAATTTAACTTCGCCTCGAATGAAATCATATACATGTACTGTAATATTTTGTTCGTAAATATCTGCATCAAATTCAAATATATTTACTTCAATTACTTTTTTCTGTCCATCAACGGTTGGTCTAAATCCAATATTCATCATTCCATTTAAAGTCCTATTTCCAAAACAAGCGCCACTAACTCTCACTGCATAAACCCCATTGGATGGGATTAATTTTTCTTCATCGTTAATATGCAGGTTAGCAGTAGGAAAACCAATGGTGCGGCCAATTTGGTTACCTCTTACCACATAGCCTTCAAAAAAATAAGCATAGCCTAAAAGTTCGTTTGCGTTTTTTATATGCTTATTGGTCAAGTAGTTTCTAATATGGGTTGAACTCACAATTTCGTCGCCAACTAATTGCTCATTTATTTCTTCCACATTAAATTTTAAAGTTGCTCCGAATTGTTTAAGTAAATCAAAATTTCCAGTTCTCCCTTTTCCAAAACGGTGGTCGTATCCAACAATGATAGTATGTGGGTGAAAATGATCGTAAAGGAAATGTTGGACATATTCTGTAGCTGTTAAATTAGAAAAGCTATGGTCGAAATTAACTACCACTAAGTGGTCTATTGCGGCTTTTTTTAGTAATTCAATACGCTCATTTAGGCAGGTTAATTGTTTAATTTCTCCTGGCACAGAGGAAGTAATCTTTCTGGGATGGGGATGAAAGGTAATAATGACAGTTTCGCCATGCACTTCCCCAGCAATGGCCTTCATTCTATTAATTATTTGCTGGTGCCCACGATGCACGCCATCGAAAGCCCCTGTAGTGATAACAGCATGCTTAAAAGTGGGTAAATGTTTTAAATCGTAATGGACCTTCATCTTCTCTTGCTAAATATGGCACAAATGTAAAACAATTGTACCTTTGTCGCACAAACCAATTTTCAAGCATGTCATTGTATGCCCAACGCGGTGTTTCCGCACAAAAAGAAGAAGTTCATGCCGCTATCCAACATTTGGACCAAGGATTATATCCAAATGCTTTTTGTAAATTATACACCGATTTTTTAGGAGGCCATTCGGACTACATAAATATAATGCATGCCGATGGCGCCGGAACCAAAAGTATACTAGCCTATATTTATTGGAAGGAAACAGGGGATGCAAGTGTTTGGGAAGGTATTGCACAGGACGCAATCGCAATGAACTTGGACGATTTGTTATGTGTAGGTATTTACGATCAAATATTATTTTCCTCAACAATAGACAGGAATAAATTAGTCATTAACGGTGAAGTACTAAGTGTTGTAATTAATGGAACACAGCGTTTTTTTAATACTTTAAAAACTTTTGGTGTTAATATTGAATTGCTAGGTGGCGAAACCGCTGATGTTGGGGACGTGGTAAGAACGATTGCGGTAAATGGCACTATGACTGCACGTTGGCCTAAGTCCAAATTAATTACCAATGACCTAATTGCTCCAGGGCAAGTGATAGTTGGTTTTTCAAGTGCTGGTAAAGCAACTTATGAAACGGCTTACAATTCCGGACTTGGAAGTAATGGCTTAACGAGTGCAAGACACGATGTATTAAGTAAAGAATACGCAACAAAATATCCTGAAACATTCGAACCAAGTTTACCGAATGAAGTGGTTTATATTGGCAAGAATAAAATGACCGATGAAATAAACATACCAGGTTATGGAGCCATTTCAGTTGGTAAATTATTATTAAGCCCTACTAGGACTTACGCGCCTTTGGTTAAAGCAATACTTACTGCACATTTTGATGCAGTAAAAGGCATGATACATTGCAGTGGTGGTGGTCAAACAAAATGTATGAAATATTTGCCTGGCCCAATGTGTATCATAAAAGATAACTTAATGGAACCCCCGCCAATATTCAAATTAATACAAGAAAATTCAGGCGCAAATGCAAGGGAAATGTACCAAGTGTTTAATATGGGGCACCGTTTAGAAATTTTTACTGACGAAGCTACTGCGCCAGCATTAATAGCATTAGCTAAAACCTTTAATATTGACGCACAAGTTGTAGGTAGGGTTGAAGCGGCTGCCACAAAGGAATTAGTAATAAAAGGAAGTTTTGGAAGGGAAAGCTTTAGCTATTAATTTTAACTAATTTTTTAAATAAATCATACAGACAACTGTCTCAAATAAATCACAAACTAACCTAATTAACCATGAGTGAAATTGTAATCCAGCTACAAAATGCCAATATATATCAAAGCGGAAATTTGATTTTACAGGATGTGAATTTGACCGTTCAAAGGGGTGAGTTTGTGTATTTGGTTGGCAAAACAGGAACTGGAAAGAGTAGCTTATTGAAGTCTTTATATGGTGAAATTACCTTAACCGAAGGGAACGGCGAAGTGGTTAGCTTTGACTTAAAACAAATGGACTGGAAGACGTTGCCCTTTTTAAGGAGAAACTTAGGGATCGTTTTTCAGGATTTTCAATTATTGACCGACAGAAATGTGCACGAAAATCTTCGTTTTGTGCTTAAAGCAACTGGCTGGTTAGATGAAAAGCTGATTGAGCAAAAAATAGAAGATGTCCTCACTAAAGTAGGACTTAAGAATAAAGGGTTTAAAATGACTTTCGAAATGAGTGGCGGGGAGCAACAAAGGGTTGATATTGCCCGAGCACTGCTAAATTCACCTAAATTGATACTTGCAGACGAGCCAACAGGCAGTTTAGACCCTGAAACCAGCGACGAAATCATGCAATTATTGTTCCAAATCGCCAAGGACGACGGTACTGCCATACTAATGGCAACCCACGATTTTATGGTGGTAAACAAGTTTCCGTCACGCACCCTCACTACAGAAGGCGGCCGCCTTGTTGAAAAGGCCTAATTTTCTTTGAATTCTAGCGTCTTTTTCATAAGTTCGCAGACAATTTTAAAGTTCAAAGAAAGTGAGACTAAAGTCATTAGAAATCAAAGGGTTCAAGAGTTTTGCTGACAAAACTATAGTTAGTTTTGACGAAGGCATTACGGGCATTATTGGGCCAAATGGATGTGGTAAAAGTAATATCATCGATAGTATTAGGTGGGTTATTGGGGAGCAGAAAATTTCAGCTTTAAGAAGTGAAAATTTGGACTCTCTTGTATTCAACGGAAGCAAGACTAGAAATGCGAGCAGCATGGCCGAAGTAACGCTGACCTTCGAGAATACAAAAAATTTATTACCTACGGAATTCAGCACAATATCAGTAACACGTCGTTTTTATAAAAATGGAGAAAGTGAATATCGTTTAAATGATGTTGCTTGCCGTTTAAAGGATATCCATAACTTATTCATGGACACCGGTGTAAGCACCGACAGTTATGCTATCATAGAATTAGGAATGGTAGATGATATCATTAAGGATAAAGACAATAGCCGCCGTCGTATGTTAGAACAAGCAGCGGGTATTACCATTTACAAAACAAGAAAGAAAGAAGCGAAGAATAAATTAGATGCAACTGAAATGGATTTGTCTAGAATTGAGGATTTGTTATTTGAAATTAATAACCAACTCAAAACTTTAGAGAACCAAGCTAAGAAAGCAGAGAAGTATTTTGAAATTAAAAAGGATTACCAAGCAACAGCCATTGAACTAGCAATTGCCTCCCTAGAAGGGTTTAACTTAAGCTATAAGGAACTTACAGAGCAACAAGAAACTGAAACTGATAAGAAATTCCAATTAGAAGCAGCCATCGCTTTAGAAGAAGCTGCATTAGAAAAAGACCGTGTTGTTTTTATTGAGAAGGAAAAAAACTTGCAAAGCTTACAACATGAGTTTAACGACAAATTACAAACTTTAAGGACAAAGGAAAACGATAAAAATTTAGCTGCACAGCGACTTGATTATTTAAACGATAAAGAGTCGAGTTTAAAAGAATTTTTAGAAAGAGCTGAAGGCCAATTAAAAACAATTGGTGATTCTATTGAATACACAAAGTTGCAAGTAATTGACGAAGAAAAATTATACCACGATTTCAAAAATAGGGTAGAACAATCACAAACGGCATTAACAAACAAGCGTGCACAGTTTGATGACCAAAGAGTGGTATTAGATGGTTTACGCCAACAGTACCAACAAATTCAAAGAGGGCAGTTTGATGCCGAAAAGAAAGTAGCTGTTTCTGATACTTCAATTCAAAATATCCAAAGAAGTCATCACCAAATTGAAGAAGAGCAAGGACACAGGGTGAGTCAAATTGCTGACTTAACTAAACAGTTAGAAGCTAAAGAAATAGATTTAAGTGCCAAAAAAGAAACATTAGCAGCACTACAAGCACAGCACGAAAAAGCGAAAGCCAGTATTTTTGAAACACAAGCTCAACTTGAAGTATTGAGGTCAAAATTAGCTGAGCAAACAAGAATATTAGATGCAAAAAAGAACGAATACGATTTATTAAAAAGCTTGGTGGATTCTATGGAAGGATATCCAGAGAGTGTTAAGTTCTTGCATAAAAATACTGGCTGGAACCACAATGCGCCTATCTTATCTGATATACTTTATGTACAAGAGGCTTACCGTACTGCTGTTGAAAACGTATTGGAGCCTTACTTAAACTATTACGTAGTTAATGATTTGAAAGAAGGTATGCAAGCGGTTCATTTGTTAGACGAACACAAAAAAGGAAAAGCTAATTTCTTCCTTTTGGATCAGTTAGCTGGTGCAAAAGCGGAAGCAGTTCCAAGTAATACCATTGCTGCTTTATCAGTTATTGAATTTGATGCGAAGTATACAGCTTTAGCTAATCATTTATTGGGCAATGTTTTTATTGCTGAAAATGAAGCTGCTTTAGAAGCTAGTAGCACAGGAGTGATTTTAGAGAAGACTGGAAAGTATGTTAAAGGTAAATACACATTAACAGGTGGAAGTGTTGGCATGTTTGAAGGAAAGAAAATTGGACGTGCTAAGAATTTAGAAAAATTATTAGAAGACATCCAGTCTCAAGAAAAAGTAGTTAACGAATTAAAGGAGCAAATACAAACGCAACATAGTTCTGTTTTGCAATTCAATGAATTGTTGAAAGAAAACGAAATACGTGCTACTGAGCAAGCAATAAATACTTTAATTAATGAAGTATTTGCAAACAAAAATAGGTTAGAGAATTTACAATCGGCTCAGGCAAATGCAGTAGTTAAGTTACAAGAATATGCCGATAAAATGGCGCAAGAACATGCTGCTATTGCTGATACGAGGTTAGCGTTAGAGTCATTGAATGTTTCTTTACAGGAAACACAAGCTCAACTTGAAGCCATTGAATTAGCGTACCAAGCAGCTGAACAAGCTTACCATTTAGCTTCGGGTGAATTCAATGAAATGAATTTACAGTTAACAAAGCAATTGAGTAAGATAGAAGCTTTACAACAGGAAGTTGTGTTTAAAGAAAATCAATTAAATGATTTACACGCACAAATTCAAAGCAATACCCTGCAGTTAACCGAAGCTACTACAGCTATAGTGGAAAGTCGCGAACAGTTAACTGAAATTACAGAAGCATTGGTTCAGTTAATTAAAAATAAGGAAGAAGAAGAACTTAAATTGAACGAAGCTGACCAGGCTTATTATACATTGCGTAACGACTTACAAGAAAAAGAAAGTGCGGTAAGGTTACAAATCAAATCAAAGGAGTTAGTTGACCAGTTGATTAATGAAATCAAGGACAAATTGAACAATTTGAAATTGCAATTGTCTGGTATGAAAGAACGTTTGAGTGTAGAGTTTAAAGTGGAACTAGAAGAAGTTTTAGACAAAGGCCGTCAAACGGAAGAAACACTTGAAGAATTACAAGTGAGTGCTGAGAAGATGAAAAAGCGCTTAGAGAATATGGGTGAAGTGAATCCTACTGCTATTGAAGCTTATACAGAAATGAAGAAGCGTTATGATTTCATTTTAGAGCAAAAGAACGACTTAGTAACTGCTAAAGAAAGTTTATTACAAACAATCCAAGAAGTAGAAGCAACTGCTAACCAAGCGTTCTTAGAAACTTACAACACAGCTAGGGAAAACTTCCAAAAGGTATTTAAAGCATTGTTTACAGAAGAAGATTCTTGTGACCTAATATTAGTTGACCCGGATAATTTAGCAGACACGGCAGTAGAGATTGTTGCACGTCCTAAAGGAAAACGCCCTTCTTCAATTAGTCAATTAAGTGGAGGAGAAAGAACTTTAACTGCAACAGCTATGTTATTTGCAATTTACTTAATTAAGCCAGCTCCGTTCTGTATTTTGGATGAGGTTGATGCACCATTGGATGACGCTAACGTAGGTAAGTTCACTCAAATGATTAAGAAGTTTAGTGATAACTCTCAGTTTATTATTGTAACACACAATAAACAAACTATGAGTGCAGTGGATGTAATTTATGGTGTAACCATGCAAGAACCAGGGGTGAGTAAGTTAGTGCCAGTGGATTTTAGAAGCTTGGCGTAATAAATATTTACCTATCGAAATACTAATAAAAAGAGTCCTACCACATTAGGGCTCTTTTTATTAGGTAGGAATAGTTTGGAATAGTATTATAAGTAAATAGGGAATATTTGTAAAATTAATTACCAGCTAATTTTAATGACAATAGGGTTATAAAAAACAGTAAATCAATAGGACCTTGATTAAATCTTCAATTATATTATTCTTCGCTTGTTTTTTAATATATCTGCCTTTTAGTAGGCAACCCGATTTTTTTGATAGTGAAACGGCGCCTGCAATTATTAAAATGAAAGGGGATAGTTTGGTGGCTGAATATTCAGAATATGGGATTCCACATTTTATGCTATTGGATAAAAAAGAATACGGTTCAAAAATTGGTTCGCGTGTGGAAGTTATATACGAATTAAGTGCCCCTGAGCACGTTAAAATTAATAAGGTAATGTATTATTGGGTAGTGCCAATTGAGATAATCTGGTCTTTTGGAATTTTTATAGTGTTGTTAGGTGTTGCCTATGCTACCACGCATCGTCCACATCCAGATGCCTTGCTGGAGCAGTTGAATTATAAGGAGGAAAATAAGACTAAGTATGAATAAAATTATCTTTTTAACAAGCGCTTAATTTCCTTATCTACGTCCCGGTTTTTAATTGTTTCCCGCTTGTCGTATTCTTTCTTTCCTTTTCCAATACCAATTTCAAGTTTGGCATAATGCTTTTCGTTGAAGAATATACGTAATGGAACTATGGTGAAACCTTTTTCCTTGGTTTGTGCTTCTATCTTTTTTAATTCTCTTTTTTCTAAAAGCAACTTGCGGTCGTGTACTTCAATGTGGTTATTCTTGCTTCCATGCGAGTAGGCATTGATATATAAACTGCGAACCCATAATTCACCACGGTCAAAAAAACAGAAGGCGTCATTAAAGCTTACTTTGCCTTCCCTAATCGACTTCACTTCCGTTCCTAGCAATACCATGCCAGCCACATATTTATCCTCTATGTGGTAGTTAAAATAGGCTTGCCTATTATTCAGTTCGGGTTGTGGTCTTGGTTTTGCCATATAAAAAATCCCGGTCACAACGAATCGAGACCGGGAACAAAAGTAATATAACTAATCTTAGTTTCGAAATAGAAAATGGAGTATCGTTAAAAACCCACTAGTTTCTGAATAAAAACACTAATTCAGAAAGTTTGTTTTTTAACTCCCTTCTATCTACAATAAAGTCTAGAAAGCCATGTTCAAGTAGAAATTCACTTCTTTGGAATCCAGGAGGTAAATCCTTTTTAATAGTTTCTTTTATTACCCTAGGACCTGCAAAGCCTATTAATGCACCTGGTTCAGCTATGTTAAGGTCACCTAACATACCAAAACTTGCAGATATTCCACCAAAAGTGGGGTCGGTTAGTAAGGAGATAAAAGGAAGTTTAGCATCGCTTAGTTGAGATAGCTTTCCACTTGTTTTTGCTAATTGCATTAAACTAAATGCACTTTCCATCATACGTGCACCACCACTTTTACTTATTACTAAATATGCTAGGTTATGTTCTATACAATAATCTACGGCCCTGCTAAATTTTTCTCCCATCACGCTACCTAATGAGCCACCAATAAATTCAAAATCCATACAAGCAACTACAATGCCTTCTCCATTAATTTTACCAGTAGCAACACGCATTGAATCTTTTAAGTCGGTTTTTGCGTGTATTTCGTCAAGCCTTTTTTGGTAATTTTTTAAGTCGGTAAAGTTTAAGGCATCTTTACTTTTAATATTATCGAATAACTCAGTAAATGTTGAGTTATCAAATAAAATATCAAAATATTCATCACTTCCGATTCGGTGGTGGTAGTTGCATTTTGTACATAAAAATAAATGTTCCTTTAATTCAGAACTTGTACAAATATGATTACAAGAAGGACATTTGTTCCACAAACCTTCTGGCGTTTCTTTCTTGTCAGCAGTTGAAGTGGTAATGCCCTTTTTAAAACGTTTAAACCATCTTGACTTAGTCGCTTCGGCACTAGTGCCCTCAAGTTCTTCACCTGTTAAATTTACCTCAATATCTTCTTCTTTAATACTCATATGGGTCTTTTAAGTGAACAATCGTTAATGCAAGTTATATAAAATAATCCCTCCATTTTATTTAACAGAGGGTGTTATTTTTCGTTTAAGCGTTTCTATTAATACAGTTTAAATCTTCAAAAGCAACTTCTAAGCGCTTACTGAAAGATTCTTCTCCTTTTCTCAACCAAACTCTTGGATCGTAGTATTTTTTATTCGGTTTTTCAGCGCCTTCAGGGTTGCCTAATTGTGTCTGAAGGAAAGCTTCGTTCTTTTTATAATATTCTAAAATACCTTCCCAGAATGCCCATTGTAAATCGGTGTCTAAATTCATTTTAATAGCACCATAGCCAATTGCTTCTCTAATTTGGTTTTGAGGCGAACCCGATCCACCATGAAATACAAAGTAAACAGGTTTAGGGGCAGTACTAAATTTTTTCTCAATATGGATTTGACTATTATGCAAAATATCAGGACGTAGTTCAACATTGCCTGGGCTATATACTCCGTGTACATTACCAAATGCGGCAGCTACGGTAAATAAGTTACTAATTTTACTTAATTCCGTGTAAGCGTATTCAACGTGTTCTGGTTGTGTATAAAGCTTGTCATTTTCAACACCACTATTATCCACGCCATCTTCTTCGCCACCGGTCACGCCTAACTCAATTTCAATACTCATACCTAATGGTGCCATGCGCTTGAAATATTCAGCGGACGTATGTATGTTTTCTTCTAAAGTTTCTTCTGATAAATCCAACATATGTGAACTAAATAAGGGCTGTCCTTTTTCTTTATGGAATTGTGCTCCTGCGTCAATTAAAGCACTTATCCATGGCAACCATTTTTTTGAAGCATGGTCGGTATGTAATACTACAGGAACGCCATAGTATTTTGCTACTTGGTGAACATGTAATGCACCAGCAATAGCGCCTTGAATATTAGCTTGTAAGTTATCGTTTGGCATACCTTTACCTGCAATAAATTGTGCGCCACCATTTGAGAATTGGATAATGATAGGAGAATTCACTTTTGCTGCGGTCTCAATAGCTGCATTTATAGTGTCAGTCCCGGTAGTATTTACCGCAGGAATTGCGAAATTGTTGTTTTTTGCGTCGTTGTATAATGTTTCTAATTCTTTACCGAATAAAACACCTGCTCTGTACTTGCTCATAGTTTAAATATTGAAGCACAAATATACAAATTATGCCCCAAACACATGTTAGCCGGGCTAATTTAACTTACAAACAAAGTATTTATAGTTAAAGGAAATTTTTACTTTTCATCCAATCGTCGTTGTATACTTTTCCAATATAACGGCTACCATGATCATGAAAAATGCAAACCACAATATCGGTTGCCTTTAAACGGTCTTTTAACTGCATTAACCCTTGCAAACAACTGCCCGAACTGTACCCACAAAACAAGCCTTCTTCTTTGGCTAATTTCCGTGTCATTAGCGCTCCTTCTTTATCGCCTACTTGTTCAAAATGGTCAATCACTGTCATGTCATAGTTGGCAGGTACAAAATCCTCCCCAAAACCTTCAGCAATATATGGTTTAACATAAGCCATATCTACTTCACCTGTTTGGAAATAATGCGTAAGCAATGAACCAACTGGGTCAATTGCCCATATTTGTATTGCAGGATTCTTTTCCTTTAAATATTTAGCAGTCCCAGTAATGGTACCACCAGTTCCAGCAGTACAAACTAAATGGGTAATTTTACCTTCGGTTTGTTCCCAAATTTCAGGGCCGGTAGATTCATAATGTGCTTGGCGATTTGCTAGGTTGTCGTATTGATTAAAGAAGTAGGAGTTAGGGATTTCTGCAGCTAATTTTCTTGCAACAGAATAATAACTTGCAGGGTCTTCGGGTTCTACATTCGTTGGACAAACAATTACTTCAGCGCCAACTGCACGAAGTATATCCATTTTTTCTTTACTCTGCTTGTCGGTTGTGGTAAAAATACACTTGTAGCCCTTTATGGTTGCAGCTAATGCAAGTCCCATTCCTGTATTACCACTTGTACATTCAATAATGGTGCCACCTGGTTTTAATTTTCCTTCGGCTTCTGCAACTTCAACCATTTTCAATGCCATTCTGTCCTTGATTGAATTGCCTGGATTAAAATAATCCACTTTAGCTAAAATGGTAGCTGAAATTTGCTCGGTAATTTTATTCAAACGAATCATTGGGGTATTCCCAATTGTTTCTAAAATATTGTTTAACCACATAATGGGTAGTTGATTATTGTTCTTTTGTGAAATTAAGATAAAAAATAGGAAAACTAAGACATGTTAGTAAAATGTAACACACGCTAAGCATTTATTAATTGAATGGGAGTTACAGAAAATGGGCAAGATAGTATTATAGATTTTCGAAACTGTGTGTGATAATTTCACAGAATTTTGTTTGGATCATTTTTTCCGCTAGCAAAATCATATTACTGAATGCTTTTGCATTACTAATGCCATGACCAATAATTACAGGCTTATTTACACCTAAAACAGGAGTGCCACCATAATTCTCAAAATGGAAACGGCCAAAAAATGCATCGTTGCCTAAATTTTGGTGAGCGGCTGCATCATACATTGCTTCAGCGGTTTTGAGTATAATATTTCCAGTGAAACCGTCACAAACAATTACATCTGCTTTGTCATTAAAAACATCACGACCTTCAACGTTGCCAATAAAATTGATTACTGTATTTTCTTTTAAAATGGGGTAGGTTGCTTGCGCTAGTGCATTCCCTTTTCCTTCTTCCTCTCCCATGTTTAATAAACCAGTAGTTGGTTCAGTAATGTTTAGAATGTGCTTTGCGTATAAGTTTCCTAAAATTGCAAACTGATTTAGTTGTTCAGGTTTGCAGTCGGCGTTCAGGCCAACGTCTACAAGTAGTCCAGTTTTACCACTAAGCTTAGGGAGTAGGGTAGCAATGGTGGGCCTTAAAACGCCCTTAATGGGCTTTATACTAAACATGGCTCCTACTAACATTGCACCAGTATTGCCCGCACTTAAAAATGCATCAATCTCACCAGACAGTAATAATTTAAAACCAATAGCAATAGAGGAATTAGGCTTCTCCTTTAATGCCTTTGTAGGATGTTCATGATAACCAATTATTTCTGGTGCATGGACAAAATGCAAAAAAGGTGAAGAGAGCCCGTGTTGTTGAAAGAGTGCTTTCAACTGGGTTTCTTCACCTATGCAAAATATGTTATTTTGGGAATGAGCTAAATATTGTTGTACACCTTTTACGGCCTCAAGTGGAGCAAAATCACCACCCATCATATCGATGCCAATATTCATTTCAAAAAGCTGTTTAGGCTTTTAAAGGAGCTTTTTCAGCTACTAATTTACCCTTGTAGTATAATTTTCCTTCTTGAACGTGTGCGCGATGACGTACATGGATTTCACCAGTTGTACCGTCTTTGCTTAATGTTACTTCTTGAGCAACATAGTGTGTTCTTCTTTTTGCGCTACGTTGTTGGGAGTGTCTGCGTTTAGGATTAGGCATCTCTTATGTTTTAATTAGTTATTGTTATTTATTTATTTCTACGCTTTTTATTTTTTATCTAAATCCTTGAACTGTTCTAAGCCTTTCCAAATGTTCTTATCTGAAATTTCAGATGGATTGGCAGAAAACTTATTCAATTCTTCTAAGACCTTTTGGTTACAACCTGATTCACCTTTTTCGTTTACCTCGCAAATATGTTGCAAAGGAATACTTAAATTAATGAATTCATATATCCAACTAGCTACAGATAAATGACTTTCATTGCGGTCAATATAGTAGATGTCGGGGTCTACTTCATTGCTATTCATTTCATCCGGGTTATCGACCAACTTCACAATTAAATCGAATTCGTCCCACAATTTAATAGTAAGTGAATTGCCACAACGATCACAAAGGGTGTCTACTTTTCCATCAATATCAAAATGCAATTGAAGGAAACCTGGATGTTTGTCAAGTTTTAACTTAACATTTGTATCGCAGTTACTGAAATCCTGAGGCCCGAAATCAACAAAGAACTTATCCTCAATACGGTATTCGAACTCGTGTAAGCCGGTCACAAGACCCACAAATGCTATTTCAAAAGTTCTATTATGTCCCATATCCGTATTTAGGGTTGGCAAAGTTAGTAAAAACCAATCAAAAGACAAAGTTTATCCTATTTTTACACTTATAAATGTAGTCATGTCTCCCAAGCCAAAAATAGGACTGTTTTATTATCTAAAGTTCAGCTGGTATGTTGGAGCGTTGTTAATTTTTTTAGCAAGCTTTTCCCCCACCTTTATTCGACAGTATTATTCCCAAGCATTTTTCAAATACATGGCTGCTGGATTACGCTTTTTCAGCAGCCTATTTCCTTTTGCCTTAGGGGAATGGGCATTTGTTTTTGTAGTTATAATATTGATAATCAATACTTTACAATACTTAATTAAAGTAAAAAGTACCTATAAGTCAAAACAGTTTTGGGTTAAGACAGCAAATGCAATGGCACTAACTATTGCAAAGCTTTATGTGGTTTTTCAACTCAGTTGGGGAATAAATTACCACCAAGCTGACCCATCAAAAAGCTTCAATTTAAGCATACCAACAGCATACACGGCAGCTGAGGTTGATAATTTAAGCCTAGAATTAATCCAAGAATTAAATAGAGAAAGGCAAAATTTCCCCAAAACGGTCGTAAATAATTTTGACAAAAAAGACATTTTTGAGTCAGCTATTAAGGAATATCAGCAAAATGAACAAATGCATCCCTTCTTGCAGTACAAGAATCCATGTCTTAAATTTTCAACTATTCCGTCACTTGGGGATTATTTGGGTTACTTAGCCTTTTACCAACCTATCACAGGAGAGGCCATTATCCGAGCCGATTTGCCTATTTTAACAATGCCCTTTACAACCTGTCATGAAATAGCGCATCAATTAGGCTACGCGTCTGAAACCGAGGCTAATTTTATTGCTTTTGTAATTGGAACAGAAAGCAGGGACCCCTTTTTCAAATATTCAATGCTCTTGCAGCTGTTTTCATATACCCAAGCGGAACACTTAAATTTTTTAGCAGCAAAAGGGGATTTTAAACAGTGGGAAGCAGTCGTTAAAAGAAACAAGGGGTTACTTTCCCCAGCGGTGTTAAGCGACCGTTTACAAATTAGAGCATTTTTTGCTCAACGAAGTGGGTTATTAATACCGGCTTCCACTACTTTATATGATCAGTTTCTTCAGTGGAATAAGCAGTCCAAAGGAATTGAAAGCTATAACGAAGTGGTACTTTGGGCCTTAGCTTATCGAAAAAAGCATCCAGATGTGACCAACGAGACAAGTATGGATGCTAAAGAGAAGCGGGGAGTAGAATATTTTTTTGAATAGGGTGTTTCAGAAACTTAAAAATTGTTCTTCCACATCATACTTTCG
>CANHAE010000022.1 GCA_947458915.1 Bacteroidota bacterium
AAAGATTTAAAACAACAATTGTCTTATTATAAGTCGCTTGGAGAAGCAATGTCTGACGATCAGTTTATGGTAAACGCCGAAAGCGCCTATCAAAACAAGCCACATAATTTATCTAATAAGCAAATGTCTTTTGTGCAAGATGCTTTAACCTGTTACCAACTAATTGGGATCATGGAAAAGATGGAACAGGAAGCGGCAGGGCTAAATAAATAGCTGCATTAAAATATGTTTTAACACATTACAATAAGGTGGTAAGTAAACTTACCACCTTATCTATTTCTAGGGTGGTATTGTTTTTACAGAACGAGAAACGAATGGTAACTACGTCTTCTTGTTTATTCAATGCCTGTATAACGTGAGAGCCTTGTTGAGCACCACTTGAACAAGCACTACCTCCACTTGAACAAACGTGGTTAATGTCCAAATTAAACAAAATCATTTCTGTCTTTTCATTCTTGGGTAAGTTAACACTTAAGAGGGTGTAAAGACTTTCTCCAAAACTGTCTCCATTGAAACTAACTGTAGGAATTTTTTCTACTAATTGGTCGTACATATATTTTTTTAGCGATTTAATATAGGTACTGTCTTGATCGTAATGCTCGGTTGCTATTTCTAAGGCTTTTGCAAAACCAACTATTCCATAAAGGTTTTCCGTACCAGCACGCATATTTCTTTCTTGAGCACCGCCGTGAACCAATGGGCTGATTTTTATATTTTCATTGATATACAGTATACCCACCCCTTTAGGACCATGAAATTTATGTCCAGCACCTGTAATAAAATCTACAGTTGTATTGGCTAAATTAAAAGGGAAATGTCCAACAGTTTGTACAGTATCGCTATGAAAATAAGCGTTATATTTTTTGCAAATTGTGCCTACTGCTTCCATATCAATCATATTACCAATTTCATTGTTTGCATGCATGATGCTTACAATTGTTTTGTCTGGGGTGTTGGCAAGTAAGGCTTCTAAATTAGCATTATCAATATGTCCATTAGGTAAAATACTTACATAGCTTAGGGTAACTCCAGCGGTTTTTTTAAGGTATTCAACGGTATGCAGGGTTGCATGATGTTCGATAGGAGAAGTAATAATATGCTTACAACCTAAATCATAGATAGCGGCACGTAATACGGTATTACTACTTTCGGTGCCACCACTTGTGAAAAATATTTCTGAAGGGCGTGCGCCTAAATTTTTCGCAACGGATTTTCGAGCTTGTTCAACTGCCATTCGAGTTTCTCTACCATAGCTATATATAGAAGATGGGTTGCCAAATTTCTCGGTTAAATAAGGCATCATAGCCTCTAGTACCTTTGGGTCTAAAGAAGTAGTAGCTGCGTTATCAAAATATATTCTATCCATATTAGTAGGGCTAATTATTCATGGTTTCAATAATAGTAATAATTTCATCTGCTAACTCATCTGCTTTTTGTTGCGAAGTAGCTTCGGTATATACACGTATAATAGGCTCAGTATTACTTGTCCTTAAATGTACCCATTCGTCTTTAAAGTCAATTTTTAAACCGTCTTCTCTATTTATGGGGTACTGGCTGAATTTTGTTACTAAGTTTTCAAATATTTTATCAAGCGAAACACTGCCTGCTAAGTCCATCTTTTTCTTACTCATAAAGTAAGCTGGGTAGGTAGCGCGCAGGGCAGAAGCTGATAATTTAGTTTTAGCTAAATGCGTTAAAAAAAGCGCAATGCCAATAAGGGCGTCTCTTCCATAATGCAAATCAGGAACAATAATACCACCATTTCCCTCACCACCAATTACAGCTGCTTCTTGCTTCATTTTCGTAACTACATTTACTTCTCCTACTGCACTCGCAAAATAAACACCTCCATGCTTTTCTGTAATGTCTCTCAAAGCCCTTGTCGAAGAAAGATTGCTTACCGTATTACCAATCTTATTTTGCAAAATATAATCTGCTACGGCAACCAAAGTATATTCTTCTCCAAATAATTCCCCATCCTCACTTACAAAGCATAAGCGGTCTACATCTGGGTCAACAGCTATTCCTAAATCTGCTTTTTCACTTACAACAGTACTGCACAATGCTGTTAAATTTTCTTTTAGGGGTTCAGGATTGTGGGCAAAGTCACCGGTCATTTCTCCATTTAGCACAGTAATAGTAGAAACGCCAATTGCTTTTAGTAAGTCTGGGACAGCAAATGCACCTGAACTGTTAATAGCATCCACTACCACCGAAAAATTAGCAGCTTTTATAGCAGCAACGTCAACTAAAGGATAGTGAACAACTGCTTTTATATGTTTTTCTAAACTATGGTCGTTTGGTATAATTGCACCTATATTGTCAATAGTAGCGTAATTAAAATCTTCGTTTGAGGCAAGGGCTAAGATAACTTTACCTTCTTCACTATTTACAAACTCCCCTTTATCATTTAGTAATTTGAGCGCGTTCCACTGTTTTGGATTATGGCTTGCTGTGATAATAATACCACCATCAGCCTGTTCAAAAACTACTGCCATTTCGACTGTTGGTGTTGTACTAAGCCCTAAATGTATTACATCAATGCCTAAGGCTAGTAAGCTTTGTTCAACTAATGCTTCAACCATTTCGCCACTCATCCTGCCATCTCTACCAACAACTACTTTTTTACGGCCTGGTGCTTTGTTAATTAACCAGCTACCATAAGCCGAAGCGAATTTCACAATATCGATAGGGGTTAGATTGTCATTGGGCTTTCCTCCAATGGTGCCTCTAAATCCAGAAATGCTTTTAATAAGTGACATAGTCGATATTTTGCTTAAAAAATTGAATTCACAAATTTACTTTATTTTTTTGCACTTCCTTGTATCTTTATGGCATGATGACAGACTTTTTATTCCAGCTTTTAACGAAAGACCAAGCCTTATTTAGTTTAATTAATGGGAAATGGACCAATATTGTTTTTGATAAGCTAATGCCTTGGTTGAGAACTTCTAATAACTGGGTACCTTTTTATGCAGCACTTTTAATATATCTATTCATCAAATGGGGGGCTAAAGCATGGAAATGGGTAATAATTGTTGCCTTAAATGTAACCTTAACCGATCAAATTAGCAGTAGCTTTTTTAAACCTTTCTTTCACAGGTTAAGGCCTTGCGCCGATCCCGCTATCATGTACAAATCAAGGCTGCTTGTAGAGCATTGTTCTGGAGGTTTTAGCTTTACTTCATCCCACGCGGCAAATCATTTTGGTTTGGCGATGCTAGTTTTCTTGACTTTGCAGCCGCTGTTTAAAAAGTATACTTTTCTATTCTTTATTTGGGCAGCAATTATAGGGTATGCACAAGTTTATGTTGGGGTGCATTATCCTTTGGATGTGTTAGTAGGCAGTAGCATAGGTTTATTGGTAGGGTATGGTATGTCTAAATTGTATATTAAAATAGAAGGCAATTCGAATTTATTAATTAAGTAGATAAAACGTTTTATGTCAAAAAATACTTTTCTGCTTTTATTATTTGCTTGTATTGGGCTTTATTTGTTAGGAAGTTTTATGGTGCCTTTGATGTTGTTGTCTTAAAATAAAAACTGAGTTGAATTTTTAGGAGCCGCCAATTCATAACTTTTACGTTTACCTCCGCTAGTAACATGGATAATATTTATCTGCTGAGGGTCGATGCCAAAAAGTAATTCACAAAATATGCTTAGTTGCTTTAATTGTTTTACATTCTTGATTTCGAAATAGCTCCAAGTACTTTCCTTCTGAATTTCAAAACCTATAAATGTAAAGTCCGACTTTAAACCGTTTGCGCTAATTGCTATTTTTTTATGGATATATTTGTTGATGTAATCTTCTCCTTTCACTTTTTGACTAGCTTGTGTTAAATCTAATTTGACATTATATTCTTTGGCAATCATTTTTTCAAGGTCATCCGTAAATGCACGTACGCTTATTTCCAAGCTTGCTTCTTTTTCATTATGGTCAATTTCAACTACGGATATAAAAAAGGGGTGCATGATTGCTAAAATTGCAGTCATTAATGGTTTCATTCCTATTAAAAGCATTGGTTATTTTTTTTGTCAGTTACAAAGGTCTTCATTAATTTACCATTTTAAAAATACATTTTTATGGACGAGCTAGGAATATACTTATCTGTAGGGTTTAGACATATTATTGACCTTAAAGGTTCAGACCATATTCTTTTTGTATTGGCATTAACTTTAAGGTATTATTGGACTGACTGGAAGAAGCTACTAGTGCTTATAACCGCCTTTACAATAGGCCATTCTATTACGCTAGCCATAAGTACTTTGAATTGGGTTGATTTACCAGTTGATTTAATTGAACTACTCATCCCCGTTACCATTGTTTTTACAGCTTTATCCAATTTTTGGGTTAAAGATTTCGAATTCAAGGCTAAGTACCCCTTAATTTACTTCTTAGCCTTGTTTTTTGGCCTAATTCATGGCCTTGGCTTTAGTAATTACCTTAAAAGCCTACTTGGGAGGGAGCAGTCTATTGTAGGACCCTTACTGACCTTCAATATTGGGCTTGAAATTGGTCAGTTACTTATTGTTGGTATAATTTTAATTATTTCGTTTATATTCGTATACGTATTCAAAGCCAACCGTTTGCGCTATTTACAGATAGGTTCTGGACTAGTTTTAGCATTGGCCATGAATATGTTTTTGGACCGGTTTTAATCCCTTAATTAATTGAAAAAATCACACATGAAGAAATTACTTACACTCGGATTTTTAGTACTGGGATCTTACTCAGTATTAATTGCGCAGGATATCCGTAACAATCCTACTTCAAACCATGGCAACAAGTTTGAGCAATTGGGTACGATTTTGGCAACTCCAAATGAATACAGAACTGCAAGTGGTGCGCCAGGTAGTAAATATTGGCAACAACGAGCCGACTATGATATTAAAGCAACCTTAGACGAGAAAAATTTAATGCTACATGGTGCTGAGACAGTAACTTATTTTAACAACTCACCCGATGTACTAACCTACTTATGGTTGCAGCTAGACGAGAACGAACATAGCAGCACTAAAAATGCAGACTACCAAGACGGAAATTCATTAGGTAGAGGTATTAATCCTGCAATGATTGATGATTTAATAGAAGAAAAAAGTGATAATGGTTTAGGAGTTAATTTATTAAAAGTAACGGATGCTTTAGGTACTGCGTTAAAATATACTGTCAACAAAACAATGATGCGTATTGAATTGCCAACTTCACTAAAGCCTGGTCAAAAATTCATTTTCAAAATCACTTGGAACTTCAAAATCACAGACAGGTTGACTGTAGCCGGTCGCGGTGGTTTTGAGTATTTCCCTGAAGACGGAAACCATATTTTTACTATGGCACAATGGTATCCTCGTTTGTGTGTGTATTCTGATTTTCAAGGATGGCAAAATCAGCAATTTACAGGAAGAGGAGAGTTTGCATTAACTTTTGGGAATTTCAATGTGTCAATCACTGTTCCTAGTGACCACGTGGTAATGGCAACAGGAGAGGGTAAAAACTATCCAGCTGTTTTAAGCGCTGCGCAGTTAGCAAGATGGAATAAAGCGCAAACTTCTGCTGAACCTATAGAAATTGTTACTTTAGAAGAAGCTACAAAAGCGGAAAAAGCAAAAGCAACAACACAAAAAACTTGGATTTTTAGCGCATCCAATGTGCGTGACTTTGCATTTGGTAGTAGTCGTAAATTTGTTTGGGATGCTATGGCTGCAAATGTAGAAGGTAAGAAAGTAATGTGTATGAGTGGTTATGCTAAAGAGGCTTATGGGTTATACCGTAAGTTTTCTTCAAAAGCCGTTGCTCATACTATTAAGACGTATTCTAAATTCAGCATTCCTTATCCGTACCCAGTTGCTCAAAGCATTGAGGCATCAAACGGAATGGAATATCCAATGATTTGTTTTAATTATGGTCGTACCGACAAGGATGGTAGTTATTCGGAATCTACAAAATATGGTATGATTGGTGTAATTGTGCATGAAGTGGGTCATAACTTTTTCCCAATGATCGTGAACAGTGATGAGCGTCAGTGGTCATGGATGGATGAGGGTTTAAATACGTATGTTGAATATTTGGCAGAAGAATTATGGGATAATAAATTCCCAAGTCGTCGAGGTGCTGCATGGGCAATTACCGATTATATGAAGTTGCCTAAGAACCAATTAGAGCCTATTATGACTAATAGTGAGAATATTATACAATTTGGTCCAAATGCATATGCAAAACCAGGAACTGGTTTAAATATTTTACGTGAAACTATTGTAGGAAGAGAATTATTCGATTATTCATTTAAAGAATATGCTAGACGTTGGGCATTTAAACATCCAACTCCTGCCGACTTGTTTAGAACTATTGAAGATGCAAGTGCTGTTGATTTGGATTGGTTTTGGAGAGGTTGGTTTTACGGTATAGATCCTGTTGATATTGCAATTGACACAGTCAAATACGCCGTATACGATCCTACTGCAATGCCTTTAACTAATACTAGGCAATCTTCTCCAAGAGGCTTAGATAAGCCATTAGGTATTGATAGTTTTGATGATATTAGTAAAGTGAGAAACAGAAACGATAAGTCAATTGTTTTCTATACCGATGCTGATACTTCATTACGCGATTTTTATTGGAGATATGCAAGAGGACTTGAGCCTTATGATTCAGTAACTAAACAACCAGCTTTCGCTTTCCCAGCACAAGAAGCATTAACGGATGCTGAAAAAGCTAAGTATGCTTCAGCTAATTTATACGAAATCACTTTCTTGAATAAAGGTGGATTGGTTATGCCAATTATTGTTGAATTTACTTTTGAGGATGGCACAAAAGAAATGAAACGTATTCCAGCTCAAATATGGAGAAAAGACGAAAACAAAGTGACTAAAGTATTCTATACAAATAAAAAAGCGGTTTCAATTAAATTGGATCCAATGCGTGAAACAGCTGATATTGACGAATCAAATAATAACTGGCCTAGTGTTAAGGTGCCAACTAAATTTGGTTTGTTTAAATCAAAAGGAATTACTAGAGGCCAATCAATTGGACTTTCTCCAATGAAAAGCGCGATGAACAAAAATTAAGACTAAGTAATTAGAATATAAGTAAAGAGCCCCGACAATTAATTGTCGGGGCTCTTTACGTGTAAATATATTATTCCTTGGCGGCTGAAATAGCTTTGTAATTTTTCCATTTAGTGATCACTGCTTGCATATCGGCTGGCAAATCACTTTCGAACGTCATTTTCTCTTCTGTTGTTGGGTGAATGAAACCTAAGGTAGCTGCGTGTAAGGCACAACGAGGGCAGGCTTCAAAACAGTTGTCTACGAATTGTTTGTATTTGGTATAAATTGTGCCTTTTAAAATTCTATCTCCTCCATATTCCCAATCGTTGAATAAAGTATGGCCTATATGTTTCATGTGCACTCTAATTTGGTGCGTCCTTCCTGTTTCTAAAATACAAGACACAAGCGATACATAATTATATTTTTCAATTACTTTATAATGGGTAATTGCATGCTTCCCAATTTCACCTTCAGGGTAGGCGTCAAACATTTTACGATTTTGTTTATGCCTGGCTATATGTGCTTCAATTCGACCGGTATCCTCTGCAACGTCACCCCAAACCAAAGCCACATATTTTCTATCCACTGTATGGTTAAAAAATTGTTTCGCTAAATGGCTGGCAGCTTCGGGTGTTTTAGCAAGTACTATTAACCCTGTAGTATTTTTATCAATGCGGTGTACTAATCCAAAGCGAGGTAATACATCTTCCGTTAACTCAGGGTTAAGCGAAAGTAAATGATAAGCAACACCGTTTAATAATGTACCTGTGTAATTTCCAATACCAGGATGCACCACCATATTAGAAGGCTTATTTATAACCATCACCGCATCATCTTCATACAGGATATTTAAATCCATTTTTTCAGGCTTAAGTTCGGTATAGTCGGGGTTTATATAGCTCATATAAACTACTTCATCGCCTGGCCTAGTTTTATAATTGCTTTTTACTATTTTACCGTTTACCGTTAGGAAGCCACCTTCAATTCCATTTTGAAGCTTACTCCTAGTTATACCTATAATACGCGCTTGTACCCATTTGTCAATACGCGTAGGCTCTTGGCCCTTATCCACTATAAAGGTTAAACGCTCATAAATGGTCTCATTATTTTCATCCTGTAATGGTTCTAATTCTTCTGACATCTTGCAAAAGTAAGATATTGCGGCTTAGTTTGTAACTTTGTCCTATGCGTCAAAAAGTGATATTTGAAGATTTAGGCCTAAAGTCCTATCAGCCTACCTGGGATTACCAAGAATCCTTATTGTTAAAAAATACGCAAATTAAATCGGCAGCTAGGGAAAAAGAAGAGGATGTTACTCAAACAGCAACGGAACATAAGCTAATAATAGTAGAACACCCTGCTGTATTTACCCTTGGTAAAAACGGGAAAAGGGAGCATGTGCTTGTATCTGAGGAACATTTACAAAAATTAGGAATTGAATTTTTTCATATAAACAGAGGAGGCGATATCACCTATCATGGGCCCCAACAAATTGTAGGATACCCCATATTGGATTTAGATAAATTTAAAACCGATCTAGGTTGGTATTTAAGAAGTTTAGAACAAGTTATAATTAATGTAATTGCACAATATGGTTTAAAAGGGGAACGCAGTAGCGGGGAGACTGGGGTGTGGTTGGAACCTAATGATCCCTTTATGGCCAGGAAAATTTGTGCAATGGGTATTAAATGCAGTAGGTGGATTACCATGCATGGGTTTGCTTTAAATGTAAATACCGACTTGTCTCATTTTGAATATATTGTTCCTTGTGGAATACAAGGAAAGACGGTCACTTCTTTGGAAAAAGAAGTAGGTGAAAAAGTTCATTATGAGGAAGTGAAGCAGAAAATTAAGGAACAGTTTCAAATTGTGTTTGATTGCGACTTGGTTGGTTAAAACTTTAACACACCCTTACTTAAGGATCGGTTTCCTTGCAGTCCACCGCTATGAATTACTAACACTTTACTATTACTAGTAAAATAGTTTTCTTTTACTAATTCCTTAACAGCCATTAAGACTTTACTCGTATATACAATATCGGTGGGTATTTGCGCAAAGTCCCATAATTCGTTCATGAATTCAATTTGAGCGAGGGATGTTTTTGCATAGCCACCTTGGTCAAATTTATGTAATAAGGTGAATGGCTTGTTGGAAGCTTCAACTAATTGGTTAATTTCTTCATAAATAGTTCCTTCGTTTTTTAAAACTGTAATCCCAATAATTTTTTGGCTTGGCTTGGATGCATTAATTAATCCGGCAATCATGGTACCCGTGCCAACAGCGCAAACGATATAGTCATAGCTAAAAGTAGCTTCACTCATTATTGTAGCAGCGCCCTGCGCGCCTAAAACACCATAGCCGCCTTCGTTAATATAATAAATTGCATTACCCTCGTTTTTATTTTTTGGATGTATTAATAAAGTTTTTTTTTCTTGAAAAGTACTTCTACCTAAAAATTTTAATTCCATACCGTAGTTCAATGCTTCTTGTAAAGTGGGTGTGATAGGTTCCCCTTCGTTTGAACGGACATAGCCAATACTTTTTAAATTAGCTTCTTTAGCTGCAAATGCCAATGCCACTAAATGATTCGAATAGGGGCCACCAAAACTAGCAATAGTTGTTGCCTGTTTATGAACGGCTTCCTGAATATAATAACGAAGCTTATACCATTTGTTTCCACTTACAATAGGATGAATTGCATCCAAACGAAGGATATCTATTTTAGTGAATTGGTTACTTAAATAGGGAATAGATGTTATGGAGGGTTTTTGATTCAAACTTTTTCTGTTTAGTGAAAATCAGTTATTTTTACATGATGTTTTTTGCCAATTAGGTAAAATTACAAATAAATAAACATTGAAACATGAGTGCACCCACATTAGTAATTTTAGCTGCTGGAATGGCGAGTCGTTATGGAAGTCAGAAACAAACTGAAGGTTTTGGTCCACACGGGGAAACAATTATGGATTATTCTATTTACGATGCTATGCGGGCCGGATTCGGGAAAGTAGTTTTTATTATTCGTGAAGATTTTTCAGAAGCGTTTAAGCAAACATTTGAGCCAAAATTAAAAGGGAAAATAGCTACCGAATACGTATATCAAGAAAGGGAGAAATATACCGAGGGATTTTCTATTCCTTCCGAACGTACTAAGCCTTGGGGAACTGCACATGCGTTACTTTGTACAAAAGGAGTAGTAAAGGAGCCTTTCGCGGTAATTAATGCCGACGATTATTATGGGGCTGCTGCATTTCAACAAGCTTATGATTTTTTAACAACCCAATGCAACGAGAAAACGTATTGTATTTTGGGGTATGAACTAGCCAACACACTTAGTGAAAATGGAACAGTGAGTAGAGGGGTTTGTGATTTAGATGAAGCAGGTTATTTAACACAAATAAATGAGCGTACTAAAATATACAGAACGGAAAAAGGTCAAATTGTTTTTGAAGAAAATGGAGAAGAGACGCTATTGCAAGATGACACAAGAGTAAGTATGAATTTTATGTGTTTTGCTCCTGGTTTTATTGATTTGTGTGAGTCGGAATTCAAGTTATTTTTAGCAAAGCAAGGACAGGAATTAAAATCGGAATTTTATATACCCTATGTAGCTGGAAGGTTCACAGCATTAGGGCTAGGACAAGTTAAAGTGATACCAACAAATGCTAAATGGTTTGGAGTAACCTACAAAGAAGACGCGCCAGGTGTTAAAGAAAACATTAATACATTGATTGAAAATAAGGTATACCCACAAAGGCTTTGGTAGTTAGCTTTTATTTTTTAAGCTATTAATATTTTATTAATTAAAGGACCTAACACTGTACATGTAGTTCTTTAAATTAACAAGTTGATTCTGTCTGTTATATTTCCTAATTGTACTTTGCTTAGGTAATTTAATGCCAGTTATTTTTGTATCTGATTCTTTTGCTGCTTCAATAATATCAAATATTTTATTCGACTTCACTGCGAACGCAACCCCTTCTGTTTGTTTTTGTCTAGTACTAATAACCCCAATTAATTCTGCATTATCATTAAATATAGGAGCGCCTGAATAACCAGGATTGGCGCTAATTTGAATTTGATAAGAATTGCTATCTCCCTCGTATCCGGTTTGAGCACTCAAATATCCTTTGCCATATACAATATCGTTGTCGTTTCTTGGGTATCCTAAAGTGTAAATTTCTTCACCAAGTTCGGACATCTTCTTACGAATTGAATAAGGGATAGCTTTTGGTTGTTTGTAATCCTTGTCTTGTATTTTAAGCAATGCTAAGTCAGCATCCTTGTCACTGTATACAATGGTTGCGTTTAATTCTTGGCCTTTGCTATTTATAACAATGGCACCATTTCCTTTTAATACATGTGCATTCGTGACAATATATCCCTTAATATCTACTAAGAAACCGGAACCGCCACTTATAAGTTTCGCGTTCTCGGGAACTTTGGTTTTCACTTCATTAAGAATATGCCCTTGAATTTTTTGATTTTTTGTAATTACTTCAACAGCCTTGCTTAACTGCATTAACTGACTTCCATTTAAGCTAGGGGACAGGTACATAATAATAGCAGAAGTAAAAATTGCTATAAAACCTCCCACTGAAGCAGCGATGGCGGTCACTTTTTTATATTTTGACCAAAGTTGAATTATCTTATAAGTAGTAGATTGATCTTCAATGGGAGTCCATTCTCCTGCAGCTAATAGTTTAGTAAAACTTTGCTGGGATAATGCAGTAAAATTTTTGCGCGCTGCAAATGATTCCATTTGGTGCAAGAACATTTCATGTTCTACTACCATTTGGTCAATTTCAGGCGTATTTTTTCGGATTGATTCAAAATCAGCCAGCTCCTTGTCAGACATGTCGCCTGTAAGGTATCTTTCTATAGCGTCTAATAATTGAATATCGTCCATTTGTAGCATTCTATTTATTTAATCCCCAATGTTGTATTGCGAAAAGAAAAGCTTCTTTAAGCGCATTAAGCATTTATATTTCTGGTTTTTGGCGTTGTCGGCATTGGTATATCCAAAATCGGCGGCCAATTCTTGCATCCCTTTTTTATTTAAATAATAACCCTCTAACAAGCTTTTACATGGTTCTCCAAGGCTATTTAAGGCTCGGTCCATAATTGCAAAAGCAGCGTCTTTTTTATTAAAATCATCCATATCCACTTCTACAGAAACACTTTCTTCCTCACTGCTTAATGGTGCGTTGTACCGCCCCATTTGCTGTAACCGCTTAAGCCATAAGTGCTTGCATATTGAAAACAGGTAGGTTTTAATTTGACAAGTGAGCGTAAATGAATCAGTTTGCACTTTTTCGTACAATGTGATTATTGCTTCTTGAAAAACATCCTTTGCGTCATCAAAAGAGCCGTTATTATTTATAACGAAATGCTGAACCATTGGAAAATGACTTTTATACAGTGTATCCACTGATTTTGAGTCATTGTTCGCTAATCCCTTTAAAAGGGCTTGTTCGTTGTATTCAGCTTTCAATATGTTAATACTTAAGGTGTACAAAAGTAACCCAATTTAGGTTCTTTTTTATTTTTTTAAGGAATGGGGGTTACCTTTTATTTGATTTTGTATTAAGAGTATAAATTAATCATTTAAAACTCATTCTAATGAAAAAAGTATTCGCAATCTTCGCTATCGCTGCTTTAACTGCTTGTGGTGGTGCATCTACTGAAGCTACAACTGATTCTGCTGCTGCAACTGTTGATACAGCTGCTGTTGCAACTGATTCTGCTGCTGTTGTTGCTGATTCAACTGTTAAAGTTGATTCTGCTGCTAAGTAGTAATTAAATAATTGTGCTGTTGGTAGTCGTTTATTCGACATCGCTTGCCAACTAACAGTTATCAGAACAATTTCATATGGCAAGCAATCGTTAAGCCGCTCCGTTTCTACGGAGGGGCTTTTTTTTATTTTGAAGTTCCTGGCGGCCTCATTATTTTATGATTGCTTCATATTGGCACCGAACTACTCTTCATATGCTAATTAATGTTAGTAAAATGTAAAAAACTTGTCTGTTTTAGCCTATAATAGGCATTTTTAGCCTATCTTTGTGCAACGATGAAAGCAAATATCAATAACTGGTTTTATTTTTTCTTTTATTTCTACTTTAAACAAAGTAGCCGGGTAATATTTGTAAAAGCATAAACGAAATAACTAAATATACAATCCCGGCCCACAAAGCCGGGATTTTTTATAGCAACATTTGGAAGGATTATAATTGAAATGAAATAGGATTTATTAAAGATGGAGAAAAAGGTTACGATACAAGGTTATGAAGGAAGTTTCCACCAAGTGGCAGCAAGGCAGTTTTTTGGCAAAAATGTGGAAGTGATTACATGCGGCACGTTTAAAGAAGTGGTGTGCATTGGGGAAGACAAGAAGCAATCGGATGGTGCGGTGATGGCTATTGAAAATTCAATTGCTGGAAGTATTTTGCCCAATTACAATTTATTACAAAAAAGTAAGTTGCAAGTGATCGGAGAAGTGTACTTGTCAATCAGTCAAAATTTAGTGGCCAACAAAGGCGTTAAGTTGGAGGATATAAAAGAAGTACATAGTCACCCAATGGCCATTTTGCAATGTTTGGATTATTTAGAAAAGCACAATTGGAAATTAGTTGAATCTGAGGATACTGCTTTGAGCGCAAAAATGGTCCAACAACATAAGAGTAAACATGTCGCTGCAATCGCAAGTAAATTTGCGGCACAGTTATATGATTTAAATGTATTGACGCCTGATGTGCACACTTTAAAAAATAATATCACTCGTTTTTTAATAATGGAGCCTATTGCAACTAAGACAAAAGTTGAACATGCAGATAAAGCTTCTATTTATTTTCAAACTAACCATTCAAGAGGGATTTTGTCAAAAGTGTTAGCAAAAATTGCGCAAGGGAATGTGAATTTGAGCAAGTTGCAAAGTATGCCTATACCAGGTAGTACTTTCAAATATGGTTTCTATGCAGACTTGGAATTTGAAAACAACAAGCAAATCGAAAAAGTGTTGGAAAATGTAAAAGCATTAACCAATAGTACAAAAGTACTTGGGTTGTATAAAAAAGGGAAAGTTGTAAAAGGCTAATTATGAATTGGACATTATCACATAGATTAGAGGGAATTGGAGAATATTATTTTTCATCCAAGCTGCGCGAGATTGAAGCACTCAATAAAGCGGGGAAGGAGATTATTAATTTAGGGATAGGAAGTCCCGACTTACCTCCGCACCCCGACGTGATCAAAACATTACAAGACGAAGCAAGCAAGGACAATGTGCATGCTTATCAATCATATAAAGGTTCTCCTATTTTGAGAGAAGCCATCGCTGAGTGGTATAAAAAGTATTACGCGGTTACCATCGCACCGGCAACGGAGATACTTCCATTACTAGGAAGCAAGGAAGGCATCATGCATATTTGCATGACCTATTTAAACGAAGGTGACCAGGTTTTAATTCCTAATCCTGGTTATCCAACGTATACAAGTGCAGTTAAGTTAGCGGGCGGAACACCGTTATATTATGAACTGACTGCCGAAAACAATTGGGCACCCGATTTTGAAAATTTAGAAAAATCAGATTTATCAAAAGTGAAGTTGATGTGGGTAAACTATCCACATATGCCAACAGGACAATTGCCCAGTAAACTACTATTTGAAAAATTAGTAGCATTTGCTAAAAAGCATCAAATATTGATTTGTCATGACAATCCATATAGTTTCATTTTAAATGAGACACCTATGAGTTTGTTAATGATTGAGGGGGCAAAAGAGGTAGTTATCGAATTAAACTCTCTGAGTAAAAGCCAAAACATGGCAGGATGGAGAGTAGGTATGTTAATTGCAGCCGAAGAAAGAATCAATGAGATACTTAGATTCAAATCCAATATGGATAGTGGCATGTTTTTGCCGGTGCAGCTTGCTGCAGCAAAAGCACTTAGTTTGGATAAATCATGGTATGATTCCGTGAATAAAATATATCAAGCACGTCGCGAAAAAGTATTTGAATTATTAGATGTCCTTAAATGCGTTTATTCAAAAGAACAAGTAGGTATGTTCGTTTGGGCAAAAATTCCATCTGAATATAAAGATGGATATGCTTTAAGTGATAAAGTATTATATGATGCAAATGTATTTATTACCCCAGGCGGTATTTTCGGATCTGCCGGAAATGATTACATCAGAGTAAGCTTATGTGGTTCCGTTGAAAAATTTAGTGAAGCTATTAAAAGAATTGAAGCATGCGTTTAACAGTCATTGGGCTTGGTTTAATGGGAGGTTCATTAGCGTTGTCTTTAAAAAAGAGAGGCATTGTAACAAAAGTTATAGGCGTTGATAACAATCCAGATCACCAAACTCAAGCCTTGGCACTTGGTATCGTTGATGAAGTAATGTCTTTAGAACAAGCCATTGCTCATTCAGATATTATCGCTATCGCAACTCCTGTAAACGTAGCAGAAAATTTGTTGACTACCATTTTAGATCAAGTAGACCAACAAGTTGTTTTTGATTTAGGTTCCACTAAAGAAAGCATTGTACGCATAGCCAATGCTCATTCAAAAAAAGGAAGGTTTGTTCCAACGCACCCTATGTGGGGTACAGAATTTAGTGGTCCTTCGGCAGCACAAGCTGACGCTTTTGTTGATAAGGCTACGGTTATTTGCAATAAGGAGCAAATCGACGCAGATGCATTACAAATTGTTGAGGACCTATACCAAAATTTAGGAATGCATATTGTAAACATGAATGCAACTAAGCACGACATTCATGTGGCCTATGTGAGCCATATATCGCATATCACTTCTTTCGCATTGGCAAATACCGTGTTAGAGAAGGAAAAAGAATCTGATGCTATTTTTGAATTAGCAAGTGGAGGTTTTGAAAGCACAGTTCGTTTGGCAAAGTCCAACGCTGAAATGTGGGTTCCTATCTTCATGCAAAACAAAGAAAACGTGTTGGATGTGCTAAATGAGCATATTAGTCAGCTACGTAAGTTTAAGGCAAGCCTTGAAAAGGAAAATCCCGATTACTTATTGGAATTGATTCAAAATGCAAATCAAATAAAAAGAATTTTAAAGTAAAATTCTAATTTAAAAAAGTAAAAACAAAATAATGAAGAAAACGGAAGAGATGAATATTACAAATGAATTAATAGAAGCAGTAAAGTCGCAAAAGACTTTCGCTGAAATTGGAATTAATGAGCAATTGGTAAAAGCAGTTACAGATTTAGGCTATACACATGCTACTGAAATTCAGGAGCGTTCTATTCCCGTATTAATTAGCGGAACAAAGGATTTTATTGGCTTGGCACAAACTGGTACTGGTAAAACAGCTGCTTTTGGTTTGCCTTTATTACAGCTAATTAAAACTGCTGACAAATTCCCACAAGCACTAGTTGTTTGTCCTACAAGGGAATTGTGTATGCAAATTGTGAACGAGTTAAACTTGTTTAAAAAACATACGCCAGGATTACAAGTATTGGCAGTTTATGGTGGTACTTCAATAGGTATGCAAATCAAAGATTTAAAAAGAGGGGTGCAAATTGTTGTAGCAACTCCTGGCCGTTTAATTGATTTGATTGAAAGAAAAGCGATTAGTTTAGAAAAGATTGAATATGTGGTTTTAGATGAGGCAGATGAAATGTTAAACATGGGATTCCAGGATGACATTGAGTTTATCTTAAAAAATACACCTAACAGAGAAAGTATTTGGTTGTTTAGTGCAACAATGCCTGCTGAAATTAGAAAAGTAAGTAAGCGTTACATGAAAGAGCCAGTAGAAGTTACTATTGGGAAAGTGAATGCAACGAATAAAAGTATTGATCATCAATACTATCTAACTTCTGCTCAGCATCGTTATGAGACCCTAAAGAGAATCATTGATTTTAACCCAGGTATTTATGGTATTATTTTTACCCGAACCAAAGCGGATGCGCAAGATGTATCTGCGCGATTAACACGTGAGGGTTATGATATTGATGCAATCCATGGCGATTTAACACAACAACAACGTGATAGAGTTATGGGTCAATTTAGAGATAAAACTTTACAATTGTTAATTGCTACCGATGTTGCTGCACGTGGTATTGATGTAAAAGGAATCACACACGTTATCAATTTTGAATTACCTGATGATGTGGAAGTATACACACACAGGAGTGGTCGTACGGGTCGCGCGGGTAGCCATGGAATTTGTATTTCAATTGTGCATTCAAGAGAATCATATCGTTTGCGTCAAATTGAGAACATCAATAAATGTACTTTCCATAAATTAGATATACCTAGCGGTAAAGATGTTTGTAGAAAACAATTTTTCCATGTGATGGACAAGTTAATGTCGACAGACGTGAGTCATGGTGATTATGAAACTTATGTTCCAATGTTGGCAGAGAAATTTGCAGATATGACGAAAGAGGAAATCTTAAAGAGAGTAGCTGCTTTGGAATTTAACCGATTCTTAAGTTATTACGAAAATGCACCTGATTTAAATTTACGCGCTGCTGACAGGTCTTCTGGTCGTAGAGAACCAATGCAACAACAAGACCGTAACCGTGAACGTGGCCGCAATGAATTTGGTGGTGGTGATCGCGGTGGTCGTGATAGCCGTGGCGGAGACAGAGACGATCGTGGTGCTGGGCGTGGCGCTTCAAGAGGTGCTAGTGGGTACAAGCGTTTATTTGTAAACTTAGGCACTAAGGATGGTTTTTATAAAGCAAGTTTTTTACAATTCATTTTAGATATGAGTGATTTGAAAAAGGAAGCTTTAGGAAAAATTGATATGAGAGACATGAATAGCTGGGTTGAAATTGAAGCTGGCGCGATGAAGCAAATGATTAATGCTGTAGATGGCAAAAGCTACAAGGGTAGAAGAATTAGAATGAATGATGCTGATAGCGGCGGTCCAAGAGGAAATAAAAACGAAGGATAGAAACATAATATAGGATGGTGGTTAATTAAACCATCATCCTTTACTTTAAATTATTTGAACACAAATTTTAAAATTGGTTAATCATGGGAACCTTAACTGAACAACAACAAAAAGTAAACACCTTATTAAAAAAAGCACCTTTAATTATTTCTGGTCCTTGTAGTGCAGAAACAGAAGAACAAGTAATGCAAACCGCAATCCGTTTAGCAGCAACAGGTAAAGTTGATATTATGCGTGCAGGGATATGGAAGCCAAGAACCCGTCCTGGAAGTTTTGAAGGTATTGGAACTAAGGGGTTGCCTTGGATGCAACAAGCAAAAAAGGAAACAGGCTTACCAATTGCAATTGAGGTTGCTACCGGTAAACAAGTTGAAGATGCACTACATTTTGATGTTGATGTATTATGGATTGGAGCGCGTACAACAGTTAACCCTTTTAGTGTGCAAGAAATTGCAGATGCTTTAAGAGGGGTGAAAGTTCCTGTATTAATTAAAAATCCATTGAATCCAGATTTAGAATTATGGGTTGGGGGTATGGAGCGTATTGCTAAAGCGGGTATCGAGGATTTAGGATTAATTCACAGAGGGTTTAGCTCATATGGTAATACCGATTTCCGTAATGCACCTATGTGGCATTTAGCAATTGAAATGAAGCGTCGTTTTCCTGGTATTCCAATGATTAACGATCCTTCTCATATTTGCGGACGTCGTGATATTTTGCAAGAAGTAGCCCAACAAGCGATTGATTTAGATTTTGATGGTTTAATTGTTGAATCTCATATTGATCCTGATAATGCCTGGAGTGATGCGAAGCAACAAATTACGCCAGAAGTATTAAAAGAGATGCTAGAGGCAATTCGTTGGAGAAAGGATGATGTGGCAAATACAGATTTTCAATCACATCTGGAAAAATTTCGTCAACAAATTAATCAATTGGATGACGAATTGCTTCAAGTTTTAGCTACACGTATGAAAGTGGCACAAAAAATAGGTGAATATAAAAAAGAAAATGATATAACTATTTTACAAACCAATCGTTGGAACGAAATTTTAGAAAGAGCTATAGCGAAAGGCAATAAAATGGGTTTAACTGATGACTTTGTTACTAAATATATGGACGCAGTGCATATGGAAAGTATACATCATCAGAATAAAGTAATGAATAGCTAATACATCGCTACTAAGTTATGGTAGTTAGTTATTTTATAAATGAGTAGTATGAAAAATTTAAACATTAAATTTTCAAGCGCAACTGTTTCCATTATATTAGACGGAAGTTTTGCTGTTATTGAAAAAACTATAGGCAAAGCGAATACGATATACATCACAGATGAAAATGTATATGCATTACATCAAAAAAAATTCAAAGGAAAACAAACTATAGTTATACCCTCTGGGGAAGAACATAAGCAACAAGCCACAGTTGATTTCATTATTGAGGCATTATTGAATTTTGGCGCTGACAGGCAATCTATATTGGTTGGGGTTGGAGGCGGAGTAGTAACCGACATGGTGGGTTACGTGGGGGGTGTTTATATGCGCGGTATTGCGGTGGGTTTTGTGCCAACTACTATTTTAGCCATGGTGGATGCTTCTATTGGTGGAAAAAATGGCATTGACGTAGGTTTATATAAAAACATGGTAGGTTTAATAAAGCAGCCTGTGTTTTTATTTTATGATTTTACATTTTTAAGCACGCTTCCGAATCATCAATGGGAAAACGGATTTGCTGAAATCATAAAGCATGCAGCAATAAAAGATGCCAAGCTGATGGCAGAATTGAATACAAACAATTTGGCTTACTATAAAAAAAACAAAAAAGCATTAAAGTCATTAATTGAAAAGAATGTACAAATAAAAATAAAAGTGGTTCAAAAAGATGAGTTTGAGAAAGGGGACAGAAAATTATTAAACTTTGGGCACACATTAGGCCATGCTATAGAAAACCAACATGCTTTATTGCATGGACATGCAATAAGTATTGGGATGGTATATGCTGCTAAAATTTCACAAGTATTAAATGGGTTTGCAGGGACTGGCTTATTGGTTGATACACTTAAAAAATACGGCTTGCCTACTGCCATGCATTTTGATATTGATGCAGCAATGGGAATAATGCAGAAGGATAAGAAAAAAGCAACTGCAGGAATGCAATATGTTTTGTTAAATAAAATTGGTAAGGCAGTGTATGAAACAATACCAATGAAATCAGTACAAAAATTAATAAAGTTGTATTCTTAATATGCGTGCAATTGTTTATCCAGGAAACGTTACAGGGGAGCAAATTGCTCCAGCAAGTAAAAGTAGTATGCAACGTGCTTGTGCCGCTGCATTGTTACATGTAGGCAATACTATCATTTTGAATCCTGGGCATTCGAATGACGATATTGCAGCGATTGAAGTAATCCAAAAACTAGGTGCCACAGTTGAACAAACACTTGGCGAATTAAAAGTAATATCTAAAGGTGTTCGGCCAGTTGGAGCCGATATGAATTGCGGAGAAAGCGGATTAGGGATTAGGATGTTTAGTCCTATTGCAGCCATGAGTGCTACTCCAATGATGATTCAAGGTGCTGGAAGTTTATTAAAAAGACCAATGCATTTTTTTGATTCTATTTTTCCTTTATTAGGTATAAAAATTAATTCTCAAAATGGGTTCTTGCCTATAAACATACAAGGGCCATTAAAGCCTGTAACTATAACTGTAGACGGTTCATTAAGTTCTCAGTTTTTAACAGGGTTATTAATGGCATATGCAGCAAGTGATGCACAAAGGGCAGTGATTCATGTAGTTGATTTAAAAAGTAAGCCTTATATCGATTTAACCTTGTCGGTTTTAAATGCTTTTGGATGGAATGTAAAGCATCATAATTACGAAAGTTTCGAATTTTTAGCACACGCTCCATTAACTGAAACAATCGAGTATACTGTTGAAGGTGATTGGAGTGGTGCAGCATTTTTATTGGTAGCAGGTGCTATTGCAGGTCCTATAAAAGTTAAGGGGTTACAGCTTAATTCAACTCAAGCAGATAAGGCAGTGTTGAAAGCTTTACAAAGTACGAATGCTAAAATTATTTATGAGAAAGATGAAATTATAATAGGACCAAATGACAGCAATGAATTGCTTTCATTTGAATTTGACGCTACCGACTGCCCTGATTTATTTCCTCCTTTGGTGGCACTTGCTGCTCAGTGTAATGGGGTCACTAAAATAAAAGGGGTAAGTCGTTTAGCCCATAAAGAAAGTGATAGAGGGTTGACCTTACAAACTGAATTTGCAAAATTGGGAATCAATATAACGCTAGAAGGAGATGTAATGAAAATTCATGGAGGCACTGGTATTCAATCGAGTACAGTTTTTTCTCATCATGACCATCGTATTGCTATGGCTTGCGGAGTTGCTGCACTAAGGGCAAGTGGTCCAGTTGAAATTATGGATGCTGAATCGATAAACAAGTCATATACCGATTTTTTCGAACACCTTGTTCAACTGGGGATTAAAGTGCAATTGCAATAAAATACTTAACTTGTAATACAGACAAATAGTTATGAATAGTTTTGGAACCTTATTTAGAGTAAATATTTTTGGTGAATCACATGGCGCTTGCGTTGGCATTACAGTAGATGGATGTCCTGCAGGTTTAACTTTAGAACAAGCTGATTTTGTGATAGACATGGAAAGAAGAAAAGGGGGAAAGCAAAAAGGCACCACCCCCAGGCAAGAAGACGACATGCCTGTTTTTAAATCAGGGTTATTTAATGATATAACTACCGGGGCGCCAATCACTATGTTATTTGAAAACAATAATACAAGGAGCGGTGATTATGAAAAGCAAAGAGCAGTTCCTAGGCCTGGACATGCTGATTTTACAGCCCACCATAAATATGGTGGTTTTGAAGATTACAGAGGTGGTGGACATTTTAGTGGACGCTTAACTGCCGCTCTAGTTGGTGCTGGAGTAATAGCTAAAAAGTTATTAAAGCATATTGAAGTTAAAGCACATATTGTAAGTATTGGAGGGAATACTGATGTAGAGAAAGGGATACAAAAAGCTATTGAAAATAAGGATAGTGTGGGCGGGGTTGTAGAATGTGTTGTAACTGGTTTGCCAATAGGTTTAGGGGAACATTTTTTTGATTCGGTTGAATCGTTAATTAGTCATGCAGTATTTGCGATACCTGCCATTCGTGGTATTGAATTCGGTACTGGCTTTGCAGCAGCTAGTATGTTTGGAGTGGAACATAACGATGCTATTATAGATGCAACTGGCAAGACAAAAACGAATCATGCTGGCGGAGTGGTTGGTGGATTTACAAATGGTAATGATTTAGTTTTCAGAATTGCTGTAAAACCTACATCTTCAACGCCAAAGGACCAAACCACTTGGAATTGGGAAACGAACGAACAAGAAATTTTTTCCGTAAAAGGAAGACACGATTTATGCATTGCATTAAGAGTACCGGTGGTCTTGGAGGCGGTAACTGCTTTGGTGCTTGCAGATTTATTATTATTAGAACAAAAAATACCAAGAGTCATTAAAAATTAATTTTATGGAAAGTGAATTTATATATCACGTTACTACAAAAAAGGAATGGGAGCAAGCTAAGCTGAACAATGAATATAAGCCAGTCGATTACGATAAGGATGGTTTTATACACTGCTCTATTGAAAGACAAGTGGCTGGAGTGCTAGATCGATTTTATAAAGGTCAAACTGGTTTAGTTAAGCTAAAAATTGAAAAGGCTAAAGTAGAAAGACCTGTTTTATTCGAGTTAGCTCAGGATTTAGACGAATTATTCCCTCATATATATGGTTCATTAAACTTAGGAAGTGTAGTGGATGTTATTGAAATAGCTTAATTGAATATGCGTCAGTATATAGTAACTATCGTTATAATGTTGTCACCTATAATTGGGTTGGCTCAAGATGTTAATACAAATAGCTTAACAACAATAAATTATATAGACAGTATTCTATTAAAGAAGCATCATAAGAAAATTGATACAAGTAGAATTAGTATAGAATTTAATCGCGTTACTGGTATTGCAAGTTTTTATAGTAAAATACTTGATGGCACTTTAACTTCAACAGGGGAAAGGTATAGGAATGCAAAATATACTGCAGCGTCAAATTTTTTCAAATTAAATACTTTAGTGCGTGTTACTAATTTAAAAAATGGCATGTCCGTTGTGGTAAGAATCAATGACCACATGCATCCTGACATGATGCGCAAGGGTAGAGTTATAGACTTAAGTCAATTAGCAGCAAAAAAACTTCAATTCAAATCACATGGAATTGTGCGCGTAAATGTTGAAGCTTTAGGTTATTCAAAAATGAATCCAACAAATTAATTTTTTATTCAATTTAATGAATTAATTTTGGTATGTAACTAAAAATTAATTTATGAAAAAAATATTATCAACCGTTTTTGCAATTGCAATTACTACGGTAATTTTTGCGCAACAAACTCAAACAATCAAACCAGCAGCTGTAGCTTTAAAAGTTTCTGTTTTAGATTTCAAAAAAACAAATCAAACGGAAGGCCTTACTAAGACAGCAGTAAGTGTAGGGCTGCAGTACTATAAGGGTATTTCTAAACACATTGATTTTGTCTCTAATCTTGATGTGTCATTATTAAAATACCCGTTTTATACTTCCTTAAAAATACCAAAGGCAACTTCAAATGAATTTTATGCAGCCATTGATTTAGGTGCTAATTATAAGTTCTTGACAGACGATAATAAGGTAGTTCCTTATGCCACAGCTGGAATTGGTGCTGGATATGTGAATTCATCTTATTGGACTCCATATGTACCTCTAGGCCTTGGTTTACAGATAAAAGCAAATAAGGGTTCGTTTTTGCATATAACTAGTACTTACAGAGCAGAACTAAATCCAACTGAATTGACAAAAATGCATTTTAGTCATGCAATCAGTTACTCCTTCCCATTGAGAGGTAAGGAGAAAAAAGCAATTGAGTTACCACCAGCACCTTTAGCTGTTGATAGTGATAATGATGGAGTTTCAGACGATTTAGATAAATGCCCGACTAAAAGTGGTTTGGCTAAATATAACGGATGCCCTGTTCCAGATACAGACAATGATGGTGTTAATGATGAAAATGATAAATGTCCTGGAGTTGCTGGTACAATCAAGTATAATGGATGTCCTATTCCAGATACTGATAAGGATGGCATTAACGATGAACAGGATAAATGTCCTGGAATTGCAGGATTAGGTCGTTATAACGGCTGTCCAATTCCAGACACGGATAAGGATGGCGTAAATGATGAAGAAGATAAATGTCCTACTTTAGCAGGAATTGCAGCAAATGGTGGTTGCGCAGATTTACAACCTATTTTTACTAAGGCTTCAGAAAAATTAAAATTCGCAACAGGTAAAGCTTATTTGTCAGCAAGTACTTTAACTCATTTAAACGAGGTTATTGCTGAAATGAAAAACAACACGAATTTAACTGTATTTGTTAGCGGGCATACTGATAATACGGGTGCTGAAAAAATTAATAAAAAACTATCTCATAATAGAGCAAC
>CANHAE010000023.1 GCA_947458915.1 Bacteroidota bacterium
AGCTTTGTTCTTACCACGTAGAACAGCTGCGATTTTTGAAGCAATACGTCCTACGGTTTGATTAGTACCATCAACAATGTACCAGCCATGTTTAACGGTAGCCGCGTTGGCGTGCTTCGTGGTGAAATGTAGTTTACTCATAATTCTTTTGTTTTAATGAGGCTGCGCTATCCCGCTAGCCATAAATTATCCCCTTTGTTTAAGGGAGGGCGAAGGTACGAGGGGATTTTGGCTTTTCCTAGCATATTGCGCATTCATTTTTACAGGAACATTTGTAACGCATTGATTATCAATAATAATTTTGTATCATATTATTAATGATAGTAAATATCGCCTGATATTCAATCAGTTATGAAATAGTAGAAATTTCCAAAACATTAAGCCGATAACAGAAGTAGGCTTGTGTTGTGTAATGTGTTTAGCTATATTTTATGATAATTGCCGCATTGGAGGCCTTTGTTTTAAGCATATTAAAACACCTTATGAATAATTTACATTTTGGCAAAAACCTGATTCAAATAAAATGTGCTAAATATTATCTCCGATCTTATTCGAATTAAGTTTGTCTGGATTGCAATAATATAAAACAGGTATTAATAAGATAGAGGCATAAACCATTATTCTATAAAATTGAAAAAGGTCAAAAAGAAAACCACCGATAACATCTTTCCCAATAATAGGTGTAAATGGAATTGTAATTAGGATTATGAAGGTTAATAATATTTTTGAAAATTCCTTGTATTTAATAATTATAAAGTAGATTAAATATATAAAACAAGGTAACAAGAAAAAATAAGCATACTTGTGTTGATGAGGAAAAATTAATGGTGTTATTAATAATATATAACTTAATTCCCAATAGATATTTAATTTAGTATTTGCTTTTTTAAATGGTTTTGTTGACAAAAATAATAGCGTAATCATTATTAAAACAACCCTAAATATATTCGTTATAACTTGGGCTGTTTGTAAACTTGTATTTAAAATATTTCGTTTAAAGCCCATGTACAATGTATTGTCAGTGAGTAATACAGGAATAGCAGATGTTAAGCTTTGATATAGTTTTTCAGTTTCTAGCAAATTTTCATTTGAAGCGGGATTAATTACCTTCCACCATGATTGCAACAATAAAGCATGGTAATCGAATCCTAAAAACAATACTGGGATAAAAATTAAAATGATTGAAAAAATGATAGTTAAGGAAAATGCTTGGTAATACTTCCTATAAAGTAAATACGGTAAAAGTGCTATTGGTATTATTTTAATATTAATAACCAACGCCAATAATAATGCAGGTAAAATATTTTTATTGTTTTCTAATAAATCAATACACTTAAATAATATCCAACAAATAAATACAGTCATTTGCACTTGACTAATATTAAAAAGTGTGGTAGTTAAAATATAAAAAATTGTAGCGCCTAACCAAAGATTTACTTGGGAATTACGTAAATTATGTAAATTAAAATAAGTTTTACTCATTCGCCACAAATCAAATAAATTATAAAACATAAATAGCATCCAAAAAAATTCAATCAACCCATATGGCAGCCACGATAAGGGAGATAGTAATAATGCGAAAAATGGGCTATAGAGGTATGGAAGGTTGTATTTAAAGGGAGGCAAATAAATATTGATGTGATTTTTGATCTTCATTCCTGCATCTAAAAAAATATCAAAGTCATTTTCATTTGAAGCAGATAAAGCACTCCAAAGGAGTAACAAAACCAATATTAAAATTTGAAATCCTTTCGTTTTCTTCATATCCATATTTTAAAATAAAAATATATTAAAAATTTTATATTCTTAATGAAAAACAAGAATAAATTAATTTACCTTGCACGAGAGTAAAATTAACAAAATGGTTTGTGTTGTTGACTTTGATGGAACACTTTATAGAAATGATTTCTTTTTGGAAGTTTTTTTCAAGACACTGATAGAGCGTCCATTTTATTTATTCAAATTGTTTTGCATAAAGAAATTAAAACTAGTTGAAGTTAAAAAGACACTATTAAATAATTACCATGTTAATTATGATACTAAATTTTTAATGAACGAATTAGTAATAAACTGGCTAGAATTACATAAAAATAAATATTCAAAAATTTATTTAGTTAGTGCATCTCCCGATTTTTTTGTAAAACATATTTTAGAAAACCAAAAGTTTTTAGACGGGATTTTTGGAAGTACTGAAATAAACTTAAAGGGTATTGCTAAATTAAATTTTATACTAAATCGTTGGGGGGAAGATTTTGCTTACCTAGGAGATTCCATTGATGATGCACCCATATTTGAAAAAGCAAAGGAAGCTTATAAAGTAACAATAAATAAAATAATAAATGTTAAATCCATATCTCAAACTAATTAGGCCAACTAACTGGATAAAAAATATTATAATTATAATTCCCCTTTTTTTAGGTAAGAAATTTAATATAACTGATTCAGTTAATTTATTAATTGGGATACTATCTTTTTCATTAATGTCTTCGGTGGGTTATATAATTAATGACATAAGAGATATAGAAAAGGATAGGCAACATTCAAGTAAAAAAAATAGGCCCTTAGCAAATGGTTCTGCAAACGTTAAAAAATCGTTTTATTTAGCAATAGTACTATTTTCCTTAGCGGTTTTTTTAAGTACGCTAATCAATACCTACGCCTTACTAATTTTAATAGGATATTTTTTGCTTAACTACTTTTATTCTATAAAGGGTAAGAGTGTCCGATTCGTTGATATTTTAATCCTGAGTTCGTTTTATCTAATAAGAGTTATATATGGCGGTGTAATAGTTGATGTCCCTCTTACTGGTTGGTTTGTGGCAACAATATCTATGATCGTATTTAGTATTTCTATTAATAAACGTTACATGGAGTTAAAGATTTCGGTAATAGAGAATTTACCGGGAAGGGGTTACAACAGAGAAGATATGCAACTTCTACATGGACTTATGCTAAATTTTAGTGTAGCTGCACTTATTTTATTAAATATACATGCCTACTTTGTACTCCAAATACAAGCATACTATTTTTATTGTCTTATTAATATCATTACACCGGGTATTATATTTTTCTACTTCGATTATTCAAATAATAAATCTGATGACCCGATAGAAAAAATTATAAAAAATAAAGGGCTGCTATTTTTAACACTAGTGTTGGTAATTTTGTATTACTATGAAATGATAATTAAATAAAATGGAAAGTTTAGTATATAACTGGGGGCTGTATCCGAAAAACAGGTGTGAAGTTTTTGAAATAACAACTTATGAAGAAATTGTAAGTTTGATAAAGAATAAGACACACATTATTGCTAGAGGAAATGGAAGATGTTATGGAGATGCCTCTTTATCTAAAAATGTTATATCGACAAAAAACCTTTCTAAAATTTTATTTTTTGATGAAGCTTCAGGAATTATTTGTTGCCAAGCAGGCGTATTGTTAGATGAAATTATTAAAGAGATTGTTCCTAAAGGTTTTTTTATCCCTGTTACACCTGGAACAAAATTTATAACAGTTGGGGGTGCTTTGGCATCAGACATTCATGGGAAAAATCATCATGTAGATGGTGTTTTTAGTGATCATGTTATTTCCTTTAAATTAATTAACGGAGAGGGAGATATTGTAGTAGTTGAACCTAAAGATGAGCTATTCATTCAAACTGCAGGCGGAATGGGGACAACTGGTATAATAATAGAAACCACCTTTAAACTTAAAAAAATTGAAACTAGTTTTATAAAACAAAAATCAATTAGAGCAAAAAATTTAAAAGAGATATTCGAGCTGTTTGAAATACATAAAAATGTTACTTATTCCGTTGCTTGGATTGATTGTTTAGCTAAAGGAGAGCACATAGGCAAATCGGTGCTTCTTTTAGGAGAACATGCTGAAGTGCGCGAAGTGAAATTGTCAAATAAGTTACAATTACATAAAACACCATTTTTAAATATTCCTTTTAATTTTCCAACTTGGTTTTTAAATCCATTATTTATTAGAATATTTAATTTTTTATTTTATAACAAACCTTCTTCTAGTTCCAATTCCATATTACATTTTGATCCTTATTTTTACCCACTCGATAAAATTAATAATTGGAATAAAATATATGGAAAAAAGGGATTTATACAATATCAATTTGTTTTACCCAAAGCAACTTCTTATCAAGGTGTAAAAGAAATTTTGGAAATATTATCCAAAAATAACCTTGGTTCTTTTTTAGCTGTTTTAAAACTTTTTGGAAAGTCACATGAAAATAGATATTTACATTTCCCAATTGAGGGTTATACACTTGCCTTAGATATTAAAGTTGATTCTAACATTTGGAGTATTCTTGATCATCTAGATGAAATCGTGAATAAGTTAGGCGGAAAAATATATTTAACTAAGGATGCAAGAATGAGTAAGCTAAGTTTTGAAAAACAATACAAAACAAAGCCGCCATTTATAACAAAATTCCAATCATATCAAATGACAAGATTAATGAATACTAAAAAACACTCTTTTTTAATTATTGGCGCAAATAGTGATATTGCAAAATCAACTGCTATTAAATACTTAGCAAAATATCCGAATGGACACTTGTTACTTGCTTCTAGAAATACCGCCGAACTAACTAAATTTGTTGTAGAGAAAAAAATAGAGGCCCATGCTACTGTACTTTTTTATGATGTAAATAATGAAGCAGATACCAGCTTGTTTGTAGAAAAGCTCCCCTTTAAACCAAACTGGGTAATGTATGCCGCAGGTGTTTTAGTTGATAATGAAATAGCTTTTAACGATGAAAATGCATGGAAAAACAATGTTTATGTTAATTACACAGGAGCAGTGGCAATAATAAATTCATTAGTTAATGATAATAATCCGTTTTTAGAAAGGATTATTGGAATAAGTTCTATTGCAGGCCTTCGAGGTAGGAAATCAAATTATATATACGGTTCAAGTAAAAGTGGCTTTCATCAATATTTATTTGGCCTAAGGCAAGCATTAAAAAATAGTAATATAATTGTACAAGCAGTCACTCCAGGTTTTGTAAAAACAAAGATGACTGAAAAAATACCCCTAAATAAATTCGCAAACACCCCAGATGAAGTTGGGGAGTCAATAATATCGAATTCAAAATCATTTGAGATTTATCCAAATTTATTTTGGTGGTGCTTGTCTAAAGTAATAAAATTTGCTCCAGAATTTATAATTGCAAAATTATAATTAAAATGCACTAGTCTCCTTGAACTTAAAGCTATAGCGGTTTTAAATTTATTTAAGAGTGAACTATTTATCAAAATATGTATCAGAAATTTCAGGCTACTCAAATTTTTACTGGGACCGAACTGTTAGAAGACCAACTGGTTTTAATTACCAAGCAAAATGGTACCGTGGAAGCAATTGTGGGATTAGAAGATGCGGGCGACGATATTCAAAGTTTTGAAGGCGTGCTTAGTCCTGGATTTATAAATGCACATTGCCATTTGGAATTATCACATATGAAAGGAATGATTCCTCCCGAAACAGGTTTGGGTGAGTTTGTAAAACAAATTGTTTCCTTAAGAAATATGGATTCTGAATTAGTGCAAGCAGCGATTGCCGCTAGCGAGGCTGAAATGTTAGCAAATGGTATTGTTGCCGTTGGTGATATTTCAAACACCACCGACACCCTTGCACAAAAAACAAAAAACAATTTAGGGTATTACAACTTTGTTGAAATTTATGATTTAGACCCTTCCCTTGCTGCTGAAAAAATGAATGCAGGCTTAGCTGTACAAAAAGCATTTACAGATAGCGGCTTAGTTGCCTCTTTAATACCGCATGCACCTTACTCGGTCACATTTGCATTATGGAAATTATTAGCCGAGCATTTTGGAACGCATACTATTACAATGCATAACCAAGAAACACCTGCAGAAAATGAATTCTTTGAAACGAAGACTGGTGCTTTCCTAAGCATGTATGAGCGCACGAAAATTTCACTTGATTTCTTCCATGCAACAGGCCTATCTAGTTTACAGTCGGTATTGCCCTTTTTTAAAAATGCTAGTACAAGTATTTTGGTACACAATAGTTTCACAACTGCCGCAGATATTAATGCAGTTGAAAAGCAGATGCCTAATACTTTTTGGTGTTTGTGCCCTAACGCAAACCAATACATTGAAAAAACAATGCCTCCCGTTGAATTACTTCAAAAACATAACGCTACTATTATTGTTGGAACCGATAGTTTAGCAAGTAACTGGAGCTTAAATATTTTAGATGAATTAAAGACCATTCAAAAACACAACCCTTCTATACCTCTGGCCGAAATGCTTACTTGGGCTACACTTAACGGTGCAGTTGCATTACAAATGGACAAGCGCTTAGGCAGTTTTGAAAAAGACAAACAACCTGGTGTAGTATTAATTGAAGGTGTAAATGAATTTGGCGCACTTACTGCAAAAGCTAGTGCAAGAAGGATTGTTTAATAATCCTTCTTGCGTACTTATATAGTAGTTTATTCCACTACCAACTCATCGGCAAATGTCCATGAAGGCTTACCCTCACCGCCGTGTCCTTTAGGACAAACTCGAGTGGCAATAGCTTTCACACGAATATACCTTACGCTTGTTTGAGGGAAGGTTGCTATAAAATCCTTTATCGTGTTTGCTTGTTCATTCACAGAAATATCGTTTAGTACATTGCCCACTTCTGTAAAATTGAGACCATCTTTTGATACTTCAAAACGTACGGCGGTTGGAAGAAAAATCCAATCACGATAAGACTGTATACAGCCTAATGTCAATTTACTAATGTTTTTTTCTGCCCCTAAGTCAATGGTTGCTTCTATATTATTTTCATAAAATCCATGCCAGAATTTACCCACTGTATTTTTTCCTCTTACTCCGTCGGTTAATGCATTTATGCCGCCTGCCATATATCCCTTATAGGGTGCACTTACATACTTAACTGTAGCCCCTATTGCACTATGCATAGCAAAAGCTTGTGTTGCAGGAACTAGGTTCATTATTTTCCCGTTTTGAACAGTTACTGCTTTTACAACTTGTGATGCATTAATTTGAATTGGCGCTGAATATAAAGTACTACTAGTATTTGGCAAGCTGCCATCGGTTGTATAACGAATAGAAGCGTTTGTGATTTCTGAAGAAAGGGCTACGGTTAACTTTCCATTTTCAGCAATGGGTTTTACTTCCACCGTAAAATTTCCAGGTGAAAAATGTAAGCCCTTTTGTTCGAATCCGGCAAAATGATATTTTAAACGTTCATTAAATTTAACCCAATTTTTATTTTCTTTAGGCGACCATAATACTTCTGCTAACGCTAGCATTCTTGGCAAAACCATATACTCCAATTGCTCTTTTGTGGTAATATATTCTCCCCATACATTCGCTTGTGCACCTAGTACATATTTTGCTTCCTCACTATTTAATTCAGCAGGTATTGGCTCGTAATCGTACACTATTTTTAAGGTATTCATTCCGCCAATAGCCAATGGCTCGCCTTCGGGTCCAGCTTGGTAATGATCAAAATAACATGGCGACCCTGGTGTCATTACTACATCGTGTTTCATTTTTGCAGCTGCAATGCCCCCTGTTTCTCCTCTCCAACTCATGACTGTCGCTTCGGGTGCAAGGCCACCTTCTAATATTTCATCCCATCCTATCATTTTGCGTTTTTTGCTTACTATAAAACGCTCAACTCTTTTAATAAAATAACTTTGCAGTTCTTCTTCATTTTGTAAACCTTCTTTTTTTATTCTAGCTTGACAACGTGCACATTTTTTCCACGGACCTTTATCCACTTCATCGCCTCCAATATGAATATAGCTTGAAGGAAATAATGCTATTACTTCACTTAATACATTTTCAATAAAGCCATAAGTTGCTTCGTTTCCTACACAATAATTAGAAGACATATTTGAATAAATACCGCCTGTCATTGGTAGCTGTGGTAATTGCGTACAACTTAATTCAGGCATGGCTGCTATTGCAGAAGCCACATGGCCTGGCATTTCTATTTCTGGAACAATAGTTACATTTCTTATTTGTGCATAAGCCACTATTTCCTTGATTTGCGCTTGTGTATAATAGCCACCATAAGTTGGCTGCTCCCCTGCAATGGCTTGTGGACGATTCCCCCAAACCTTATCGTTGTGGTTTACGCGCCATGCACCAATTTCGGTTAATGCTGGATATTTTTTTATTTCAATACGCCATCCTTGGTCGTCTACTAAATGCCAATGGAATGTATTTAATTTATACATGGCCATTAAGTCAATGTATTGCTTTACTACTTCAGGACCAAAGAAATGACGGCTTTCGTCCATATGCATTCCTCTCCATTTAAAACGAGGATAGTCGGTGGCCTGCATATAAGGTGCGATTAACTTTGCATTTGTTCTTGTTTGTGGCAACAACTGTAACACCGACTGCATTGCATAAAAAATACCCCCATAACTATTTGCTGTAATTTTTATACCCTGTGCATTAATGGATAATTGATAGCCTTCTTCTTGAGGAATTAATTTTTTATCTAACACCAATTGAATGTTATTTTTTGAAGGACTATTTACTTTCAACTTGTACCCTGAAATAGTATTTATTGCATTCACAAAAAAGTCCACCGCAGGTGCAATATTTTTATGAGTTGCATTGTATTGAATACTTGTGTTATTGTCAATAGTAAAAAAACCATTTTGCTCCGTTAAGCTTACTGGCTTTGGAATGATACTATTAGTTTGTGCTTTTGTAAACAAACTAGTTAATACGCAAAGTGTAATTGTAAAAAATCTTAAGAACATAATGTTATTGTTTAAAATGTAAGTGCTCGTAAATAGCTGTAGTGTAAGTTAATAATAATACTAATGCAATACTTCCTGCAGGATAGGTAATGATTTTATTTCGCTAAATTTTTTATAGTGGAAACTTAATGACAGCTGGAACAATTCAAGTATTTTTTTCCGCTGTGCACCGTTCAAGACAATTTCTTCCAGTTCGTTGTAAAATTGTAAAGACATAAAAGTAGACGCGGTTTGCGCTTCCTGCTTTTCTAAAAAATAGGGGTGCATTGGATTGCTTGCCACAAACTGTCCTTCCTTAATATCTAATACCGGTGTATCGGCACTATACTTTCCTTGTAATCCAAAGCCCAAGTTTTCACTTAAATGTATCAAGAAATAGATGGGCAAATTACTCACTAACCCTGGGCCACCTTTGTCTAATTGTTTAAAAGTATCTTCAATTAAATAAAATAATTCGGGGTGTGGTTCGGGTTGTAGTGTCTGTTGTAATATTTCTACAATGTATATTGCCACTGCATTTCGGAGCACATCGGAATAAGTATTTTGATATACATATTCCCAACTCACCTCCTTCACCATTTGTAAGGTTTTCATTGGTGAATGATATACTTCCATTTGTAAAATAGCAGCAGGCTGATAAAATACACCTTTGTTTGCACCCTTCTTACTGGTGACGCGCGCGCCCTTTACGATGTATTGTTGCAAACCAAATAGTTCGGTATACGCTGTCATTATTAAACTAGTATCTCCATACTTGGTAACGCGTAAAACAATGCCCTTGGTATTGTGTAACATATTATTTTGCTATACGCTCTTGAACTGTTGTAAAAAGCGTAAGTCGTTTTGTGAATATAAACGCAAATCGTTTACTTGATATTTTAGCTGAGCAATACGTTCCACACCCATACCAAAAGCAAAGCCAGTATACTTTTCAGGGTCGATGCCAAAGTTTTCTAATACTTTAGGATGCACCATTCCACTTCCTAAAATTTCTACCCAACCTGTATGCTTACAAATATTACATCCCTTACCTGCACATATTTGACAACTTATATCCATTTCGGCACTCGGTTCCGTGAAAGGAAAATAACTTGGTCGGAAACGTACTTTCACTTCCTTTCCAAACATTTCTTGTACGAAAAAATATAAGGTTTGTTTTAAATCGGCAAAGCTCACATTTTCGTCTATATATAATCCTTCCACTTGATGAAAGAAACAATGTGCACGTGCTGAAATTGTTTCATTACGATACACGCGGCCCGGGCATATTACGCGTATTGGTGGTTTTTGTGTTTCCATCACCCTAGCTTGTACGCTTGAAGTATGTGTTCTTAATAACCATGCCGATTCTGTTTCCGTTGCTTCTTGCACATAAAAAGTATCCTGCATATCGCGCGCCGGATGGTCGGCCGGTAAATTCATTGCACCAAAATTATGCCAATCATCTTCTACCTCAGGACCTTCTGCAACCGCAAATCCTAATCGTTTAAAAATAGAAACCATTTGATTGCGTACTAAATTCAAAGGGTGTCTTGTGCCCACCGGTACCGCGTCTCCTGGTAATGTAAAATCAATATTCGAACTGGCTTCTGCCCCTTCACCTAGTCCAGCTTGTATTTCGGCTAGTTTTTCTTCTGCTACTACCTTAAAAGCATTTAAAATTTGGCCAAATTCCTTTTTCTGCTCATTTGGAACGTTCTTCATTTCACCCATTATCTGCTTCACCAAACCCTTGGTTCCTAGGTATTTAATTCTATAATTTTCCACTTCCTCATGGGTGGTGGCAACGGTAGCTGCTATTTCGGCTTTTACCGCTTCTATTTGTTGTAACAATTGGTCCATGCTACGAAGATAAAAAAAGGAGGCCAAATGAAGGGTAAAAAACCTTACATTTGTTATTCGTTGAAGAATTAATTACATGGAGTACAATACAGCAAGAAGTATAATGGGGATGAGAGAGTATGGCCGTCACGTTCAAAGGATGGTGGATCATCTTATGACCATTGAAGACAAAGCAAAAAGACAAGAACAAGCACAGGTAATAATTGAGTTGATGGGCTTTTTAAACCCTCAACTTAAGAATATCGAGGACTACAAGCATAAATTATGGGATCACCTGTTTTTTATGAGCAATTTTAAATTGGAGGTAGATAGCCCTTATCCTATTCCTACACGTGCTACCTATAAGCAAAAACCTGATCCGCTTCCTTACCCAAGGCGCAAAATAAAATATGCTCACTTAGGTAAAAACTTGGAACTTGTTATTGATAAAGCAATGGTGGAAGAAGACCAGGAGAAAAAAGCTGGCTTCGCACATGCAATTGCGCACTACATGAAATTAGCTTATAGTAATTGGCATAAGGAATTAGTGCAAGACGATGCCATACGTAGTGAGTTAAACGCTATCACTGGTGGAGAACTTGAATTTAGCAACACACCTTATATTAAGCATCGTAACCAAAATTTTGAGCGAGATGAATATCGCCCAGCTGCAGGACGTTGGCAAAATAATCGCAACCGTGGCGGAAGCAGTGGTGGTCGTAGCCAAGGTGGTAGTAGAGGACAAGCTGGCCAAGGAAATACTGGCGGCGGTCGTAATTTTAAGAAACGTTATTAATTAATATGGTGCAATAACTTTCTCTCGAAAACTATTGCACCATATTTATATACTCCCGAATATTTTATTGAGCTATTCCCTTAAATATTTGAGGCACTGTTCCATACACTGGTAACTTACCATCCCACTTATTAATAAATTCTAATTGCAACAACATAGGTGTAATTGTTTGTTGCTTTAACCTATTTGCTTCGGCCTCTGCCTTTGCAGATGTTAACATTGCTTCTGCATTACCAGCAGCTGTTGCTACTTTTATTTTTGCTTCGGCTTCAGCTTGCTTAACTTTATTTTCGGCCATTAGCGCCGACTGCACTGCATTATTTTTTGCCTCAATAGCTTTCTTGAATGTTTCAGGATAAACCAAATTAGATGTTAACTGATTTATTACAAAACCTTCTGGCAATAAACTTGCATCTAAAGTTTGTCTCACTTTTGTTTCAAACAATTGTCTGTTACTTATTAATTCTTCAGCTGTATAAAAATTCGCTGTCATTCTAAATGCGTCATAAATATTCGTTTTCAAAAAGCCGTCTTCTATGCTTCTTAATGTTAAACGGTACTTGTTAAAAATGAAGGGTACTTTTTCTCGCTTCACCGCATAGTTAATGATAGGTGAGATATGGAACTCACTTCCGTCTTTTGAATTCACTACAAATGAATTTTCGTCATTGTATTCCTTGTGCTGTATGAATGTTGGGAATTCATAAATTTTACTAGTAATAGGATTAAAAAACACAAAACCAGTTACTTCGGTAACCGCCGACACGCCCTTGTCGTTGCCGTATAAATTTACTTTAACGCCAACATGTCCTGCATCTATTCTTTCACAAGACATAAATAGCAACACTAGCATTACAAAACCACCCACACCCATTAATATTTGTTTTTTCATTTTACAATTTTTTTAGCCCTTACAATAAGCGCAATTAATGATTAAAGTTAACATGCTTTTATTGTTTTTGCTTTTTTATTTACACTCTTATTATTTAAAATTTGGCAGGCGTGCCAAGTATAAAATAAAGAACCCCGTATTTTTTCAATATCGGGGTTCTTTATTTACAATCTTATTATTTAAAATTTGGCAGGCGTGCCAAATTTAGGAATTGATTTTTTTATAAATGCACGTAAGTGGTCATTACTTGTTGCTAAATCTTCTTTACGTAAATACATCATGTGCCCACTTTTGTATCCTTCCCAAAACATTCTGTCTTGAATTTTTCCAGCAGGGTCCATTTGCCACATGTTATACTTAGCATTAAAATAATCACAAGCGCCGTCGTAATAACCCGATTGTACTAATACATTTAAATACGGGTTTTCCATCATAGCTAAGCGCAAATCCTCTCCTGTATGGTTGTTGGTGTTATCCCAAGGCGAAGTAGGGCCGAATATATAATAGTTTAAATCGGTGCTGTAACCTAGTTCATCCCTTAAATAAATATTAATTGCAGGCGTAAAAGAATGTTCCCATGAAACTAATTCTGCATTATAATCGGGCCTTTCACCAGCATCTTTCTTATCAATTCCTATATAGCGCGAATCCAACCTGCCTATTGTTTTACCCTGATCACGCAATAATTCTTTCCAAAAATAATCAAAAGGAATTTCAAGATTTTGTTGCGCAACTTGTGTTTCCCCAATGCCAATATAACTAGCTAATTTTTTTATTACTTCTTTTCGCTTATCCGCATTTAATACGCCCCCTTGTGCAAGGGCTGGCAATAATTCATTTACTGCAAAGGACTCTACTTCAGGTAAAAAAGCAGTCAATTCCTTTGCTTGCATACCCGCTGATAATTTTTTATGGTACCATGCAGTTGCCGCCATATAAGGCACACGTAAAGCTGCACTAGCAGGGCCTTCCCGCTTGATACCTAAATCGGTTGGTGATACCAATATAACGCCATTTAAAAACATCCAATGCCTGTTTTGTAATTCCAATGACAAGCCTGAAACGCGCGTGGTACCATAACTTTCTCCAATTAAAAACTTTGGACTTGCCCAACGTTTTTCACGCCCTACAAATGTATTTATCCAATCCGCTAAATATTTAACATCTGCATTTACACCAAAAAACTTTGTAGTAGGAACCGACTTGTCTAGTATACGAGAAAATCCAGTATTTACAGGATCGATATATACAATATCGGCAACATCTAATATGGACTGTGGATTGTCTTCTACGCCATAAGGTTGCACAGGATACCCTTCATCATCAATTTTTAATTTTTTAGGACTAGTATAACCAATATGCATCCAAACACTTGCCGTTCCTGGGCCGCCATTAAATGAAATAACCAGTGGGCGTTCTTCCTTATTTGTAACATCTGTTCTTTCATAATATACGTAAAACAAACCTGCAATTGCTTTGCCATCTTCATCCCAAACGGGCATAGTGCCCGAAACTACCTTATACGGTACTTTTTGACCCTTAATGGTAACTTCTCCTTTCTTTTCGGTCTTTGCTTCTAAAGAAAGGGTTCTTTTAAATTTTGGGTTTTTATCTACTCCCTTATCGGAAGGCTCCTCGTTACTATTTTTTTGTGCTTGCGCAAACAAGGCGGAGAGTACTAATAAATAAGTAAATAGTTGCTTTTGCATATTGCTAGTTTTTGTAAGTATGATTTTTATTCCATTAAATATAAGGAGTATTTCATTAAATTTGAGCATGTCAGACAGCCTTCATAAAGTAATTATTTTAACTGCGCCATCGGGTGCGGGAAAAACTTCCATCACTAAATATTTATTACAACATTTTCCAAGGTTGGCTTTTTCAGTTTCGGCCACTACACGAGCCCCCAGAGGGAACGAGCAAGATGGTATTGACTATCACTATATTTCACTTGAAAAATTCGAAGGTTTAATTAAAGAAAATGAATTTTTAGAATACGAAATGGTGTACGAAGGTGTTTACTATGGCACGCTTAAATCGGAATTGGACCGTATTTGGAATTTAGGCAAAGTGCCTGTTTTAGATATTGACGTGAAAGGCGCCTTACATGTGCAAGCACAATTAGGAGAGAAAAGCATTTCACTTTTTATAATGCCTCCTTCTATTGATGTATTAAAGGAAAGGTTACAAAATAGAAAAACAGAAACAGCCGAAAGTATTCAAATACGGCTTAACAAGGCTGAATATGAGATTGGTTTTAGCAATCAGTTTAATGCAATTATAAAAAATGAAGTACTAGAAACTGCTTGTACTGAAACTGCTGAAATACTTAAAAAATTCTTAGGTCCCGATTTTACTAAATAAATTAAAACATACTTATATGTCTTTACAAGGAAAAACAGTTTTTATAACAGGCGGAAGTAGGGGCATAGGAAAAGCCATTGCTTTAAAATTAGCAGGCGCAGGCGCTAATATTGTGATTGCTGCTAAATCGGTTGAAGAAGATCCTAGGTTAGGGGGCACTATTTATTCGGCTGCTGCTGAAGTGGAAGCATTAGGAGTGAAAGCCTTGGCTGTTCAAGTGGATATTAGAGACGAGGCGCAAATTGCGGCTGCCATTAAAAAAACAGTAGAAACTTTTGGGGGCATTGACATTGTAATTAATAATGCAAGTGCTATTCAATTAACAGATACAGAAAATACACCAAGCAAACGTTTTGATTTAATGCATAGCATTAATGTACGCGGTACTTTTTTAGTAGTGCAGCATGCTTTGCCTTATTTAAAAAAATCGACTCACGCACATATTCTTACCTTATCTCCTCCCATTAACCTAGACCCTAAATGGTTGGGACCACATGTGGCATATACTATTACCAAATACGATATGAGTATGATGACCATTGGATGGGCTGCCGAATTTAAAGACGACGGTATTGCTTCCAACTCCTTATGGCCTCGCACCACAATTGACACTGCTGCAGTAAGAAATTTATTGGGCGGCGAAGTGCTAGCCAATATGAGCCGCACTCCTGCTATTTTAGCGGACGCAGCATTGTATATTCTTTCAAAAGAAAAATTACAATATACAGGTAAAACTTTTGTTGATGAGGAAGTATTGGCTGCCGAAGGTATTACGGACTTGTCTCATTATAATGTTGTGCCAGGCGCAACACTATTCACTGATTTATTTTTATAAGTGCTCCTATTTAATAAAATTATTTTAATACTTTTTATGAAAAGAATATTATTTTTTGGATGTGTATTTATTGCATTAAGCAGTACCGCTCAAAAAAAAGTAAAGGGTAACTCCGAGCTTTTAAAACTGAACGCCAATAAAGAATTAGTTACTAATGCACTGGATGCTAGTTACGAAAGTGATAAAAAAACAGCATTGCAAATTTGGGATTTTGCAGAAATGGGTTATAAAGAAACTAAAAGTGCTGCATTGCATGTTGCCAATTTAAAAAGCGCTGGCTTTACTGTTGAAACAGGTGTTGCTGGCATCCCAACTGCTTTTGTGGCCACTTACGGAACTGGACAACCTGTAATTGCTATCCTAGCTGAATATGATGCTTTACCAGGTTTAGCACAAACTACTAGTCCTGAAAAAAATCCTATTGCTGGTAAAAATGCTGGACATGGTTGTGGTCACCATTTATTTGGCACAGCAAGTGTGTCAGCAGGTATTGCAATAAAAAAATTAATTGATGAAAAAAAATTAACAGGTACTATAAAAGTATTTGGTTGCCCAGCTGAAGAAGGTGGTAGTGGAAAAGTGTATTTGGTGCGTGCCGGTTTATTTAACAATGTTGATGCAGTTATACATTGGCATCCTGATGATGTGAATGCAATAAATACCGCAGGTGCCCTGGCAAACAAGTCGGCTAAGTTTCGCTTTTATGGTATATCAGCGCACGCTTCGGCTTCGCCAGACCAAGGCCGTTCTTCATTAGATGCTGTAGAAGCTATGGACAATATGGTAAATATGATGCGTGAACATATTCCACAAGAATCTAGGATTCACTATGTTATTACTAGTGGTGGTAAAGCACCTAATGTTGTTCCCGATTTTGCTGAAGTATATTACTATGTGCGCCACCCTAGGCGTGATGTGGTAGTAGACATTTTTGACCGCGTTGAAAAAGCTGCACAAGGTGCGGCACTTGGAACAGGTACCACCATGAAATATGAAATCATTGGCGGAACGCACGACTTATTAATAAATAAAACATTGAACGAAGTAATGCAAGCGAACTTAGATAAAGTGGGCGGGGTTATTTACACCGATGCTGAAAAAGTATTTACTGAAAAAATACAACCCACTTTTTTTGCAAAAGCCCCTGCTATGGAAACTGCCGCTACTGTTAAGCCACTTAGTTATGTTAACGACGGGAATAATGGTTCTACCGATGTGGGAGATGTGAGTTACACAAAGCCTACCGTTGGTTTACGTGCTGCAACTTGGGTACCAGGTACACCAGCTCATAGCTGGCAAGCAGTTGCCGTGGGTGGAACAGAAATTGGCACAAAAGGAATGTTAGTGGCTAGTAAGACAATGGCTTTAACTGCTATTGATTTAATGAGCAATCCTGAAATAATTAAAAAAGCTACTGAAGAATTTAAGCTATCCATAGGTGATTATAAATACAAAGCCTTGCTAGGCGATAGGCCTCCTGCTTTAAATTATAGAGACTAACAAAAACAAAAAAGGGCCACTCGTTTGAGTGGCCCTTTTTATATAATTAAAATTAGTCGTTAAAATGCTCTGGTCTCATTTGAGGGAAGAATAATACATCTTGTATAGACGGTTGGTTCAACATCATCATACATAAACGGTCTATCCCTATTCCTATTCCCGAAGTTGGCGGCATTCCGTATTCTAGTGCACGTAAAAAATCGTGATCAATAAACATGGCTTCATCGTCTCCTCTTTCCATTAAACTTAATTGATCTTCGAAACGTTTGCGCTGGTCAATAGGGTCGTTCAACTCCGAATACGCATTCGCTAGTTCCTTTCCATTCACCATTAACTCAAAACGCTCCACTAGCCCTTCTTTGGTTCGGTGTTTTTTTGTAAGTGGACTCATCTCAATTGGATAGTCAATAATAAAAGTGGGTTGGATATATTTTGATTCACTCGTTGCGCCAAAAAGTTCATCAATTAATTTTCCTTTGCCAATAGTTGGTGGAACATCAATATTCAATTGCTTACAAACTACCCTTAAAGCCGCCTCATCCATCCCTGTAATATCTATACCCGTATTCTCTTGAATTGCTTCAATGATGCTTATGCGCCTGTATGGGGCTTTAAAATTGATTGTAGTGTCTCCTACAGTTAATTCGGTTTTGCCATGCAAAGTCATTGCAATTTTTTCAAATAGTGTTTCTGTTATTTCCATCATCCAGTAATAATCCTTGTATGCCGTATACCATTCTAAAACGGTGAACTCTGGATTATGCGTTCTATCCATTCCTTCATTCCTGAAATTTCTACTAAACTCATATACCCAATCAAAACCACCTACTATTAATCGTTTTAAGTATAACTCATTTGCAATACGTAAGTAGAAGGGTACATCCAATGCATTGTGATGCGTAGCAAATGGCCTTGCGGCGGCGCCACCTGGGATAGCTTGTAAAACAGGCGTGTCTACTTCTAAAGCACCTCTGCTATTTAAAAACTCTCTAATGGTAGTCATAAGCACCGTGCGTTTTGCAAAAGTGTCTTTTACTTCCGGGTTTATAATTAAATCGGCATAACGTTGACGATACCTAAATTCAGGATCGGTTACTGCATCAAATACATGACCGTCTTCGTCGCGTTTTACGACAGGTAATGGTTTTAACGATTTTGCTAATAAAGTGATGGTACTTGAATGAACCGAAGTCTCACCAGTTTTTGTTATAAATACATATCCTGTTGAACCTATTATATCTCCAAGGTCCATGCCGTTTTTGGTAATTGTATCCCAATAGGACTTATCCTCATCGGGACAAATCTCGTCTCGTTTTACATATAGTTGTATAATGCCTTCGTTGTCCTGTATTTTCACAAACAATACCTTACCCTTGTCATTCACACTCATAATACGTCCTGCCACACATACCGAGGCATACGCTTCTTTATTTTCTTCACTAAAATTTGTCCTTATATCATGGGAATAGTGAGAAACGGGATATAATGGAGCTGGATATGGATTAATGCCCGCTGCCTCTAAATTTTGAAGCTTTTCGCGCCTAATAATTTCTTGTTCTGATAAAGACTGACTCATTGATTATGTATTAATAGCTGCAAAAGTAAAACTTAGCAACCAAATTAGCGAAAGAAGCCTTGTTGAACTTCTTGTTCGGTTAAAGAAACCATGTCACCCGATTTCATATTGTTAATAGTGTATGCTCCCAATTGTGCTCGAATTAATCTTAAAACAGGAAATCCAACGGATGCGAACATTTTTCTTACTTGGCGGTTTTTACCTTCGGTTAGCTGAATTGAGGCCCAACTTGTTGGAATACTTTTTCTATATCGAATAGGCGGGTTTCTATCAGGTACTTGCACTTCATTTGGAAGCATTGCCAATACTGCTGGTTTTGTATGATATGGAACACCGTCTATATTAATTGTAACCCCTTTTTCTAATTGTTCGATTGCTTCTTTTGTAATTGCACCATCTACTTGCACCCAATAAGTTCTTACGTGTTCAAAACTAGGATGTAATAAAGCGTGATTTACTTTTGGATCATTGGTTAATAATAACAATCCTTCACTGTCATAATCTAATCTTCCAACTGGATAAATGTCTTTTGCTACCTCTATAACGTCCTTCAAACACAATTTATTATCGGTTGAAGTGAATTGAGATAACACTTGAAATGGTTTATATAGTAAGTAGTATTGCATCTCTAAAAAAACAAAGTCCCACTGATGTGGGACCTCGTATATAGATGGGTTAGTAAGTACGGGAAACTGAATTCCCTTCACAATATTAATTATACTTTATTCGAATTCAAAAAAAATTTTTAACAAATTTGCCGGGTTTATCCACAAATGCCCAAATATCACTAGTTATATTTTTTTATTTTAGCGCTATTTTTTTTGCTTTTACAAATCATAAAACTTGTTTTTATTTTTTTTAAAACGAATGAAACTATTATAAACAAAGGATTACAGCGAACAGTGTTTTTAAAACTTTTTTGTTTATAGTGCATTTCATCCATAAAAATATTGCTCCTTTTTCGAACTATTTTGAAGAGAAAAACACGAAAAAATATTTTTTACAAAAAACCCTCATTACCTTTGATTTAGCCCAAAAACATACATATGAAGCTTCCCGCACCCATTTCGGTACAATGGTTATCGACACTAATTGCTGCTGAAATTATAGGAAATAATACGCTAGAAATTACCGGAGTGAATGAAATTCATCAGGTAGAAATGGGAGATATTGTGTTTGTGGACCATCCGAAATACTATAGCACCTGTTTAAATAGTGCGGCTAGTTGTATTATTATTAATAGCAAAGACGTGATTGTCCCTGAAGGGAAATGTTTATTGTTCTGTGCCGAACCATTTGAAGCCTATTTAAAAATAATTCAACACTTTAAACCGTTTCAAGTAAGTACAAAATTGATAAGTGAAGACGTTAAAATAGGGGAAGACACTATTATTATGCCCAATGTTTTTATCGGGAATAATGTACAAATAGGGAATAATTGTACCATTTATCCTGGTGTCGTAATTCTTGCAGATAGTTTAATTGGAAACGACGTAATAATCCAAGCAAATACTGTAATTGGCAGTGATGCCTTTTACTATAATACAAAAAAGAATAGGTCTGCTTGGTACAAGAAAATGTTGAGTTGTGGACGTGTAATTTTGGAAGATAAAGTAGAAATTGGAGCTGGTTGCACCATTGACAGAGGAGTAAGTGGTGATACTATTATAGGCATGGGTAGCAAATTGGACAATATGGTACACATTGGGCACGATACGCAAACTGAAGCGAACTGTTTATTTGCAGCACAGGTAGCCATTGCTGGTGGGGTAAAGGTAAAAGCTGGCGTTACATTATGGGGCCAAGTGGGTGTTAGTAAAACACTTACCATTGGCGAAAACGCAGTGGTGCTTGGACAATCGGGCGTTACCAATACGCTTGCAGCAAATAAAGTATATATGGGTTTCCCTGCGGAAGACGCATCGGTTAAAAGAAGAGAATATGTTTGGATTAGACGTATTCCTGAACTTTGGAAAAAGGTAATGGAAGATAAAAAGCCGTAGTTGCAAATAAACAATCGAGTTTTTATTTTACGCAAGCTTGTGTAACACTTTTAATTCTGCACAAGCCCTTTGAATGGTATTTTCAATAGTCCTGTATTTAAATGCAGGGAAAGCCTTTAAGAATTTACTATTATCAAAATGGACTACTGCTTGTGCGGTTGCTGCTGTTTCCTTAGTCAATAAAGGATTTTTACCAGTGAATATTCCTTTTAGCGCTTCTAGTCGCCAAACAATGGCTGCTAAAAATGGCGTTACTTTTTTATGCGGTGCTGGTTTATTAAAAGCGGCTGCTATTTGCGTAAACACTTTTTTATATTGTACATTTTCGGCACTAATTATATAACGCTGGCCTGTAATTTTACTTTGCATTAATAATTGCATTGTATCGACCACATCCATTACATCTACAAAACCACTTACCCCTTCGGTGTACCATGGAAATGCATTGTACGCCGATTTAAAAATTTCAGAAGAGCCCTTATTCCAATCCCCTGCACCTAATATAATTACCGGATTTACAATTGCAACATTTAAGCCTTCTCCCATGCCTCTCCACACTTCCATCTCGGCTAAATATTTTGATTTGCCATAAACACTATTACTGGTTTCTGGTGTCCAATTAGCAGCCTCATCCACCGGTGCATTTTCACGAATTCTACCCAGTGCAGCCACCGAACTTACGTACACTAATTTTTGAATATTTTTAGTAAGGCATGCGTTTACTACATTTGCGGTGCCTTCTTGATTCGCATGTAACATAGCTGCAGCTTGGCCTGGAGCAAAAGAAACAATTGCAGCACAATGGTATACTTGTGCAACACCCTCCATTGCATTTTCTAAAGATTCAATATCTAAAATATCCCCCTTTACCCATTTCACTTTTTCAGCACCTTGTATATTTGGGACAACTGAACGGTACAAAGCCGTTACCAGTTCGTTCTTTTCTAATAAAGATTTTATTAAATGCGCCCCTACTAAACCACTTGCTCCTGTTACAAAAATCATAGTTACTATTTATCTTTTAACAACTTTGCAATGTCTCTTTTTAACTGTTCTACTTCAAAAGCCTTTAGTCCATCATACACTTTTCCCCTTACCTTTCCTTCTCTGTCTATTAGTGCAAAAAATTGAGTGTGTATAAACTGATCTTCTATTTTTTCTACATTATTTTTAGGATCATCCAGCAAATACGAACCTCTTGCCATTTGATATAAGCTGTCTTTTCGGCCTGTTACAAAAACCCATATATTCGTGTTCACTCCAAGCGAATCGGCGTAATGCTTTAATACAGGTACCGAATCCACTTCGGGCATACAAGTATGGGATAGAATTTGAAAGTCGGGTTGTCCCTTAAATTCTTCGTACACCAGTTTCATATTGGTATTTAACTTAGGGCAAATACCCTTGCAGGTTGTAAAAAAATATTCTACAACAGTAATTTTATTTAATAATTGCTTATCCGTAAAAGGCTTTCCATCCTGATTCGTAAAATTAAATGGTTGTACATAGCTTATCACAGGCATTTTAACTTTCCAATTATCGGTTCCTCTGAATAGAAAATAATAAAATGAAACCAGTAAAACAGCGAAAAAAACTACATAAGTGAGGGCTTTCTTAGACATATTGGTAGGTTTTAGGGGCATTTTATTGTATTGGTAAATGCACTATGTAAAGGTAATATTATTTAGGGTAATCCCTTGTAATTGGCAATTCCTGAAGAATTGAATTATCTTTACTATATGTTTAAAAATTGGAATTGGGATGCAATTGGGATTAGCGCATCTGTAGCTTGTGCTATTCATTGCGCATTATTGCCTTTATTTTTTAGTTCACTTCCTTTATTAGGAATAAATATTCTGCACAATCATTCGTTTGAATTGGGTATGATTTTAATATCCTTTGCTATTGGTGCCTATTCTTTGTATCATGGCTATAAAAAACACCACCACTCCTACAAGCCTATCATTTTATTTACGATAGGTATCGCACTAATGCTTAGCAGAATGGTATTTAGAGATATTGAAATTATATTGTTGTTTCCAGCTGCTGCCTTAATTATTATTGCACACATCAGTAACCATACGCGTTGTAGGGTGCACAATCATGCACACGAGGACGACTGCAATCACTAATTAGGAAAAGGTATAACTCATACTGCCGTCTTTTTCATCTTTCAGCTGTATACCCATATTCATTAATTGATTTCTGATTTTATCGCTAGTTGCAAAGTCCTTGTTGGCTTTTGATTCCTTACGAATTTCAATTAATAATTCAACCACTCCCTTTAATTGTTCGAGGTTGGCTCCCGCTTCCACCTTTAATCCCAATATGCTTTCAATAAATACAACTAATTGGGACTGAACATGGTTCCAAGTTGAAGTAGCCACTGCGTCTTGTGTAATGTGCTTATCCTTTAATGAATTAATTACAGGTATGATTTCAAATATATTCGCCACCACTTTAGCGGTGTTAATATCGTCGTCCATGAATTCGGTCAATTCGGCAATCCATGTATTTAATTGTGTGTCGAGTGCTTCATCCTTTGCCTTTGCTTCCCCAACAAAACTTTGCGCCTTTAGCCATTCATAAGCTTCCATTAGGCGACGTAAGGCTTTTTCAGCAGCTTGTAAAGCTTCGTTACTAAAATCTAATGTTCCTCTATACTGACTTTGTAGAATAAAAAAACGAACCGTCATAGGTGCATAAGCCTGTGTTAATTCAGGATGGTTTCCTGAAAATAACTCGCTTAATTTAATAACGTTATTGTAACTCTTACCCATTTTACGACCGTTAATGGTGATCATATTATTATGCATCCAATAACGAGCTGGTACTTCGTGATTGCAAACTGTACTTTGTGCAATTTCACATTCGTGATGTGGAAATTGCAAATCCATTCCACCTCCATGTATATCAAACTGTTTGCCTAAATATTTTGTTGCCATTGCCGAGCATTCAATATGCCAACCCGGGAAACCCTCTCCCCATGGGCTTTGCCAACGCATAATATGTTCAGCAGGTGCTTTTTTCCACAAAGCAAAATCTACTTTATTTTTTTTCTCTTCTTGATTTTCTAATTCACGTGTTGTGTCTAGCTGCTCTTCTAAATTTCTTCCACTTAAAATACCATAGGGCTGATTCTTTTTGGAATAAACATCATTGTATTTCACAACATCAAAATAAACCGAACCGTTTGCCTCATACCCATAACCATCGGCTATGATTTTTTTAATCATTTCTATTTGTTCTACTATATGCCCAGTAGCAGTTGGTTCAATACTGGGAGGCAAATTATTAAACTGGTCCATTGCCCAATGGTATAACTGTGTATATTTTTGAACTAGTTCCATTGGTTCTAGTTTTTCCAATATCGCCTTG
>CANHAE010000024.1 GCA_947458915.1 Bacteroidota bacterium
ACTTCCTCCATTAATATGCCCAAATTAGTGAGCTCGCTAAAATACTTTACACCCACTGTTTTTATCCAATGGTCAACTTGTTCCTGGGCTTGCTGAATGGTTTTTGAATTTGACATAGTCTTAATGGTTACAGTATGGCTTTATTAATTTAAATGAATTATTCTTTATTTTTCGAGTCAACAATTATAGTAACGGGGCCGTCATTCACTAATCCCACTTGCATGTCTGCCCCAAATTTTCCGGTTTTAACAGGCTTCCCTAAATCCTGACTCAGTTGTTGGATAAATGACTCATACAAGGGTATTGCCAGTTCGGGCTTAGCCGCTGCAATATAGGAGGGCCTATTGCCTTTTTTGGTTGAAGCATGTAATGTAAACTGACTAATTAATAAGATATCTCCACCAGTTTCTTTAATACTTAAATTCATTACGCCTTCGGAATCATCAAATATACGCATACCCGTAATTTTGTTAGCTAACCAATCGATATCGTCCTTAGTGTCAGCATTTTCAATCCCTACTAACACCATTAGGCCTCCCTTTATTGACCCAATTATTTCATTGCCTACGGTGACGCTAGCTTCCTTTACCCTTTGAATTATCACTCTCATAAATGCCTGTTTTACTCCATGAAGATAAACAAAACTATTTTCACTAATTTAGCTGTAATTTCAATCCCTTGAGTAGTATAAAAAAATTAGCCGGTCAAACTGCATGGTATGGTCTTAGCTCAATAGCCGCTAGGTTTATTAGCTATTTATTAACGCCGTACTTGACATATAAGCTTACCGAAGTAACTTATGGGGAACAGTCTATCGTTTATGCATTCATCCCTTTCTTGAATGTCATTGTCACGCATGGAATGGAAACAGCTTATTTCCGATTTGGCACGAAAGAAAACGAGGAAAAAATTTACCACACCAGTAGTTTCTCCATGATTTTTGTTACGACACTGGTTATTATTGGATTACTTTATTGGAGTGCCCCTTTAGCTCAATTGCTTCAAATTAACATCCACCCTGAATACATCAATTTAGTGGCATGGATTGTAGCACTTGACGCACTTGCAACCATCCCTTTTTCAAGACTGCGGATGCAAGAAAAACCAAAAAAATTCGCCCTCATTAAAGTGGGTGGTATTTTAATAAATGTAATTTCAACTTACGTTTTAATAAGCACCCTGCCACAATATGCAACAACAAATCCTGACACTTTTATTAGTAGTTTATACAAACCAGGATGGGAAGTGGGTTATATATTAGTGGCAGGCATTATTCAGAATGTGTTTGTCCTAATACTTTTACAAAAAGAAATAAGGGCTTTACGCTTTTCATTTGATTTTAAACTATGGGGACAAATGATGTTATATGCTTTACCCTTAATTCTTGTAGGTTTTGGAGGCATGATTAACGAAACCCTTGACCGTATTATGTTAGGATGGTGGGCGCCAGGAGGCAGTCCTGAAGCGAATAAAGCATTGGTAGGCATTTACAGTGCTTGCTATAAATTAGCTATTTTAATTACCATTTCCATACAAGCTTTTCGCATGGGTGCCGAACCTTTTTTCTTTAAACAGGCCCAAAGCGATAATGCACAAAAAACCTACGCTAGGGTGATGAAATTTTTTGTCATCACATTGTGTATCATGTTCTTGGGCGTCGTTTTGTATATTGATATTTGGAAACAATTTATTCAAAACCCTGCTATGCATGTAGGTTTGAAAGTAGTGCCAATACTTCTTATTGCCAATATGTTCTTAGGCGTTTACTACAATTTAAGTATTTGGTATAAGTTAAGTAACAAAACAATGGCCGGTGCTTGGATTACGCTATTAGGGGCCACTATAACTATATTAATTAATTATATCGCTATTCCACATTTTGGATATATGGCAAGCGCTTGGGCAACTTTCTTTTGCTATGGAACAATGATGTTTGTAAGCTACAAATGGGGGCAAAGAATTTATCCTATACCCTATGCAACTAAAAAATTAATTGCTTACTTCATGATTACACTCCTGTTATATGGTATTAATTTATTAATTCATGCTGTTTCAAAAAATGCACCATTTAATTATTTGTTTGCTACTATTTTACTTTTCACCTTTATTGTTTTCGTGGCAAAAATTGAAAAGAAAGAACTTCAAAATATTTTAAGAAAACCGGTATAAAATTAGCATAAAAAATGGCAGAAGATTTAAGCATCTTACAAGGTACTAAAGCAGCACAATACGAGTCTTTACTTCCTCAAATTAAAGGTTTACTTGAAGGAGAAACTAATTTAGTAGCCAACCTAGCTAATATTGCCGCTGCATTAAAAGAACAATTCAATTGGTGGTGGGTTGGTTTTTATTGGATACAAGAGGATGAATTAGTGCTAGGTCCATTCCAAGGGCCAGTAGCCTGCACCAGAATAAAAAAAGGTCGTGGTGTTTGTGGAAAAAGCTGGGAAACAGAAAAAACTTTGATTGTGGAAGATGTCGAGCAATTCCCAGGTCATATTGCCTGTAGCAGTTTCTCCAAATCAGAAATAGTAGTCCCTGTTTTCAAAAATGGTCAAATTGCGGGTGTACTTGATGTAGATAGTGAACATTTGGCACATTTTGATGAGACAGACCGCGCCTTTCTTGAAAAAATTGTGGATTTGATACCATAGGATGCTTCAAAAAATAGATAAAATTGAAAAAATCAATTAAGTTTGCAGCCCCTAAGCGGATGTGGCGAAATTGGCAGACGCACTAGACTTAGGATCTAGCGCCGCGAGGCGTGTGGGTTCGACCCCCTCCATCCGCACAAAAGCCTTCCGATTCATTTTGGAAGGCTTTTTAGTTTAATTTATGGGAGTTTTATTAAGCCATTCGCAAATAGTTAACCCCAAAATCGTAACTTCGCACCCCTTAAACACTATAATTAAGTAGAAAAATAGAAAGTAATATGGCAACAGTAAAAAGAGAAAACATTGGACTATTAAACGACAAGTTAACAGTCAACATCACTAAAGAAGATTACTTAAAAAATTACGAGGCAGGTTTAAAGAAGCATGCAAAAACTGCAAACATCCCTGGATTCAGAAAAGGAATGGTACCTACTGGCTTAATTAAAAAAATGTATGGTCAGTCCGTTTTTACCGATGAAATATTGAAAACGGTAGAAAACGAAATGAATAAATATATCGCTAAAGAAAAATTAGACATTTTCGCACAGCCATTGCCATTAGATTCACAATTAGCAAATATGGATTTCAATAATCCAACAGCTTATGACTTTTCGTTTGAAGTTGGTCTGAAACCAAAATTCGAATTAAAAGTAAAGGATACAAAAGTAATCCGCTATAAAGTAGAAGTTACTCCTGAAATGATTCAAGCTGAAGTTGAAAGGCTTCAAACAAGAAATGGCAATATGACCGAGCCTGAAGTTGCAGATAGCGAGGAGAATGTATTGAACGTAACTTTTATTGAGTCTGACGCATCAGGAAATGAAATTGTAGGCGGTATTAAAAAAGATAATTCTTTATTGATTAAATATTTTACAGAAAAAGTAAGGAAGCAATTCATTGGCAAGAAAAAAGACGACAGCGCTGTAATTCAATTAAGCAAAGCTTTTGATGATAAAGAATTAGACGTAATTGTTGCAGACTTAGGCTTAACAAAAGAAGATAATGAAAAATATTTCAACCTAGTTATTACCAAAGTAGGCTTAGTTGAAAAAGCCCCATTGGAAGAACCTTTATTCTTAGCAACCTACCCTAACCAAGCAATTACAACAGAAGCTGAATTTAGAGAAGCTATTAAAAAAGATATTGAAGGATATTTCGATCAACAAGCAAAGAACCAAGTACATGATCAAATATACCATGCATTGATTGAGCAAACAAAAATGGACTTCCCAGTTGAATTCTTAAAACGTTGGTTAAAAAATGGTGGTGAAAAAAGAAGAACGGAAGAAGAGGCAGAAAAAGAATATCCTGTATTCCAAGACCAATTAAAATGGACTTTAATTAGTACCCAATTAATGACAGACCATAAAATTGAAGTAGTTGCTGAAGATTTGAAGAACTTCGCAAAGCATCAATTAATGAGCTATATGGGTGGCCAATTGGGTGCACTAGGTGATAATGACCAATGGCTAGAAGATTATGCAGCTAGAATGATGCAAGACAGAAAATTTGTAGAAGATAGCTACCAAAGAATTAGCACTGATAAATTATTTAATGCAATTGAGGCGGAAGTAAGTGCTAAAGAAGAAAAAATCTCTTCTGAGAAATTTGCGGAAAAGCTGAACAACCACCAGCATTAAATTAACCTACTTGACTTTTCAAAAGCCTCCGTTTGGGGGCTTTTTGGTTTATTTAGCCTGACATTACTGTCAGTTTTAAAAAACAATTGTGATTCAAGTAGTTAAGTTTCCATGGCAAACCCTTTATCGGTAAAATTGGCACCGTTTTTGTAGTTCCTTTGGGGACAAGGTTTTACCTTTACATACTGAAAAAATAAACTATGAACATAGGAAAAGAATTTGAGCAATATGCTATCAAACACAGAGGTATTAGTAGCAATAGCTTATACCAATATCAAAATAGCGTTACTAACCTTACTCCTTATATAATTGAGGAAAGGCCAATGAATGTGGCAAGCATGGATGTATTTAGCCGTCTAATGATGGACCGAATTATATTCCTTGGTGAGGGCATTAACGACTATGTGGCGAACATTGTAACCGCACAATTATTGTTCCTAGAAAGTACCGACCGTGCAAAGGATATTCAAATGTATATCAACAGTCCAGGCGGAAGCGTTTATGCAGGATTGGGTATTTATGATACAATGCAATTTATCAGTCCCGATGTAGCCACTATTTGTACTGGAATGGCAGCAAGTATGGGGGCTATATTATTATGTGCTGGCGTAGAAGGAAAACGAACTGCATTAAAACATAGTAGAATTATGTTACACCAACCAAGTGGTGCTATTGGTGGACAAGCTTCTGATATTGAAATCACTGCTAAAGAAATTAAGAAATTGAGGGTTGAATTGTATGAAGTAATAGCGCATCATACACATAAAGATTTAGACGTAGTTACCAAGGATTGTGATAGAGATTTTTGGATGACTGCTGCAGAAGGTAAAGCATACGGATTGGTGGACGAAGTGTTATTAACCAACCCCCGTAAACTGAAGAAGTAAAAAATAATTAATAATTAATTCAATTTGATTGTATGATACTAAGTAACAAATTTATAATGCACGAAGAAGAGGAACCAAAAGAAGAGAAGAAAGAAGACGCCGCTCCATTTTTAAATAAAAAAATGGAACAGATTTTCTTTGAAAAAAGAGCCATTTATTTATGGGGTGTTGTTGACGACAAATCTGCTAAGGACATTGTAACAAAATTATTATTACTTGACTCCGATAAGCCAGGGGCCGATATTAATTTTTACATTAATAGTCCAGGTGGTGTGGTTACAAGTGGGATGGTTATGTTTGATACCATGAACTTAATTAAAAGCCCAGTACATACTACCTGTATGGGCTTGGCAGCAAGCATGGGTTCTATTTTACTTAGTATGGGTGAAAAAGGGAGCCGTTCTATTTTTCCTCACGGAGAAGTAATGATTCACCAGCCAAGTTTAGGTGGTTATTTTCAGGCGACAAGTGCGGACATTGAAATTCAAGCAGAACAAATTAGAAAAACAAAAGAATTAGGAGCAAAAATATTAGCAAAAAACTGTGGTAAAACACTTGAACAAGTATTACGTGATTTTGACAGAGACTATTGGATGAATGCAGAAGAAGCAGTTGCTTATGGCATTGTTGATAAAATTGCTACGCATCTTTAAATAACTATATTATGAAAATGAGTAACACAGTTGCTATAAATTGTTCTTTTTGTGGCCGCAACAGGGATGAAGTAAAAATACTAATCGCTGGTCAAGATGGACATATATGTGAAAACTGTATTGAACATGCTCATGAGATTGTTGAAAAAGAATTTCATCAAAAAAAGAGTGACGGAAAAGGACATGCCCTAAAAGTGCAAAAGCCAACTGCTATTAAAGCTTTTTTAGACCAATATATCATTGGACAAGACGATGCTAAAAAAATATTAGCAGTTGCTGTATACAATCACTTTAAGCGTATTAACCTACCAAGTACCCATAAGAACGAGGTTGAGATAGAGAAAAGTAATGTTATTATGATTGGCGAGACAGGAACTGGCAAAACCCTATTAGCTAAAACGATCGCTAAACTATTAAACGTCCCTTTTGCAATTGTAGACGCGACCGTATTTACAGAAGCTGGTTATGTTGGTGAGGATGTGGAAAGTATGCTTACGCGTTTACTTCAAAATTGCGACTACGATGTGGAAGCAGCGCAAAGAGGTATTGTGTATATTGATGAAATAGATAAAATAGCTAGAAAAAGCGATAACGCCTCTATTACACGTGATGTAAGTGGCGAAGGAGTGCAACAAGGCTTATTGAAAATGCTGGAGGGGACAGACGTATTAGTGCCACCGCAAGGAGGCAGAAAACATCCCGACCAAAAAATGATAAAAGTAGATACCAAAAATATCCTATTTATATGCGGTGGGGCTTTTGACGGAATTGATAAAATTATCGCAAGACGTATAAATACAAATGCCATTGGCTTTAGCGTCAATAAAGACGAGCAAGAATTACAGAGAAAGAATTTGTTGCGTTTTGTAAATGCACAAGACATAAAAACCTTTGGCTTAATTCCTGAAATGCTAGGTCGCTTACCAATTATTACACACCTAGAACCACTGGACGCAGCCACACTAAGGAGTATACTTACAGAACCTAAGAATGCACTAATAAAGCAATACACACAACTGTTTGAGATTGAAAAAATTAAATTAATAATTGACCCAGCTGTTTACGATTTCATTACAGAAAAAGCAATGGAATATAAATTAGGCGCGAGAGGTTTAAGAAGTATTTGCGAAAGCTTGTTTACACAGGCTATGTTTGAAATGCCTGGGACAGACGCTACCGAATTTAAGGTTACATTAGCATACGCAAAACAGATGTTTGACAAAAGCAAGTTGAGTACTTTAAAAGTAGCCTAACAAATAAATACTATTTTCCCTAAAAAATTAAATCAATTTTATGCAAGAATTAATAGACCGCTTAGTAAAAGAAACTGGTGTTACTCCAGAACAAGCAAAACAATCCATTGAAGTAATTGCAGCATTTGTGAAACAAAAGTTCCCAATGCTGGGTGGTGCAGTAAACCAAATTTTCAAGTCTGCAAGCAAATAACAAAACAAATAAGTTGTAAAATATAAAATCCCGCATAAAGCGGGATTTTAAGCAAGCAATCGTAACTAGGAAATTAATCCTATAGCAAACTAGCAAAATTTCTAGAAAAAACAAGTATTTCACTCTAGAAAAAAACATACCCATGTAGCTATCCTAGTATCTTCCTATAAATCAATCATTTATCGTTATTTTTTGTTTTAGACTAGTTGCTTGGTTTTCTGTCAAATCACACAAAATAACTATTTCTTTCCACCCAATCCTGCCCCCATTCGCTTTTCTAGTTTTAAGTATTAACCCTATTTCTTGATTTGAAAACAAGGATAGAGATTGCCAACTTTTAAAATTCATTGTATTAGCCACAAGTTTTACTGGCTTTGTTTTACCAACAAACATATGTCCATTTAATAGGTCATATGCTGCATCGGAGAGTCCGTATACTTTTTTTATTTGTTGTACTTTTTCAAAATTACCTAGGTAATTTTTATACCGCATAATTCTTTGCACGGTGGGTTTAGATAAATTGGTTTTTTGCATCCATTCGGTTTCGCTTGCATTATTAATATCTATGACCCAAGTAAAATTACTTCTCCTATTTGTCGACTCCATGTTCTTATTATTATAGACATTTCTATTATTTACTGCATTAATTCGCACAAAGGGGATTAGTTTTTTAGCCAATAACGGACTTAAGCCATACAAGTTTGCCAATTGTTCACTTCGGTAAAATCGCCCGCCCTTTCTTCTATAATTAAGTAAAGTATGTACTTGTTTTGAAGGGATGCCCAATTGTAAAGCTTTACTACTGTCAATGGTGTTCGGATCAAATTCAAACACAATAAAATGGGTATCCAACGGTGTTATAGTATTCCGGTTGTCCGAAGGTTTTGTTGGCAACAACAAACTAAGCAAGGAGCTAAATAATAAAATACAACCCAGTACCAACATCCCCTTTTGTTCCTTTTCTGAAAAAAGGAAGTATACTTTCCACTCGTTACGCATCACTTAAATTTCACACTAGTTAGCTAAACTCAAGCTATATAAACAGGGTATAAATACGTTAAAAGGAATTGAAATTACACACTGAAACGTAAACCGTCATAGGCCATTCTTATTGAATCAGGCAAGGATGCCTCCAATTCTGCATGTAGCCCAATTTGGTGACTAAAGTGCGTAAAGTATACCGAAGGTATGGCCAATTCCTCTGCCATTGCTATAGCCTGGGCTAAATTAAAATGTGTTGGATGGTTTTGAGGGCGTAAAGCGTTTAATATTAAAATACGGGAGCCCTTTATCTTTTCTTTTTCTTCCTCCGCTATAAAATTTGCATCAGTGATATAAGTAAAGTCCCCAATTCTAAATCCAAGTACTGGCATTTCCCTGTGCATTACCTGTATGGGTATAAATTTCAAGTCCCCAATAGTAAACGGATCTTTGTGAATTGTATGTAGAATCATCTCGGGCAATCCTACATCTTTCTTTTCTTCAAATGCATAATAAAAATCTCTTTTAATAGCAACTTGCGTAAGTTCATTTGCATAAATGTGCATAGGCATATTTGAAAAGAAATTAAATGGCCTTATGTCATCCAATCCCGCATAATGATCCCTGTGTGGATGGGTAAAAACTACAGCGTCCAATTTTGTAGTATTAGTGCGCAACATCTGATACCTAAAATCGGGCGTGGTATCAATAACAACGGATGTTGTTTTAGAAGTAATTTTAATACTAGTCCTTAACCTACTATCTCTAGGGTCAATGGATTTACAAACAGGGCAATCGCATCCAATTAAAGGGACGCCTGTACTAGTTCCAGATCCTAAAATAGTAATATCTAGCAAAATCTAAATTGTTTAATAACCACAAGAAAAACTAGAAAATGGGAACGATTGCCTATGCTTCCGTTTCAGTTAAAGACAAATGCTTCACCTCCTCATATAATTTTTGTGAACCATGCGTTAGTTTGTCAAACTGAATATCAAGCTGTGGTATCAACTCCAACAAAGTGTTAATTCTAGCTTCTAAATTCAAAAATTTATTCAACACCACAATTCTTTTTGATTCTAATAAGCACCAACCGCTTTGGAAGTTGCCTCTTTCATAGCGAACAACAAATTCAGATTCACCTAAAATATCTTCTAACTTATCTAATGTAGTTTGAGTCAATTTCATATTATGCATTGATTTATAGGGTAGTAAGGGTCTTACAAAGATACTTTTTTGTTGAACTAGGCCGTTAATTATGGGCTAGGAGTTATTCACATTTCGTACCTTTGTGGGCATAAGAAAAGTATGAGTTTTACAGAAAGAAAAATTATAAACGACCCAGTGCATGGTTTCATTACAATTAATGATCCATTAATTTTTGCTATTGTTCAACACCCTTTTTTCCAAAGGTTAAGAAGAATACAGCAAATGGCACTCGCCCACCTTGTATATCCAGGAGCTGTGCATACAAGAATGCATCATTCTTTAGGTGCTTACCATTTAATGTCCATTGCAATTGCAGAGCTAAGGGACAAGGGTATAGAAATAACCAACGAAGAGGCACAAGCTGCAAAAGCTGCAATTCTTTTACATGATATTGGACACGGTCCTTATTCACATGCATTAGAAAATGTTCTACTGAAAGGAGTACACCACGAGGACATGTCTTTGCTAATAATGAAGGAATTAAATCAGGAAAAAGAAGTTGCGTTAAATGGGAAATTAAATTTAGCTATTCAAATATTTACGAATCAATATCCAAAAAAGTTTTTACACCAACTAATCAGTGGCCAGTTGGATGTAGACCGCCTAGATTATTTATCAAGAGATAGCTTTTTTACAGGTGTTAGCGAAGGCGTTGTTGGCTACGAGCGTATTTTAAAAATGCTTACCGTACACAACAACGAATTAGTAGTGGAAGAAAAAGGAATAAATAGTGTTGAAAAATTTTTAATGTCTCGCCGACTCATGTATTGGCAAGTATATTGCCACAAGACAGTAGTTGCAAGCGAAAATATGTTAGTGAAAATTATAGAGAGGGCGAAGCGTTTATATAAAACAGCCCCTGAAACTATAAAAACTGGCAGTGTATTAGATTATTTTTTAGGCGATTTTTCGGGAAAACTTAATGATATTAACCTAGACGCTTTTTGCAACCTAGATGATACAGATGTGCTTTTTGCAGTGAAACTGTGGCAGCAACACACCGACCCTATCTTGTCCTTGTTATGCAAAAGACTCCTTAATAGAAATTGCTACAAATGCACAATGCACGACGAACCTATTAGCGAGGCCGACTGGTTAAAAGCATACGAAAAAACAAAAAGTCTTTTCCCTTTTAACGAAAACGACCTATCCTACCTGTGTTTTAAAGGCACTGTCACCAATACGATGTATAAAAATGATAGCGAAAGCATCAAAATATTACTAAAAACGGGCGAAATAACCAATATTTCACAAATTCAGAATGCGATAATCGTTGAAAGTCTGTCCGCCCAAGTGAAAAAATTTTACATTTGCATGCTAGGCGAATAATCCCCCATCCAAAAAATTACGAATGCCACAATTTAGTGCCCAACAAATTGCGATAATGATACAAGGAACAGTAGTAGGTGATGCTGCTGTTCAAGTAAGCCAATTTGGAAAAATTGAAGAAGCAAAAAATGGCGAAATTTCATTTTTAGCTAACCCTAAATACGAAGACTATTTATACCAAACAAAAGCTTCCGTTATTATTATAAACGAGGCCCTTGTGCTAAGACAACCTGTGGCTGCTACCTTAATTAGGGTGCCCGATGCATATGCAGCCTTTGCAACATTACTTACCAAATACCAAGAACTTAAAACCAATAATTTAATTGGCATTCAAAGTCCTTCCTTTATTGCAAACACTGCTATACTTGGTGAAAATAACTATGTAGCTGCTTTTGCCCATATTGGAGAAAATGTAACTATAGGAAATAATGTAAAAATATTCCCTAACGTGGTCATTGGTGACAATGTGAAAATTGGTAACAATGTAATTTTACATCCTGGTGTGGTTATCTATACAGATTGTATTTTAGGAAACAATATTACCATTCATGCTGGTGCAGTAATTGGCGCAGACGGATTTGGTTTTGCCCCAAAGGCAGATGGCAGTTTTCAAAAAGTGCCTCAACTAGGAAATGTAATAATAGAAGATAATGTAGAAATTGGATCAAACTCAACTATTGACCGAGCAACAATTGGTTCAACAATTATTAGAAAAGGGGTGAAACTAGATAACCTTATTCAAATTGCGCATAATGTTGAAATAGGAGAAAATACAGTTATTGCAGCTCAAACTGGCATTAGTGGCAGTACCAAAATTGGAAAAGGGGTGATGGTTGGTGGCCAAGTGGGCTTTGCAGGACATATAAGCATTGCTAACGGCGTTAAAATAGCAGCTCAAAGTGGTGTTACGAAAAGTATTAAGGTTCCCAACTTAACCGTCACAGGCAACCCTGCTGGCGAACATACTACTGCATTAAGGGCACAAGTATATATGAAAAACCTTCCTTCTCTTGAAAAAAGGGTAAAAGAATTGGAAATATTAGTACAACAACTGTCTCAAAAAGGCTAAATCAGCCTAATTTTGATCAAACCATCGCATTAAATTAGCGAAGCAAAAAATATTATAAGCATGGATCAGCATTTCAATCCGGATAAGCAACACACATTATTGTCAAGTATAAGCATTAGTGGAACAGGTTTACATACTGGTGTTTTAGTGGATATGACACTACACCCTGCAAATCCAGGATTTGGCATTCAATTTCAAAGAATTGACCTTCCAAATAAACCTATTATTAAAGCCGATTGCGACTTAGTAACCGATACTAGCCGAGGCACCACCTTGCAAGTTGGCGATGCGAAAGTGAGTACAGTAGAACATATACTTGCTGCCTTGGTAGGCATGGGTGTAGACAATGTATTAATTGAATTAAATGGTCCAGAAATTCCAATTATGGATGGAAGCTCGGCTCCATTTATTGAAAAGATTGAAGCCACAGGTGTATTAGAACAAGATGCTGCAAAAGCATGGTATAGTATTGATGAAAATATTTTTCATTACGATGAGGAAAAACGAGTGGAAATGGTGGCACTACCTTCCCTTGATTACCAAATCACTACTTTGATTGATTTCAATAGTCCTGTTTTAGGCACACAACATGCGGCACTAAAAACGATAAAAGATTTTAAAGCCGAGATATCACCTTGCAGAACTTTTTGTTTCCTGCATGAACTGGAAGCTTTATTAGATAACGATTTAATTAAAGGGGGTGACATAAACAACGCAATTGTAGTTGTAGACAAGCCAGTAACTACTGAGGAAATGAGTCGCTTAGCAAAAGTATTTAAGCGCGATAAAATTGAAGTTAAAAGTGAAGGGTATTTAAACAATTTAGAACTTAGGTTCCCAAATGAACCAGCTAGGCATAAACTATTGGATGTAATTGGTGATTTAGCTTTAATAGGCTACCCAATTAAAGCGCGCATCATTGCAAACCGACCTGGTCATAGTAGTAATGTAGAATTTGCTAAAAAAATAAAGCAATACATTAAAAAAAATAAGCACGTTAAAGATGTGCCTTTGTATGACCCATCTATTACACCTGTTTTTAGCCTTGAGCAGATTGAAAAAACATTACCACATCGCCATCCATTTTTGTTTGTTGATAAAATAATTGAACTAACTGATACTTTCATTGTAGGCGTAAAGAACGTGACATTTAATGAGTGGTTTTTCCCAGGTCATTTTCCAGGCAACCCTATTATGCCTGGTGTTTTACAAATAGAAGCCCTCGCGCAAACTGGAGGTATCCTTTGTATAAATGCAATGCCAAAAGGAAATTACGACACTTACTTTTTAAAAATTGATAACTGTAAATTCAAGGCAATGGTAAAACCAGGCGATACCATGTTATTGAAAATGGAATTAATATCTCCCATTAGAAGAGGAATTTGTGAAATGAGAGGTACTGTTTATGTTGGCGGTAAAGTTGTCACTGAAGCAGACTTAGTTGCACAAGTAGTAAAAAGAGCCGAATAAAATAATAAACTATGACACATCCGTTTACCTATATCGATCCTAATTCCAAAATTGCTTCCAACGTAAAAATTGATCCATTTACCGTGATACATGGTGATGTAACCATTGGTGAAGGCACCTGGATTGGAAGTAATGTGACTATTATGAATGGAACTAGTATTGGAAAAAATTGTCGCATTTTCCCGGGAGCAGTGCTTGGCGCCGACCCTCAGGATATTAAATTCAATGGAGAAAAAACCACCGTTGAAATTGGAGACAATACCACCATTAGAGAGTTTGTAACAATCAATAAAGGCACGTCGGACCGATGGGTTACTAAGGTTGGGAATGATTGTTTAATTATGGCATACAGTCACATTGCGCACGATTGTATAGTGGGTAATAATTGCATATTAAGCAACAGTGTCCAAATTGCTGGTCACGTTACCTTAGGTAATTATGCTTGGATTGCGGGAGTGAGTGCTGTGCACCAATTTGTAAACATTGGGCAACACGCTTATATTGCTGGAGGAAGTTTAGTAAGTAAAGATGTTCCCCCATACATTAAAGCAGTGCGTAACCCTTTAAGTTATGGTGGTGTAAATAGCGTGGGTTTAAAAAGAAGAGGATTTGATTTAGAAAAAATTAACCACATACTTGATATTTACCGTTATATTTTCAATAAAGGAATGAACACAACTCAGGCTTTAGAATTTATTGAAGAAGAATTACCTGCAACGGACGAACGCGATGAAATTGTAACGTTTATAAGAGATAGCGGAAGGGGCATTATTAAAAGATTCGGCAAAGGTGCTGTTGAAGAAGATTAATCATGACTACTATTAGCCTGATAGACGCTGGTAAAAGATTCAATAAAGATTGGATATTTAAGGGGCTTGATTTTAAATTTGAGCAAGGAAATCATTACGCACTTATTGGTAATAATGGCTCTGGCAAAAGCACCCTATTGCAAATTATTGCAGGCTATACTACCCTTTCAAAAGGCACCATTTCATGGGGGCTATTCGACACGCATACAATATTCCAACAGCTAAGTATTGCCGCCCCTTACTTAGAATTAATTGAAGAATTTACTACACTCGAACAGTTTGAATTTCATGCAAAATTCAAACAAATAAATACCCAATTAAACTACGCTCAAATCATTGAACTAATTGGATTAAAAAATGCTGCAAATAAACAAATTAGGTATTTCAGTAGTGGGATGAAACAGCGTTTAAAACTAGCCTTAGCTATTTTTTCTGAAACGCCCTTGCTACTATTAGATGAGCCTTGTAGCAATTTAGACAAGGAAGGTTACGCACTATACCACCACTTAATTAATACTTATGCGTTAAATAAATTAATTATAGTAGGCAGCAATGATCCACAGGAATATTCTTTTTGCAATAAGCAAATAAACTTAATGGATTATAAAACTGTGGGCGCTTAACTTCTGCTCGCAATTAACAAGTTTAAGTCTGTGAACTTAAGTTGGAATTTTTCGCTAATATAAAAATCGGTTAAGGCACCTTTGTATAAATAAATGCCTTCTCTTAAGTGTACCTGTTGCCAAATAATTTCTTCTAACCCTCCCTGATCGCCTATTTGTATTAATAAGGGCATGAGTACGTTGCTAATAGCTTGACTAGCCGTTCGAGCAAAGCCACTTGGAATATTAGGTACACCATAATGAATAACCTCGTGCTTTATGAGAATAGGATTAGCGTGATTTGTTAATTCACTAGTTTCAAAGCAGCCACCTCGGTCAATAGCCACATCAATAATAATACTACCAGGTCGCATTGCAGCAACCATTTCCTCCGTTACTACAATGGGTGCGCGTCCAAATTCATTGCGTAAAGCTCCAACAGCTACTTCACAAGTTTTTAATTGTTTCGCTAATATTTTTGGTTCAAGTACACTTGTCCAAACACGTTGTCCTAAATTATTTTGTAACCTTTGTAACCGAGAAACATTATTGTCAAATACTTTTACACTAGCACCTAATGCTAAAGCATTTCGGGCTGCAAATTCTCCTATAATATCTGCTCCAATAATAACCACTTTGGTTGGTGGTACACCACTCACCCCACCAAGTAATACCCCTTTGCCTTGATTAAAATTACTTAGGTACTGCCCTGCAATTAACATTACTGCACTTCCTGTAATTTCACTCATGCTTCTTAATATAGGATAATTCTGATTTTCGTCTTTAATATTTTCAATGGAAAGTGCAGTTATTTTTTTAGCCATCAATTGCTCCATGAGTTCTTTTTTCAGCGCCGACAAATGCAAAGGAGAAATAATGGTCTGGTACATTTGCAAGTAGGGCAAGTCGGCTTCCACCGGAGGTGCTGTCTTAACCAATATGGGGCACTTGTAAACTTCTTCTTTTTCAAAAACAATCCTAGCACCCGCTTCTGAATAATCATCATCGGTATACCTACTTCCCGAGCCTGCTAAGGATTCCACCATTACGTCATGTCCATTAGCAACCAAGACACTCACAGCATCTGGCGTTAAGCCAATCCTGTTTTCTTGAAATGCAATTTCTTTGGGGATACCAATTAACAAGGGTTTTGAACCATGAGGTATATCTAATACTTCCTCCTGTGTTTCAAAAGCAAACGACGATTTTATTTGTGGCTTAATGGTACTCATTGCTACCTAATTTTTATGAAGGTATAAAAATCCTTCTATGTTCAGGATCTAAAATTTCAATTTCAAAGTGTTGTGTATTTTCAGGCAATAAACCGGGCGCCTTTTCGGGCCATTCAACTAATGAAAAATCAGCATAATCGAATGTAGCTTCCACGCCAGCCTGACGGGCTTCCTGCTCGCCTTGCAGACGATACCAATCCATATGGTAAATAATTTTCCCATTCCCTTCGTATTCATTCATTAGGGCAAATGTGGGGCTAGTTATTGCCGAAGTAACTCCTAATTGTTTACAAATACGCCCAATTAAGGTGGTCTTGCCAGCCCCCATTGGGGCATGAAAGGCCCAAACAGGCTTATCGCCATATTTTTCTATCAATAAAGCAGCCAATTGGTCCAATTCGTTCAATGTATACTTCTTATCCATTCACCAAAGATAAGCGAACAAATACAATGCTGAATTGTCTTCGTATCTTTGTTTAATAAATAGCCATATTATGGAAAATGTTCAATGGAAGGTAGATGGCATGAGTTGTACCAATTGTGCGTTGTCAATACATAAATATCTTCAGAAAGAAGGAATAAGCGAGCCTAAGGTAAGTTTTATGGAAGGTGAGATTCAATTTGAATTACCTGAAAATATAAGTAAGGAAAATTTAATAAAAGGCATTGGAGGGCTGGGATACAAAGTAAGAGGCGAAGACGGTACAGCACCAAAAAAGAAATGGCTGGACAATAATCAAGAACGTGCTTTTTTTTGCTTGATTTTTACTTTGCCCTTAATGGTGCACATGCTGCCAGGAGTTCATATTCATTTATTAATGAACCCCTATGTTCAATTAGCTTTAACAACACCTGTTTTTATAATAGGGATGAATTATTTTGGGAAGAGTGCATGGAATAGTTTGACAAAAGGGATACCCAATATGAATGTACTAGTGGCTATTGGGGCTATAGCCTCCTTTGGCTATAGTTTATATGGCACTTTAGCAGCACTAGGGCCAGCTTTTGCATATTACGAAACTACTGCTACTATTTTGACCCTTGTATTTTTTGGTAATTATTTAGAAGATGCTTCTGTAGCTTCCACGCAACGTGCGTTAAAAGATTTAGTGAAGGCGCAAAAGGTGATGGCAAATATGATTGTATTTGATGATCAACACAAAGAAGTAATTTTTAATGTAGAAAGTGAAACTTTAAAAGTGGGTGATTTAATACTCATTAATTCAGGCGAAACAATCCCAATGGATAGTAAAATTTTATGGGGGGAAGCAAACGTAAATGAATCAATAGTAACCGGGGAAAGCGTACCCGTTCATAAAAAAACAACAGACCTGTTATTGGGCGGTAGCACTGTTGAAAACGGGACTTTAAAAGCCTATGTAACAGCGGTTGGAGACGATACCGTTTTATCCAATATATTAAAAATGGTTAAAGCTGCACAAGGTGAAAAACCTCCAGTGCAAATTTTGGCTGATAAAATTAGTGCTGTATTTGTGCCTTTAGTTTTAGGCATTGCAGTACTCACTTTATTAGGCAACCTTATTATTGCCGATATTGGATTTGGCCAAAGTTTATTAAGAAGCATAGCTGTATTGGTCATTGCTTGTCCATGTGCAATGGGATTAGCTACGCCTGCAGCCATTGCTGTTGGACTTGGGAGAGGCGCAAGGAATGGTGTACTATTTAAAAATGCAAAAAGTTTAGAAACTTTTAAGGATATAAAGCAAGTAGTATTTGATAAAACAGGTACCCTCACTACAGGCTTATTTGAAATTGCAGGAACCCATGTTTTAGAGGGCACAACTTTAGAAGAATTTATTGTCATTGCTTATTCTTTAGAAAAATATTCCAATCACCCTATTGCAAAATGTATTAGTGCGGAATGGAAATCAAAAGAAGAAATTAAATGGGCCAATATTGAGGAAGTAAAAGGAATTGGTATAAAGGCAACTGATAAACAAGGCAATAACTATTGGGCTGGGTCATTCAAAAGTTTACTTGACAAAAATGTGGAAGATGGCCATAATGTTTATATACAAAAGAATGAAAAACTACTAGGCTGGATAGATGTAGCAGACCAAATACGCCCAGAAGCAAAAGAAGTAATTGAAACGCTTCATAAAAAAGGTATCCATACTGTATTATTAAGTGGGGATAGAAAAGAAAAATGTGAGCAGGTTGGGAAACTATTGGGAATACAAGAGATATTGTATGAACAAAGTCCTTCAGATAAACTAAATAAGTTGGATGCCTTAACAAAAGCCAATCCAACCGCAATGGTAGGTGACGGAATTAATGATGCACCAGCGCTTGCAAAAGCAACTATCGGCATTTCATTAAGTAACGCATCACATATTGCTGTACAAAGTGCACAAGTAATTTTAATGAACCAAGGATTAAAAAATTTACCAATGGCACTTGGCTTAGGAAGTAAAACTTATGAAACTATTAAAGAGAATTTAATATGGGCATTCTCCTACAATATCATTGCAATACCCATAGCCGCATTTGGTTTATTAGGTACCTGGGGGCCAACTTATGGGGCTTTAATAATGGGATTAAGTGATATTGTACTTGCACTTAATTCACTTCGTTTATTCAAGAAAAAATTAGTGTAAGCCGACTATTGAAAACCATCCAAGACATATTAAAACAATACTGGGGCTACGAAGCATTTAGGCCGCAACAGCTTGCTGTCATTGAAGCAGTTGTTAAAGGCAAAGATGTTTTAACCTTACTACCTACTGGAGCAGGTAAGTCCTTGTGTTTTCAAATACCCACTTTGTTTAATAAGGGAATTTGTTTAGTAATAAGCCCTCTTATTGCATTGATGCAGGACCAAGTAAAGGATTTAAAAGATAAAAATATTAGTGCAGTTGCATTGGGGGGACAAATAACAGAGGAAGCGCAAAACGAAATATTAAAAGAAGCACTTGAAGGCAAGTTTCAATTTATTTATTGTTCTCCTGAAAAATTAGCCCAAAAAAAGTTTCAAGATTTCCTAAAACAATTACCTGTTACCTTATTTGCAATTGATGAAGCACATTGTATTTCCCAATGGGGTTATGATTTTAGGCCTAGTTATAGGAAGGTGTCGGTATTAAAAAAATTATTCCCCACTATCCCTATCCTTGCAATGACAGCGTCTGCAATACCTGTTGTTCAAAAAGATATTATTGATCAATTATCCTTGCCTAATGCTGACGTGATTAGTGATTCTTTCCTAAGGCCTAATTTGCAATATATTGTCCAAGAAGTTCCAGTAAAATTACACAGCTTAAGAGGCATTTTAAATGCAACCGAAGGAGCAGTTATTATTTATTGTAACACAAGAAACAATGTTACACAACTAAGTACATTATTAAAAGCTTACGGCTATAAAGTGGGTGAATACCACGCAGGCCTGTCTATCCAAAATAGACAGGCGGTACAAAAAAATTGGATGACAAATGCTACTCCAATTGTAGTTTGCACCAACGCTTTTGGTATGGGCATTAACAAAGGCGGCGTTCGGTTAGTAGTACATTACGATTTGCCAAATAGCTTAGAACAGTATTATCAGGAAGCGGGACGTGCAGGACGAGACGGCGCACCAGCAAAAGCTATTTTATTGTATCAAAAAAACGACTGGGAGTATTGGAATGTAGTCCAAGAAAAAAAATATCCTCCTATAGAGGTGATAAAAAAAGTATTTCAGGATTTAGCCGATTACGTGCAACTCCCCATAGGAATGGGCGAAAAGCAACAGTTTCCGTTTGACTTCGATAATTTCTGTGTCCGTTTCGATTGGGATAAAATGATTGCAAGAAATGCATTGAATTGGATTCAACAAGAAGGACATGTTCAATTTTCAGCAGCCTCCTTTAAGCCCTCAATGGTGCAAGTTGTTGCAGACCGGCTGAGCATTGAAGAGTTTGCAACCAACAATACTATTGCTGGCGTTGTTTTACAAACTTTACTGCGCACTTATGGCGGTATTCTAGACAGTCCTCACTATATAAACGAAAATTTATTAGCACAGCTATTACAACGAGATGCAGCATTTGTAGTAAAGAACTTGCATTTATTAACCCTCCATGGTCTGATCACCTTTGAACAGAAAGAACAGCAACCTGTTGTAGCCTTTATATGGAATAGAAGTTCGGCCGCTTTTATGAAATTAGATATTGACCATTACACACTCATGAAAAAGGCATTTTTAGAAAGAATAAGGCATTTTACCAACTATATCAGGGGGAATGACTTTCCCTGCAGAAGTATGTATTTGGCAAAATACTTTGGAGAAAATAACCCAACTAAATGTGAAATTTGCGACATTTGTACAAGTACGAAGGATTAGGTACATTTTAACAAAACATTGGAAACAATTTTTTCTGTTCGAATAGTTAAATCCGTTCCTTTACATAAAGCAAACAATATGGAAGACAAGAAAAAGTATAAAATTTTATTGTGTGAAGATGACAGTAATTTAGGACTAGTATTAAAGAACTACATCGAACTAGACGAATACGAAGTAACCTTAGAACGTGATGGCCGTTTAGGTTTAGCCGCTTTCCAACGTGAAAAATTTGACCTTTGTTTATTAGACGTCATGATGCCACATGTAGACGGCTTCACCTTAGCAGAAGAAATTCGCGACATTGATCCTGACGTGCCTTTATTTTTCTTAAGTGCAAAAACGCTGAAAGAAGACATCATCCACGGTTACAAACTGGGGGCAGACGACTATATCACAAAACCCTTTGATAGTGAAGTGTTAATGCTTAAAATAAAAGCAATCATTAAGCGAAATGAAGAAGATAATAAAGTAAGCGACAACCAAGAATATGATTTAGGACAATATCATTTCAATCCTAAATTGCGTGAACTAAAAATAGGAGAACATACACAAGTACTTTCCCCAAAGGAAAATGAATTATTAAAAATGCTTGCCGAACATAAAAATGATTTATTGACTAGAGAAAAGGCGCTAAAAAAAATATGGGGTAGTGATACCTATTTCAATGGCAGAAGCATGGATGTGTATATTGCTAAACTTAGAAAATATTTAAAAGAAGATACGCAAATTGAAATTGTGAATATACACGGCAATGGCTTTAGGCTAGTTGTACAGTAGGCATTAATTTACCTAACTTATAAAAAAAGGTCTCGATTTATTGTCGAGACCTTTTTTTATAATAAGTGTTATTATTACCTGAACAATTCTGGGTTGTCTATACTTCCCCTATCTCTTTTCTTTCCTAAATGGGTATACGCTTTTTGCGTTACCTCCCTGCCACGTGGAGTTCTTTGCAAAAAGCCCTCTTGTATTAAGAATGGTTCATACACTTCTTCAATCGTTCCTGATTCCTCTCCTACTGCTGTTGCAATAGTAGTAATACCCACTGGTCCTCCTTTGAACTTCTCTATAATCGCAAGTAATATTCTGTTGTCCATCTCATCCAACCCGTGTTCATCTACATTTAAGGCCTTTAGTGCATGTTTAGTAATACCTATGTCTACTGTTCCGTCGTTCAATACTTGGGCAAAATCACGAACCCTTCTTAATAATCCATTCGCAATTCTTGGCGTCCCTCTACTCCTTCTTGAAATTTCACCAGCAGCTTCCGTGTTAATGCGCACATCTAATATACCTGCACTTCTCATTATAATTTTTTCAATTACAGTTGCTGGATAATATTCTAAACGTGACTTAATACCAAATCTTGAAAGCAATGGTGCAGTAAGTAAACCACTCCTTGTGGTAGCGCCCACTAATGTAAAAGGATTTAAATTAATTTGAATACTCCTTGCATTTGGTCCACTATCAATCATGATATCGATTTTATAGTCTTCCATTGCAGCATATAAATATTCCTCTACCACGGTACTTAAGCGGTGGATTTCGTCAATAAATAAAACATCATTCGGCTCTAAGCTTGTCAATAAACCGGCCAAGTCACTTGGCTTTTCAATTACTGGACCTGAGGTTTCTTTTATTTGAACACCCATTTCATTCGCCACAATCCTGCTAAGTGTAGTTTTACCCAAACCCGGAGGACCATGAAACAATATATGATCCAAGGCTTCTCCACGCATTTTTGCAGCCTTTATAAAAATACTAATGTTCTCAATTAGTTGTGGCTGCCCCGCAAAGGCATCCATCTCAGTAGGCCGAATACTGTTTTCAAATTCTCGATCCTGTGGATTTGAATTATTAATAGCAGTATCTAAATTCGGATTGGACATTTAATTATTTATTTATCAATATTACTTCGCTATTACAAACGGCTTGTCTAACAAATGTTCAAATATGAATTTGCTCTTCAAGTCATTAAAATGTTTTCCCTTCGCACCACCCCAGCCATGTCTTCCACCTGGGTATAACATAAACTCAACATCTTTACCATTGTCTTGCAATGCACTTAATAATTGAACTGAATTTTGCATATGTACATTATCGTCCATTGTTCCGTGTACTAATTGCAATACCCCTTTGAAGTTTTTAATATGCGTCATTACATTTCCCGACTTATATCCTTCTGGATTTTCTTTTGGCGTGTCCATAAAGCGTTCGGTGTAGTGTGAATCATATAGTTCCCATGCAGTTACGCTTCCCCCAGCCATTGCGTGTGTAAATACGTCCGCGCCGTACGTTAGGGCGTAACAACTCATATACCCGCCGTAACTAAATCCTGTTATAGCTATTTTTTCCGCATCCGCATTCCCATTCGCAATAAACCATTTAGCCATTGTCATATAATCTTGCATTTCCCAGTAACCTAAATTACGGTACATATAGTTTACCCCTTCTTTCCCAAAATGCCCGCTAGCCCGATGGTCAAATGACACTTGTATTAGGCCTTCTTTCGCCCAATTTTCTTTTACACTAGGATTCACCCAAGTATCCATAACAGTTCCCGCATTGGGGCCGCCATAAATACTAACAAGTAAAGGGTACTTTTTATTCGGATCCATATTCTTTGGCCAAGTCACTAATGCAGGTAATTCATATAAGCCATCGACACTTTTAATTCTAATTAATTCTGTTTTTGCATAACTAGCAATATTAAAAGTTGTATCAACCGCAATACCTAACACTTCGGTTGTTTTAGTTTTACTATTTACAACACCTATTGCTGTAGGAGTTTTAACATTACTATATACTGAAACAAAATGTTTAGCATCTGGCGCTAAGTAAATTTGCGCGTGGTTAAATTCGCCAAAAGTTAAACGCTTTAAGTTCTTGCCATCAAAACCTACTGCATAAAAATCGTTCCTAGCAGTATTTTCTATACCTCTTGCAGTGATATAAACTGTTTTTGTTTTTTCGTCAATTAACTTAATACCCGTTACAGTATACTTACCCGTTGTAATCGCATTTTGCAATTGCCCATCCATATTATACAAATACAAATGATTCCATCCCGACTCATCAGATTGCGCAATATATCCTTTATTATTTGCTAAAAAATTAAAGCGCCCGCTTGTTCTATCTTCTAAGTCAA
>CANHAE010000025.1 GCA_947458915.1 Bacteroidota bacterium
GTGGACTTTTTATAGCTGCAGCTGCATTGTTTTATTTTTCAAAGAAAGTACCAGATGGGATTTCTGAAGAAAAAGTAGAGCCAGCTCAAAAAGCATTATATTTATTATTAATCATGACAGGTGTATTGATTGCCATGTTTGTTCCCATTTTTGATAGTTACAAAATTGATGTAACACTACTTTCTGATATAGAAAAACATAATTTAGAGACTTACCGTTTAAAATGGTTATTTGGTGCATTAGCAACAGTTGTTGCTGGTTTAGTAATTGCCAATTTTTCTGCTCAAAAAAACGAGAACGGCTGGGGAGCTATGAAATATCCTCAATTGGTATTGGGCATGTTAGCTTTGTTTATTTACGTAGGTGTGGAAGTTACAATTGGTTCCAACCTTGCAGAGTTATTAAGACAAGATGATTTTGGTGGTATTCCTTCTTCTGAAATTGCTCCCTATATTTCAATGTATTGGGGAAGTATGATGATTGGAAGATGGACTGGTGCCATTAGTGCTTTTGAATTCAAGTCAAAGACCAATAAAATATTAACTTTCATAGTTCCTATTGTTGCTTTTGGAGTAGTCATAGGATTGAATAGTATTGCTCAATATGATATGTCACCATTGTATTGGTATATTATTTGTGTATTCATTCAAATATTTGCATTTTACATTAGCCAAAATAAACCAGCTAAAACCTTAATGGTATTTAGTATCCTAGGTTTAGTGGCAATGTTAACAGGTATTTTCACTACTGGAAATATTGCAATTTATGCATTCTTAACAGGCGGTTTAGCTTGTTCAATTATGTGGCCATCTATTTTTACTTTGTCTATTGCAGGTTTAGGAAAATACACAACCGAGGGTTCTGCTTTTTTGATTATGATGATTTTAGGGGGTGGTATTATCCCTCCTATTCAAGGAAAAGTTGCCGATTATTTACAATCATCACATATTGATATGCCTGGGTACGGAATTCATAATTCTTTTTGGGTAGCGGTATTATGTTTTGCTTATTTACTATTTTTTGCAATTGCCGTAAAAGGTATATTGAAAAAACAAGGCATCAATTACGAAGAAGTTGAAGCGGGCGGAGGACACTAATTGTTAAATTGTTTAAATTATAAAAATGGACTCATTTGTAGTTGGTGTTGATATAGGTGGAACAGGCACTAAATTCGGAATTGTAGACAACGTTGGAAATGTTTTATTTTCTAGTGAAATTTCTACAAAAAAACACGAGCAGGTACATACATTTATTGATGAACTTCACGAAAAGTTAAGTGAACTTATTGATAAAGTGGGTGGCTTTGGCCGTATAAAAGGAATCGGCGTAGGTGCTCCTAATGGGAATGTATATACTGGTAACATAGAATACGCGCCCAACCTTCCTTGGAAAGGAGTTATCCCATTAGCCAAAATGTTACAAGACAAATTTAGGTTACCCGTAAAATTAACCAACGACGCAAACGCTGCTGCAGTGGGAGAAATGATGTATGGTGCAGCTCAAGGCATGAAAGATTTTATCATGATTACCTTAGGAACAGGAGTGGGAAGCGGGATTGTCGCGAACGGACAATTAATATATGGTCACGATGGTTTTGCTGGCGAGCTTGGGCATACTACTATTATACCTGAGGGCCGTATGCACCCTGGCACCGGAAAGAAAGGATGCTTAGAAAGCTACGCATCGGCTACTGGAGTTACAAACACGGCTATTGAACTACTAGCAAATTCGGAGCGTCCTAGTTTATTAAGGGGCGTGCCTTACGAGCAGCTTAATTCAAAAGTAGTTTTTGATGCCGCAAGTAAAGGTGACGAAATCGCAAAAGAAGTTTTTGATTTTACAGGTGAAATATTAGGCAGGGCTTTAGCCAATTTTGTCATGTTTTCAAGTCCCGAAGCAATTATACTGTTTGGAGGATTAACTAAGTCTGGCGATTTTTTATTAAAACCTACACGTGAACATTTAGAAGCGAATGTGATACAAATTTTTCAAAATAAAGTAAAGATACTCATTAGCCATTTAAAAGAATCTGACGCTGCTATATTAGGCGCATCAGCACTTGTTTGGGATATGTAGTAGTGTACTAAATTAATTATACTAAAAAAGGAGTCCTGTTTAAGTGACTCCTTTTTTTATGCGAATAATTTTATTTATTCAATGCTAATTCTTCAAGCCATTTATTACGGCCCCAACCTTGTATAACATGTTTTTCGCTATGGTAGGAAGAACGAACCAATGGCCCACTTTCTACATAATCAAATCCAAGTTCGTAGCCAATTGAACGTAGTTCAGCAAATTCGTCCGGATGTACATAACGTTGAACTGGTAAATGTTTTTTAGTAGGTTGCAAGTATTGTCCCAGTGTTAATACATCTGTCCCAACGGCTACTAAATCCTTCATGGTTTGAATTACCTCATGCTTCTCTTCTCCTATTCCTAGCATTAAGCCTGTTTTAGTTCTCATTCCACCTTTTTTTAAGGTTTCCAGCACTTCTAAACTTCTTCGGTATTTTGCTTGTATGCGCACACGCTTTGTATTACGTTCTACCGTTTCCATGTTATGGCTAATTACTTCAGGCGCGGCATCAATAAGCCTTTGAATTTGTTCTTTTATGCCTCTAAAATCAGGAATTAAAGATTCAATAGTTGTATCGGGAGATAAAGCTTTAATGGCCTTAATTGTATTGTACCAAATAATTGATCCACCGTCTTCTAATTCATCTCGGTCCACACTTGTCAAAACAGCGTGCTTTACTTTCATCAAGTGAATTGCTTCAGCAACTCTTTGAGGCTCGTCCCATTCAACTGGTTTAGGCCTTCCTGTGGCAACTGCGCAGAACTGACAACTCCTCGTACATATATTCCCTAAAATCATAAACGTTGCAGTGCCTTCGCCCCAACATTCACCCATATTAGGACAATTTCCACTCTCACAAATTGTATGAAGTTTATGCGTGTCAACTAATCCACGCACATGTTTATAGCTTTCGCCAATTGGCAATTTAACCCTTAACCAATTTGGCTTTTTGATATGTTCTGGGGTATTGGCCGAAATAACTGGTAATTCTTGCATATATCTGTGGTTATCAGGCACGAAAATACGTGAGTTAGCGCTTAAATAAGTCCATAAATTGTAAATTTACCAAAATCATAAAAAAACAACCATGACAGCAACAGTACAATATGTATCTGACTTAAGAACCACATGTATCCATTTGCAAAGTGGAAGTGCAATTGAAACCGACGCACCTACAGACAATAAGGGAAAAGGAGAAAGATTCTCTCCTACCGATTTAATTGCAACAGGACTTGGTGCCTGTATGATTACTACAATGGGTATTAAGGCACAGACAATGGATATTATTTTAGATGGTGCAAAAGTTGAAGTAACAAAAGTGATGCTATCTGAACCAAGAAGAATTGGTAAAATTATTGCACATGTTACCCTGCCTGCAATAGGCTTAGATGAGAAAACAAAAACGATTTTAGAGCTTGTTGGAAATAGCTGCCCAGTGGTAAAAAGTTTACACCCTGATTTAGAATTGGATATCACTTACAGCTGGCTGTAGTAAAACCTCGGTTAAAAATACTAAGATGATAGTTAATACATAATTACAATGAAATAGATAAAGCAATTAGGTAATCCCTAGTTGCTTTATTGTTTGGAGTAGTTTGCTCACTGGCAGGCCCATCACATTATAAAAATCACCAATGATACTTTTAATACCTACTACCCCAATCCATTCTTGTATTCCGTAAGCCCCAGCTTTATCGAATGGCTTATACTTGTCTACGTAAAATTCAATTTGCTCCTGCGTTAAAGAATGAAACACTACTTCCGTTGTTTCACTAAAGCAATTTATTTCGCCATTATTTAATAATGCAACGCCTGTAATTACTTTATGAGATTTGCCCGACAAGGATTGTAACGTCTGAATAGCATCTTCCCTTGAAATTGGCTTCCCTAGTATTTTATATTCCAGTACCACAATAGTGTCTGCTGCAATAATACATTGGTCCGCTTTATATAATCCTGTCTCTTTAATTTTAGCCTGCACCGCTATTGCCTTATTTTTTGCGATATACTCGGGTACTTTTTCTATTGACAATTCAAGTGGGTATTGCTCGTCGGAAGCAGATACTATTACGTCAAAAGGCAATTCGGCCCATTCTAGCAAGGTTTTCCTCCTGGGTGACTGAGAAGCTAAAATAAAAGTTTGCATAGCAATTTAAAATAAAAAATAGAAAAATATCATGGAAAGAATACCAGCCAGCATAGTAATTTTTATATAAGCACTTAGCTTGCGAAAGTCGGCACTTGTATATGACTTGGGTAGCTTTATAAGTACCACAATTAAAGGAGCTACTACAAGTAATAAACAGTAAAGAATACTATACCACCAACCAAATGGAATAACATACAACTGTATCAATAATAAAATAGCAATAAGTACAATTAACCAAACTGCTATATACACTTTGGTAGGCTTTAACCCCCAAGCAATTGGCATTGTTCTACAACCAAATTTTTCATCTCCTTCCATATCCTCCATATCCTTTAATGTTTCCCTAACCAAGGTTAACACAAAAGCGAAACTACAATACACCAACATTAATTTAAAAAAACGTAGAAGTGCTAAATTATTTGCTGGCGGGTTAATAAGTTCTAAAAAAGTAAATTTTGAAAAATACACCACTGCAATAGACCATGCAGTAAGTATAGCAATAACTATATTCCCAATTAAAAAGTTCTTTTTAAAATTGGTTGAATAAAACCACAACAATAAAATAGTTAGCAAATTGGAAAGGTGAACATGCCAAAAGCTTGTAAAAGGAAATGCAATTGTACATATATAAATGCCTAGCAAACTAAAAATTAAATGCCAGAAAATAACCCATCTCCTACTTATAAAGGAACCTACTACAACTTTCTTTGGTCGGTTAACTTGATCGATATTAACATCGAAATAATCGTTTATAATATAACCTCCTGCTGCTATAAATAAGGATGTAATTAAAATTAAATAAAATGGGAGGTTTGTTGCTTCCGCACTAACCGGGAATAGTGGCTCATAAATACAATATTGAAATAACCCCTGAGCTAGTATAATAAACAATAAATTGGGCCACCGAATAAGTCTAAAAAAATGAATAAGTAGTTTCAAGTGCTATTTTTTTTGAAATGTTATTGAGCACGTATATGATCGACTAAATCCCAATGATTATTCAATTTCAATGTCTTCTCAATTACTTCTCTGGCGCAACCTGCTCCTCCTTTTGCAATAGCCTTATAACTACATATTTCTTTGATATCAACCACTGCATCACTTGGGCAAGCTGCAATTCCTGCCAATTGCAGTGCTTCAAAATCAGGCATATCGTCCCCCATGAACAATACATCTTCCTTCACCAGCTCATTCAACAACATTAACTCCGACAATAATTGTTTTTTGTCTGTTACTTTCATGAACACATCGGAGATACCTAAATTTTGCAACCTGGTTTTTACTTCTTCTGAATTGCCTCCTGAAATCACCCAAACCTTATACCCTTTTTTAATAGCTAATTGTAAAGCATAGCCGTCTTTAATGTTCATGGTTCTAATTAATACACCATTAGGCATTACTGTAACATTGCCATTGGTAAGTACTCCATCAACATCAAAAACGAAACACTTTATTTTTTTAAACGCTGCTAACAAAATTGAATAATTAAAATATAGGTTAAGTATTATTTCTTTTGGTTATCTCTCCACTCATAAACCCAAGCACTTTGAATCATTTCCAAATGCCCTTCACTCGACTGTTCTTTCTTGCCTTCAAAATGAGGCAATGTTAAAATCCACTCCAACATATCAGTAAAGCGAACACGGTATATTTTTGATTCTGTAAAATCATCACCGAATTTTTCATATAGTTTTTGGGCGATGTCTTCGTGGTCACTCCAGTTAATTGGCGGTTCAAATTGGTTCATACTATTATATAATTATTCTCCTAAAAATTGTGTTTGATCAGGTAAGGTTACTTCTATTTCACCATTTCCTTCAGCTAATTCGCATTGGCAACCTAACCTTGATTCAATCCTAGGTATTAATGCTCTGTCAATAAAATCTTCTTCTCTGTCTGACAATGCAGCCAAATGCTCCATTCCTTTGTTTACATATAAATGACAAGTGCTACAAGCACATACTGCTCCGCAGTTGTGGTGTAGTTCAATACCTGCGTCTAAAATAACTTCTAATAAGCTTTGGTCGGGTTTTACATTGCTCAACGTAACCGACTCTAGCCCTTTTTGTTCAAAATTGATCTTAACTGAATACATGGTTTCTAAATAATGGGTTTTGGCAAAAATAACTCTAAACACTATTGAATGAACCTTTTTTGTTGTCGAAATACAAAATAAATACAGTTACTCTGTAACTCAACTTATCTTTGTAAGTAAATTAAGGTTTATGACAAAGCAGGGGTTCTCTGAGCGGATGTATTTAAGGTTTTTAAGAACAAAGTTCAAAACACTAGGCATTTTATCCCCCAACGTTGCAGCCAAGTTTGCTTTTGACTTATTCAGCACCCCTTATCCTAAATTTAAAAAAAGGAAAGCTCCTGCCATTTTCAACCAAGCAAAAAACTTAAAAGTGACCGTGTCTGATGGTATTCACATAAATGGCTTTGAATGGACTGCAACTAAGCCAAACGGTAAAACAATCCTTATTGCCCATGGATATGCTAGTTATATATACAAGTTTGAACAGTATATACAGCCCCTATTAAAGGAAGGCTTTCGCGTACTTGGCTTTGACGCACCAGCGCATGGACTTAGTGAAGGGAAACAAATAAATGCACTAATATATAAAGACGCAATTGAACACATTATAAAAGCATGTGCCCCTATTGATCATTTTATTGGCCACTCCCTAGGTGGCTTGACAATTTCATTAATAGCCGAACATATCGAAAATCCAACTACACACAAATTTGTACTTATTGCACCGGCAACGAAAACCACCACTACTTTAAACGGTTTTTTTCAAATGATGCACTTGAGTTCCGATATAAAGGCTGCATTTATGGAAGAATTAAAAAATAGAACCGAATTCCCAGTTACCTACTTTGAAGCCGACAGAGCGATTGAAAAATTCGAAGGTCAAGTACTATGGGTTCACGACGAGGAGGACAAAGTTTGTCCCTATAAAGATTTAGTAAATTTTAAAAATAATGTCCCAACTAACACTAAATTTATGATAACCAATGGTTTAGGACACAATAAAGTGTATAAAACACAGGAGGTTATAGACAAAATAGTGTCCTTTTTGGCTTCCCCGCTGTAGGTAATTTTTATTTTTTAGGCGAATAAGCTAATATTGCATCTCGAGTAAAGGAAACAAGGGCTTTAAAACCCTACATTCCTTTCTTCCTAATTGGTTGATATTCAATTCATCAAAAACCCGAAGGAGCGGTTGACACCTATGTCAAAGAACTTATTAATCGTTGAGTCGCCTGCAAAAGCAAAGACCATTGAGAAAATTTTGGGAGAAGAATTTGAAGTAAGAAGCTGTTATGGTCATATCCGTGATTTAGAGAAGACAGATATGGGCATTGACATGAAAAACAAATTCGCACCTAAGTATATTGTCCCAAGCGAAAAGGAGAAAGTGGTGAAGGAATTAAAATCAATGACAAAGAAGGCTAAAGAAGTGTGGCTTGCGTCGGATGAGGACCGTGAAGGAGAAAGTATCAGTTGGCATTTAGCAGAAGTTTTAGGGTTAGATCCAAAAAAAACCAAGCGTATTGTATTCCATGAGATTACGGCACCTGCTATTAAAAAAGCAGTAGATAACCCTCGTTTAATTAATATGGACTTGGTAGACGCCCAACAAGCAAGAAGAATATTAGATAGAATTGTGGGATTTGAATTAAGCCCCGTACTATGGCGTAAAATTGGCATGCAACGTAGCTTAAGTGCGGGTCGTGTGCAAAGTGTTGCGGTGCGTTTAATTGCTGAAAGAGAAAGAGAGATTAATCAATTCCTTCCCGAAAGTATTTTTAAAGTTTCAGCATTATTTTCCGCATTAGATATTAATAAAAAGAAAGTAAAATTTAAAGCAGACGGCCCTCAGAAATTAACGAATGGAGTTGCTGCTGAAAAGTTTTTGAACGAATGCAAGGGCGCAAAATACACAGTGAAAGATATCACTGTAAAAGAAGGGAAACGTACACCATCCGCACCTTTCACCACATCTACTTTACAACAAGAAGCTTCAAGAAAATTAGGATATAGTGTAAGTAAAACAATGTTGCTTGCACAAAAATTATATGAAAGTGGTAAGATCACTTACATGAGAACAGATAGTATTAGCTTAAGTGAAACTGCGGTGGAAGCAATTAAAGCTGAAATTAATTCAAGCTTTGGCGATAAATATTATCAGCCTCGAAAATTTAAGAATAAAAACGAGAATGCACAAGAAGCGCACGAGGCAATTCGTCCTTCCTATATGAACGAAAGCAAGGTAGACGATGCAGATACCAACCGATTATATGAATTAATTTGGAAGCGCACTATTGCCTCTCAAATGAGTGACGCACAATTCGAAAAGACGGTTGCGAAAATTGATATTTCAACTAATAAAGAAACCTTAACTGCTTCGGGTGAAGTAATGAAGTTTGACGGTTTCTTAAAAGTATATTTAGAAAGTAAGGACGAAGATGAAGAAGAAGAAACTGCAGATGGCGAAGAAAGCTTATTGCCTCCTTTAGCCGTTGGCCAAGTACTTGACTTTATTAGCATGACCGGATTAGAAAGATTTAGCCGACCTCCAGCAAGATATACCGAAGCTTCCTTGGTTAAAAAATTAGAGGAACTAGGCATCGGCAGGCCTTCTACCTATGCGCCAACTATCTCTACTATAATGAAACGTAATTATGTAGAGAAGCGCGAAAAAGAAGGCATTAAAAGATTGTACCAGGTTTTGTCTTTAAATACTAAAGATGAAATTAATTCAGTGACTGAAAGCGAAATTACAGGCGCTGAAAAAAATAAATTGTCACCAACCGATTTGGGCTTGGTGGTGACCGACTTCTTAAAGCAACACTTTTCAAAAGTGATGGATTTTAACTTTACCGCTAAAATTGAAGGCGAGTTTGATGAAATTGCTGCAGGCAAATTGGCTTGGAGTGATATGTTAGCTGCCTTTTATACCCCATTCCATGAAACCATCGAACATACTTTAGAAACTGCCGAAAGAGCGAAAGGAGAAAGGGAACTAGGATTTGACCCAGTAAGTGGGAAGAAGTTAATTGCACGTATGGGTAGATATGGCCCAATGGTTCAAATAGGTCACCAAGACGAGGAAGAGAAACCAAGATTTGCCAAATTAAAGGCTTCGCAAAGTATTGAGACCATCAGTTTTGAGGAAGCGATGGAACTATTTAAGCTTCCAAGAATGCTAGGACAGTTTGAAGACGAAGAGGTTTCGGTAAATATAGGCCGTTTTGGCCCTTATGCGGCCCATGCCAAGAAGTTCTACTCCTTAAATAAGGAAATGGACCCTTACACAGTAACATTTGAAGAATTGACTCCTATGATTGCTGAAAAGCGCAAGGCGAAAGACGAGCGTACGATTAAAGTGTTTGAAAAAGAAAAGATTCAGTTATTACGTGGCCCTTATGGCCCATATATTAAACAAGGCCTACGCAACTTTAAATTAACCAAAGAACAACAAGAGAAAGTAGAAGCATTAACCATAGAGGAAGTGAAAGCTATTATTGAGGAGTTAAAAAAGAACCCTCCACGCAAAACTGCTCGTAAGAAGAAAGCTTCTTAGGTTAGCTAAAATATAAGATCCAAAAAAAGGGATACCAATTGGTATCCCTTTTTTAATTGGTATAAATATTACTATTAAGCCATTGCAGGCTTCTTACTCATTGATTTAAGATAATTAACGTGTGCTTTAATTGCACTAATTACTGTTGGATATTCAATATACTTTAATTTAAAATCAGCACAAGTTTGTTTTACAATTTTGGAGATTTCAGGATAATGTACGTGTGAAACTTTTGGAAACAAATGGTGTTCGATTTGAAAGTTTAACCCTCCCACTAACCAACTTACTAATTTGCTTTTAGTTGCAAAATTAGCAGTAGTATTTATTTGGTGTGCAGCAAACTCGTCAGGCATTTTATTCTCAGGTTGTATTGCAACAGGGAATTCAGTCCCATCAACCGTATGTGCTAATTGGAATACGATGCTTAAAATAAAGCCAGCAAAGCAAGTAGTTACAAGGAAGCCCACTAACCAGCTAGACCAACCTAGCATGTAAACTGGTATAATTATAAACACAGCAGCATGGTAAACCTTAACCACCCAAAATTCAATATGCTCCCCTATTGTCATTTTTTTCAATGGGACAGAACCAATTTTTTGAGAGAAATATTTTTTATAGTCTGTGAAGAAAATCCAGAAAATATATAATAAGCAATACAGTACCCAAAAATACACATGTTGAAAGCGATGTAATAAATAATGCTTTTGTGTAGGTGCCATTCTCATGAAAACGCCTACTTCAATATCGTCATCAACGCCGTCGATATTAGTGAAAGTGTGGTGCAATGTCACATGCTTCATACCCCACATAAATCGGCTTGCACCAAGTACGCTTATGGAAGAAGAAGCAAGCTTATTCAACCAAGGATATTTACTAAAGCTACCATGACTTCCATCATGCATAACATTAAAACCAATAGCTGCAATTAATCCACCAAATAATACACACTCTGCTATTGCATAAAAAACGGGAGGTGTGAAAAATACAAGGTGAATGTAAGTAGCAACAAATAAAGAAATTAAAATAATTGCTTTCGAAAAAAGCTTGTAGTTACCAGTTGCCTTAATTGAATGATCGCTAAGATACTCGTTTACTCTTCTTTTTAATTCCGCATGCAATGACTTAGCCATTACTGGAAATTTTGGGGTAGCAATGTTGGGGTTTGACATTAGGTTACAATTTGATAGTGCAAAGGAACGCAAAATTGCTAGAACCAAATGCCGAAATAGAGAATATTTGCTACGAACGATGAATTATTCTTTTTATTATGTAAACTATTGTTAAAATATATCCACATGAGTGGGGAAATAAGCTGAATAATGTCACATATTTTGCGTTGATTTGACTAATTATATAAACGTATTACCTTCCCAGCTATGCATACAGCAACAGAAATAAAAGCATTATTTAAATTAATGGATGACCCTGATGAAGAAGTATTTAATACCATTTCTGACCGGTTGTTAAACTATGGTTCTCCTATAATTCCTGACTTAGAACATTTATGGGAAAACACATTGGAAGAAACTACCCTTGAACGTATTGAAATGATGATTTATAAACTACGTTTAAATGATTTAAGAACAGCTTTTGTTGAATGGAAATCAAAACCAAATCCTTCCCTTTTCGAAGGTGCATTACTTATAACGAAATTCCAACTACCTGAGTTAGCAACCGATACATTGCGTCATCAATTAGAAAAAATAAGACGTAATATTTGGCTTGAATTAAATAACTACTTGACACCATTAGAACAAGCGAACGTGTTAAGAAATATATTATTTAATTATTACCAAATAAAAGGAGTTGAAGTAAACTATGAAAAACCTGCCGATTTTTTGATTGCTGCACCTTTACAATCAAAAAAGGGTAATGCCTTCTCCAATACCTTGCTATACGCAGAACTTTGTCAGCAGCTAGAACTTGAAGCACATTATATAAATATCCCAAAGCAATGTATTATCGCTTTTTATGCAGCAGACTATGATGAAGAACAAGTGTATACAAATCCGCAAGAGTATATTCAATTTTATGTGGAAGGAACAACCGGGCATGCTTTCTCTCAAAAGGACCTAGACCAATATTTTTTACGCTCCAATATTGAACCTAAAAATGTTTATTATAAGGCCCTTTCAAATGTGCGGGTCATACAAAAACATTTATTAGAATTAGCTAAATGTTTTACGAGTCCAACTTTACAGTATAAACAAAAGGACCTTACCGACCTTGCAAATTTATTAGACAGCTAATGTTAGTTCAAACCGCACATATTTACCATAGCCCCATTGGCCAAATGAAAATTGTTGCGTCCGATTATTGTATTGAAGAACTAGTTTTTATTACTCCCTCCGAAAGCGCAGACTTTTTCGAAAACGATGCTGACCAACCAGCCGTCATACACCAATGCGTAGACGAATTAATTGAATACTTTGCAGGCAAAAGAAGACATTTTACGGTGCCAATTAATCAGGAGGGAACCGATTTTCAACAGAAAGTTTGGAAGGAACTATATGAATTACCTTTTGGCAAAACCTTAAGTTATGGAGAACTAGCAAAAAAATTAGGGGATCCAAACTTAGTACGTGCAGCAGCATCGGCAAATGGGAAAAATAAAATTGCGATTATTGTTCCTTGTCATAGGATAATAGGTGCTGACCAATCATTAGTGGGTTATGCTTGGGGTAAAGCAAGAAAGAAATGGCTACTACAGCATGAATTTAGGCTTGCCCTAGGAGTGCAAACCTTATTTTAAAGTGCACCATAATGGAATTGTAGTGCAAGTGCAACTATTTTCCTCTTAATTCCTTGAAAATAGACCCATTAAATCCAAAAGGAAGTAAATGTGCAGCTGAATTGAAAACCTGAACTGGCCCTTCTAAACCTGATAAAATTATCCTAATGGGCGCTTGGTACCTATTTTCAAAATCAAGCAAAGACTGCCTGCACATTCCACATGGCGATAAAGGATCAACTGATGGCTTCCCAATTGCATCATAACTAACAGCAAGCACTTGTATTTTTTCTCCCGAAAATTGACTCCCAACGCTATTTAAAAGCGTTCTTTCTGCGCAAATACCCACGGGATAACTGGCGCTCTCTTGGTTTGATCCAATAACAATTTCATTTGAGTTTAACCTGGCTGCCGCACCTACCAAGAAATTAGAATAGGGAGCATAAGCTGTTTGAGTTGCTTTTCTTGCCGCTTCTAAAACCAGTTGGTCCTCCTGAGATAGTAATCCAGAATGGTCCAATAGTTCGTATTCAATTTCTATTTTCTTAATCATGCCTAAATTTAATTGTTATTTTATCAGTTTGAACAATCTGTTCCATCTTACTGACTGGCTATAACTAAACCAAATAAGTGCTGCACGACCCACAATATGAGTTTCAGGAACAAATCCCCAAAAGCGACTATCCTGGCTCCTGTGTCTATTGTCTCCCATCATCCAATAGTAATCTAACTTAATTATGTAATTTTTAGTTTCAACACCATTAATAAAATACTTCCCGTTTCTAATTTCAAGTGTATTGTGTTCGTAGTTAGTAATTAATCTTTGGTATAATTCAATAGTACTATCAGCTAAAATAATTTGATCCCCTTTTTTTGGAATACGAACAGGGCCAAAGTTGTCAATTGAATAAGGGAAATGTACTACATCATTAGGAAAAGTGTACCCAACTGTATTGTCCTGAAATAATTCTACGAATTTAACTTGAGGCAATTTTTTTAAACTTGCAGCTGCTGAAGCAGTCATATTTATTTTAAAACTGTTGGGCTTAGTATCCATTACTTGAAAATCCGAAGTTGCTTCTGTAATGTTAATACCAATGGTATCTTGGATAAAATCTTCAGGTATAGGGGCGCCATTGGTCTCTACTAAATATTCTGATTGTGCATATGCAGGCACAAACGCTGGAGCATTATTTACCCATAGTTTACCTCCCTTAACTTGTATCACATCCCCTGGTATACCAACACATCTTTTAATATAGTTGTCAGTTTTGTCAATAGGATGTACTAAAATTGGGTAATCATTTTTCAACTTGTCTCTGTCGTTATAGTATTGCTCACTTCTTAATACATCATAATAAGGAATCTTGCTTCCAAACTCTGGTAGGTTTATAATGGTGTCTCCTGCAGGAAAATTAAACACCACCACATCGTTTCTGTTTATAGCCCTCAATTTTGGAATTCGTGTATAGTCAATTTGGATCCATTTTAAATAAGATGGGGTTGTGGGTGCACCTGGTAACGTATTATGTACGAAAGGGAAAGACAATGGTGTTTGTGGTATCCTGCCACCATAAGTTACTTTGTCCACAAATAAAAAGTCGTTCACCAATAAAGTTTTTTCCATGCTCTCCGTAGGTATCACATACGCTTCAAATAAAAATGTTCTAATTAAGGTGGCTGCTACTACAGCAAATACAGCTGCATCAATCCATTCCCTAGAAGCAGATTTATGATAATGTACTAAGGCTTCATTGCCATACCATTTTTCGTTCTTAGAAAACCCTAAGTAGGGTAAATAAATAAAAGGAACCAAAACTGTTAATGCATGATGAATTAAACTCACTTTTTTAAAATGCATTACAAATAGAATTGTAATCCACAGGCTAACAAATTGTCCCAAAATTGGTATCAACTGAAGCCAAAACCAAAACTTAGGAATATTACAGAGTTTAACTACTTCCCAGGTATTATAAATAGGAATAATTGCTTTTGTACTTTCTACGCCTGCTTTTTTTAACATGGCGTAAATACCAATATGCCAACCTAAAACGAAAATAAGAAATATAAATATGCCCATAAATTGAAATTAAATATACATAACAAAAATATCCCTTTGTGGGGGATATTTATAAAAAGATTTTTTCGAGCCAATTTTACTACATAAAAGGCCTAAAACAAGGATTACTTATATTGTTGCAATACTTCCTTTACCAATTTTACCGACCTAGCAATATCCGGTATAGCTAAAGCAGTTAAATTAGGAGCATAATGCATAGGAGCGTCCGCGCTAGTAATTCTTCTAATTGGGGCATCAAGATAGTCAAAGCCTTCTTTTTGAATACGGTAGGACAACTCAGAAGAAACAGAAGCGAATGGCCATTGCTCTTCAATAATCACTAAACGATTTGTTTTCATCACACTTTCTAATACCGTCATCCAATCCAAAGGACGAATAGTTCTTAAGTCAACTACTTCCGCACTAATGCCTTCTTTCTCAAGTTCAGCAGCAGCACCCAATGCCACTTTCATCATTTTATTGTATGAAACAATAGTTATATCGCTTCCTACTTTTTTAACGTCCGCCTTACCTAATGGGATGTAATATTCTTCTTCAGGCACTTCGCACTTATCGCCATACATTACTTCACTTTCCAAAAACATGATAGGATCTTGCTCATACCGAATAGCCTGTTTCAATAAACCTTTCGCATCATAACCATTCGAAGGAGATACCACTTTAATACCAGGAATATTTGCTAAATAACTTTCAAATGCAGTGGAATGCTGAGCGCCCAATTGGCCAGCACTTCCATTAGGCCCTCTCATTACAATTGGGCAACCAATTTGACCACCGCTCATTGCCAACATTTTACTAGCAGTATTTAAAATTTGGTCTAAAGGCAGTACAGCGAAATTCCAAGTCATAAATTCCACAATTGGTCTTAAACCATTTTGCGCAGCACCTACTGCAACAGCAGTAAATCCTAACTCAGAAATAGGTGTGTCAATAACGCGCTTGGGGCCAAATTCGGCTAACATACCCTGACTTACTTTATAAGCACCATTATACTCTGCTACTTCCTCCCCCATTAAAAATACACTATCGTCTCTTCTCATCTCTTCATTCATCGCTTCTCTAAGAGCTTCTCTAAAGGCTATTGATCGCATGCAACTAAGTTTATTTTGAATTGCAAAAATAGAGTTTTATATAGGAAAAAAGTAATTCTATCGCATAAAAAAAATCCCTCCCCGTTTAACCGGAGAGGGATATCGGGTCTAACCCACCCTAAATACTTAAAATATATTATAAGCAAAGCTTACATAGTATAATCCACCAATTTTAGGACTACCAAATGCCGTATAATAATAACGGTTAAATATATTTGATCCGCCTATTTTGATTAAAGATTTGATAGAAGGTACTTTATAAGTTATTGCACCATCTACAGTACTATAGCCATCTACATTTCCTACCCCAAATGTACCTTCATAATTGAAGCCATCTTGATAGTGTAAACTAGCACTGAAACCTAAACGATTCTTGATCAAGAAACCACTATTGCTAAAGCCAAAGTTAGCTCTGAATGTTGGTGTATTGAAGTAGGAAACAAATCCTGCAGGTAACGGTCCAATTTCATCAGTGAAGATGCTTGAAGACAATACAAAATTTCTAGGGAACATATACTCACCTGATATTCCCCATCCACTTGTTGATACTTTTGCGGTAGCATTAGCAGAAACGCTATAAGCAGTTCTTGTAGAAGCAGAAGCTAAATCGGCAATATTACCAGAATTTGGCTGAAGCACAGTTACACCACTAATAAAATTGGTATACTTTCCAGAATAAACATAAAAATCTAATAATAGTTTTTTAGCAATCAAAGCCTTGTAACCTATTTCAAAAGAATTCATTGATTCAGGTTTGAATTCGCCGAATTTTTGCTCTACTGGAGCTCCTTTTAATACACTTGCAAGTGAGTATACCTTATTCGTGTTATTGTTTGGTCCAAACTTGTAGAAATCTCTAAGTTGTGGTAATCCTCCCATTAAAATAGTACCCGCACCAACTGTTAAATTGATCCATTGGTTTTGAGTTGTTGGGAAACGGTAAGCGCTTTGGTAAGATAAACGTAAATTATGGTCTTGTGCTAATTTAATTACAGCAGAAGCTCTTGGTGTGAAACGACCTGCAAAATTAGTGTTCTTATCATAACGGCCAGAGAACGATAATTTTAAGATATCACCAAAGAATCTTTTTGACAATTGAGCATAAGCACCAGTTTCATTAATTTTAATTTTACCAGCAGTATCTGCAAATAATGTTCCTTGTGAATTTAACAAATATTGTTTGATAGTAACACCTACTAATAAATCAATTTCATGTTTATTCAAATCCAATAATTCTGTCAAATTATATTGGCCTTCGTTAACTGATAACTGAGATTTGTCTAAGAACTTAGCACCATTACCGTTTTTAATACCAATTGGCGTGCTAACAATTTTATTGAATTTAGCATTATCCCATAAATTACCTATAACTCTTGCGTCTTTATCAGCAAATGCTCTAGCGGCATTATTTGCACTAGTAAAGTCAAGGCCAGTAGTTAAAGCTTGGGTGAAAGCTTGAAAATATTGAGGGTACCATGAAGCGGCAATTGTAGCTGAACTAGTTAAGTCAGCACTTGGCTTCATGCTTTCATTGAACAATCTAGCTGCAATAGTAGAATTGTAAGAATTTCCCGCATCTTCAAATGTTTTGTAAGATCTTAACAACCAATTTTTCGACTTCACTTCAAGTTTGAATTGAGACATCGATAAATCTTTAAGAGAATAACGATCACTTCCTGTGTAAACAGTATTACCTGATCCAGTAAAAGCACTAAATGAAGCTTCAGTTTTATCATTTACCTTATAATGAATCGATCCTGTAATTTTTGTATTTTTTGTAACTGGATTAACTACATTTTCTTCGTTATAACCAGTCCTACTTACATTACCATAAAAACCTTTTTTATCGTAATAAAGAATAGGTGCATAAGGTAAAATACCTGCTGCATATGGTCCAAAATTAGCTGATATAAAACTGTTATATGCACTTAATGAAGGTGCAACTCCCGCATATGCATATAAATTAGCATAGTTTGTTGCTCCTAAACTAGTAGCTAGCGCAGATTTATATTGTGCACTAAAATTTGACAAACTAACTGAGGTTTCATCTCCATAAATATTTACCCCATCATAGTTAGGATCTGAACCCCTAAAACCTGAAATAGTTTGACCGTTTGGTGTGCCAGTGGTTCTAGAATAGTTAGTATTATTGTTTGCTAACCAGTCTTGTGCTTCAATGTATTGAGCAGAAACTTTGTAAGCTAGTCGATCTCCTATTTTATCAGCCCATCTAACAGTATAATCTTTGTAAGCGGCTTGAGGACGTTGGTAATTATCAACATGGTTTACACCTTGTTTAATTTGAAAACTCAAACCTTGGTATTTGAAAGGGTTTTTACTATTAATTAAAACAGTTCCATTCATACCTCCTGAACCATAAAGCGCAGAAGAAGCACCTGGTAATAGTTCAATATTGTCTACATCTAATTCAGTTAGACCAACTATAGCAGCAACTGAGAAGTTTAATCCTGGAGCTTGGTTATCCATTCCGTCAATCAACTGATTTAAACGGTTATTACCACTACTATTAAAACCTCTTGTACCAATACTTTTAAAGGTTAAACTTGCAGTTATAACATCAACTCCTTTTAGCGTACCAATAAGGTCATAATAACTAGGAGCTGGTGAATTTTTGATTGAATTACTACTGATTCTCTCTACAGAAACTGGAGACTCTAGTATTCTTTCAGCAACTCTTGATGCAGCAACAACTACTTCTGATCCTAGCACGAAAGAAGGATCTAAACTAACTGCTAACTTGCTATTGTTTGCTTGCACGACAACTTCTTTGGATGTAAATCCAACGGAAGAAAATACCAAAGTAAACGGTGCTTTTTGAGCAATATTTAATTTAAAGTTTCCTTTATCGTCAGTAAAAGTTCCTGCATTACCTCCTTTAACGGAAACAGTAACTGCAGAAAGTGTCTCGGAAGAACTTGAATTTTTAACAGTACCTGTAATAGTACCAGCATTTTGAGCTTGAGCCGAAAATACCATTAGGGCACTAAGGCACAAAAGGGCAAAATGACTTAAAAATTTTTTCATAAATGATTGTTTTAAGAATGAATTGTAGGACAAAATAACAAAATGTTAGCATTTAAAAAAATTCTACGTTTATTGCCTTAAAAATATAATTTTGTTGTATGAAAAATAAGCCTTTCCCAAACCAGGTAAACGAGTATCACGGCAAAGTAAGAGACGTGTATTATATTGATAATGAACTACTTGTAATGATAGCAAGTGACCGAATATCTGCTTTTGATGTTATTTTGCCCCGTCCTATCCCTTTTAAGGGTCAAGTGCTTAATCAAATTGCTGCATACATGTTAAAGGCTACTAGTGATATTTGCCCTAATTGGCTATTGGACATTCCGGCCCCAAATGTAGCAATTGGTAAAAAATGTACCCCCTTTAAGATAGAAATGGTAGTTCGTGGCAACCTAGTAGGACATGCTTGGAGAACTTACAAAGCTGGAGGCCGTATTTTATGTGGCGTAGCTTTGCCCGAAGGCATGGCCGAAAACGATTATTTCCCTACTCCTATTATCACCCCTTCTACTAAAGCAAGCGAAGGACACGACGAGGATATTTCCAAAACCGAAATTATTGCACAAGGTTTAGCTACTGCAGCTGATTGGGAAATACTAGAAAAATATGCATTGGCATTATTTGCTAGAGGAAAAGATATTGCAGCTAAGCAAGGATTGATTTTAGTTGATACTAAATATGAATTTGGAAAAATTGGAGATACAATTTATTTAATGGATGAAATTCACACACCCGATTCATCCCGTTATTTTTATGCAACAGGTTTTGAAGAAAGACAAGCGAATAAGGAAAAACAAAAACAATTAAGTAAAGAGTTTGTGCGAGAGTGGTTGATAGAAAACGAGTTTATGGGCAAGGAAGGGCAAACTGTCCCAACAATGACTGACGAATGGATAGATACCATTTCAAAAAGATACATTGAACTTTACGAGAAAGTAATTGGAACTACCTTTAATCCTGAACCAAAAACCGACGAAGAAACATACGAATTGGTTTGTAACGCTTTGAAAAAATTAAATTAATAAAAGGGAAGCAATTTAAAAAAACTTTACACGTAAACCTCATTCCCCTAACCTAGGCCTTAAACGTTGCTTACTTTTATTAAATACTTGAATGCCATTCTTGTTGCCGGCTCTTAATATTTCTTGTGCTTCTAAGGGAAGATGGTACACTTCCTTACATGTTGTAGTACAACAACCATCGAAGGATTTAGCACACTGCTCGCATTGTATAAATAATAAATGACAGGCATCGTTATTACAATTAGTATGTGTGTCGCAAGGCGCCCCGCATTGATGACATTTGGAAATTACATCGTCGGTGATTTTCTCTCCTAACCTATCATCAAATACAAAGTTTTTACCTTTAAATTGACTTGGCAGGTTTTGTTCTTTTATTTTATTGGCATAGTTTATAATGCCTCCTTCCAAATGAAATACGTTTTCGAATCCATGGTGTAACATATACGCACTTGCCTTTTCACAGCGAATGCCTCCAGTGCAATACATTATAATATTCTTCTGTTTATTATCCTTCATCATTTCGGCCGCCATGGGCAGTTGTTCTCTAAAAGTATCAGAAGGAATTTCGATTGCTTTTTCAAAATGCCCTACTTCATACTCATAATGGTTCCTCATGTCAATTACTATAGTGTCCTTTGCTTCTAGTAACTGATTCATTTGTTGTGCGTTCACATACTTACCTCTATTTTCCATACTAAATGTAGGATCGTCAATGCCGTCTGCAACTATTTTTTCACGCACTTTAATGCGTAACACCCAAAAGCTTTTGCCATTATCATTTACTGCAATATTTAAACGTAAATTATTTAAACCAGGGATAGCGTATAAATAAGCTTTAAAGGCTTCAAGGTTATCACTAGGTAAGCTAACCTGAGCGTTTATACCCTCTGTTGCAATATAGACGCGTCCAAATACTTGAAGTGCCACAAAATGCTTATACATTTCATCTCTAAAAATAGTGGGTTCATGAATTGAAAAATACTGATAGAAACTTATCGTAGTCCTTGGGAAATTCTCCTCATACAATTTTTGTTTCAACTCAATGTTGGAAACACGATTATGCAGTTGTGCCATATTGATTAATTTAAGCTCAATTACAGATTAAGCAAATTATACACGAAGATAAGTCAAAATGATGCATTGCCAAACACAAAAATGGCTGATAAAAATCAGCCATTGAATACATATAAACTTATTTTAATTGTTATTTTCTAACAAACGAACCTGTTAAAGAGGCAAGCCCTCCTAGTAAAGCACCTACAGTAGCCGTTACCATTATTAAAGCAATATAAGACCCGCCTAACGGCAATATATTGGCAACCTTAGTTGACAATATATGATTATTGGCTAAATCAATTCCAAATGCCAATCCAGCCCACAAAGCACCTACACCAATTGCCCCAGCTAAAAAGGATTGTAATGGCTTAATAGGTAAAGCGATAGCAATAATTAAATTTGTAATTACAAAGCTCCACCAAGGCAGGTTGCCATAAATACCAACTGCATAAGTTAGTAAAGCTGATAGTAAAATAGATATAATAAATTTCATTTGAATGATTTTAATTTTGTTTAACAATAATTAAGCAGTTGCCTTTTTGAATTTCATAGTCCACTTAGCCTTTCCTGTCGCAACTAATTTTTCCTTAGGCAAGAATAATAATCGGTAATATTTACCAGCAGCCCAATAGTCAATGAACGTATCATAGTATTGACTTCCCGGGTTACCGCTTTGTCCCCCTGGATATAAACCATATGCCTCAATTTCATCGGTCAAATGCACTATCATTCTCCAGCTTGGCCCATGGTTCTCACTGGTTGCATTTACAATATGAACACCGCCGCCAATTGGCAGGTTTAACCTACTCAATGCTGGCATTTTTGTTAGGTGTAATACACGTGTTGCCTTGTAAGCCGCCCACGCTAATTTGTTTTCACTTTCTAAAGTCAATAAAGTAGCGGTTGCATTTTCAATGCCTAATTTTACTTGCTCCTTTAAAGTCTCTATCTTATTTTTTGTGCGTATATCATCGGCGAATACAAAATTAGTATCCTTGTTCATTTGGTCTAATAATACAAAAGATTCAGGCTTTGTTAATGGCATTGGAGCACCTGCTAGTTCATCCCCCCAAACAGCTTGTTCCACACTATCCCATATTACTTTAAACACAGTTATACCTGTTTCGTTTTCATTGTTATATAAATTCCACGCATTCATAGTATTAACCATACGTTGCGCAGCTGCACTTAATTCA
>CANHAE010000026.1 GCA_947458915.1 Bacteroidota bacterium
CTGAATTTATTATCACTATTTAATATGTAACTTATTTCTTTTCCTTGATTCGGCACTATTTTTAATAGCGTAAAATGGTCGGATAGTTTACTAAATGCTTTAAATTTTACTTCAGTAATGTTTAACGTATCATTTATGTCAAAATATAAAGTAGTTTCATGTGCCACCTGCACTTTTGTGTTTGTTAATTTAATATTTTTTCCTCCGTTTATTATTAAATTATTTTTTACCAACGTCGATATAGCATTTTGCGTAGCATACACATTTAAACTATCGATTATTAATTTTGGAAAATTGGCGGTAATGGCTAACTGACAAGTATATAAAGGTGCCGTTATAAATACAGACCATGTTTTATTTTGCTGCTGAATAATTGAAATAGTAGAAACTTGTGGGTTATGTGCAAAAGCAGTCCTACATAAAACTAATAGAATAAGTAATAATTTTATTTTACGCATTTTATTTTTATAATGTTACAGAAAACGATCCCGGTATCCCCCTAAAGCTATTGATAAAACTATTAGTTCCTGCATAAGCTACATGATAATGATAGCCTCTTGTTGAATCATAATGTCCTCTGCTTGCATCTAAGTCGGTTGATTCTTTTCCAGCTTCATCTAACCTTTCAAAAATACCATAACCATCCATTGCGTAACCAATCATTCCGGCATGGCCATCGGCTTGTGCTACCTTCGTTGATTTTCCAGTAGCGGCATGGTAATGATATCCAGCTACTCCATTCACGTGTCCCCCAGCATCATCCATTGGAGCCAAAGTATAAGCCCCTAAAATTGCATGAGTTGGTGCTGGTGGGTCAAAATTTATACCATTAAATGCAATACCAATAATAGTACCCATACCCATAATTGCTGTTGTAGTAGTTCCTTTAATAGGCTTTACTGGTATGTAATAAGTTTTTTTAATACCCGGGAAATAAGACGGCAAACATTCAACACAATAATTTTTGTATAATGGATCAACATCTGGTCTAGCAGCTGCTTGACAAGCTTCTTTTGTACTTGTAACATTAATTTCTCCTGTAGCTGAATTGTATAATTTCCATGTAGTATTTGCATAAAATGTAGCCAAATTTTTAATAAACGGCCCATCTACGTCATATAATTTTCCTCCCTCAAACCAAACACCCCCTTTATCAATGCCATCATTAATATTGGTTGGACACCAAGGGCCTTGAACATGGTCGGTTGGGGTATTATTTGAAACAATTTTATAACATTCTACAGTTGACCCATTAGACAATGTTTTACTCACTTTGGTAATACTTTCTGCCAATCCTGTTTGTAAGAAATATGCAGGATTTACTTCAATAACCACGGCGTCAGTGGTGCTAGAGACGTTATTTGACTTACTACAAGAAGACAATACTGTAGCAATTATTAGAAAAGAAAGAATTGTTTGTTTTTTGATCCTGTTATTCATAAGTATTGTAGGTTTTGTTTTATTAGATGCCTAGTTGTAAAAATTCCTTCGGTAATTTTATATTTTTTAGAAGGAAAAATGAAGATCAAGCATCTAATACCTAAATAAATCTTTATGAAATTGAACAAATTGGGCCTAGGGGGTATCTTTTTGCTTGTTTTTAGTGTCTCTTGTAGTAAGTCAGATGAAACAACAACAAGCACTACATCAATCACTGTTCCAGCTGTTTACAATAAAATTTATGGGGCAACTAGTATTACAAATGACGGTACTTATATTATAATAAAAACAAAGGATTTACCCGATCATAAAAGTCCTTATTATGCTACAACTAATGCATTGTATGAAGCATATAGTGGTACCACTTTTAGCGGAGTTAATTTCAATAAAAACCCTAATAGTATTGTAGAACAGTCGGGCACACTTAAAATACCAGTTAATCCAAAAGTTGACCCAGCGCATTCGGCTACGCCATTGGGTCCAATAGGAATTGCATTAAATGGTGTCGCCTTTTTTAATCAATACGCAGGACCTAGTCAGCCTCTCACAAACGAGATTACAAGCTTCGATAAATACTATGGACATCCACAACAGTCAGGTATGTATCATTACCATGTAGAGCCTTTGTATTTAACTACGGTAAAGTCATCAAAATCAGGTTTGATGGGTTTTTTATTAGACGGCTTCCCGGTATATGGACCACAAGAAGAAGACGGGACTTTCGTAACCAATAGCATATTAGACGAATACCATGGGCATACGCACAAAACCATTGATTTTGCTAGCGGCATATATCATTATCATTTTACTGCCGAAGCTCCTTATTTAAATGGTAGTGGATTTTATGGCACACCAGGCACTATTTCACAATAATGAAATTGCTTAATTTATTTATTTTTCTATTTTGTTTTATCTCTTGCTCCGTAAAAAACGAGGAAGTGCCGGGTAAGCTTGTTGTATATAAAAAGTACTATCCTAATAGGCAACTGATGGAGTATAGAGAATTTAGGAATGATATGAAAAACGGCAAACAGATAGGCTATTGGGATAATGGAAATAAAAGATTTGAATTTGTCGCAAAGGATGACGCTTATGAAGGAGCATTAAAAGAGTGGGATTACAATGAAAAATTATTTCATCTAGCAAATTATAAAAACGGCCAGGAGGAAGGGGTACAAAAATTATGGTATGAGAATGGAAAAATTAGAGCGAACTATGTAATTATAAATGGGCGAAGATTTGGCTTATTAGGAACTAAAAATTGTAAAAATGTATCGGATAGTATTTTTGTTGTTAAGTAGTACTTTATTTTTTTCATGTAAAGAGAAAAGCAAAGAAAGCATTGATATGCCCTATTACAATAGTGCTGAATTTGACCCAATTTTTATAAATGATAAATCACAGGTCCCTAAAATAATTACCCATACAATTGATAATTTTTCTTTTTTAAATCAAGATAGTATAGCTATAAATCAATCTATTTTTGAAAATAAAATCCATGTAGTTAATTTTATTTTCACTAGTTGCGGAAGCATATGTCCAGTAATGACAAGTAATTTTAAAATTGTTGGTAATAGTTTTAAAAATGACAATGAAGTTGTCTTATTATCTTATTCTGTTACACCATGGATAGACAAGCCATATGTATTAAAAAATTACAAGACTAAAAATGGAATAACAAATACTAATTGGCATTTTTTAACTGGCGACAGGGCTAGTATATATAAACTAGCGAGGCAGTCTTATTTTGCAGAAGAAAATATAGGTTTTAGCAAGGATAGCACTGAATTTCTTCATACCGAACATGTTATATTAGTTGATAAAACTAAAAGAATTAGAGGGATATATAATGGTACACTAAGTTTAGAAATGAAGCACTTAGTTGAAGATATACGTAGCCTTCAAGAAGAGAATGATTAAAATAGTAAGCAGGTTCCACAAAATCAATCTTTCTTAAACTAATCGTTATCCCTTTTACTATTACGGTGGCGGCGCCAAAGAATAATCATGATTGCTATGATGCCAAATAAAATTGGAAATCCCATTGTGTTTAATTTATTATGTAAATGTATTAAAGTTTCAACAAGCATTCCAACCATTTATTTTTATAGATTAGTTGGCGTGGATGATGTACTTAAATATTTTATTACTATTTTAACCTTTCATTTGTTTGTAGTGCATAAAAACAACAATTAGGTCAAATTTCAATGAAACAAAATTTTGTGATAAGCTTTTACTTCCCACTTTTTTTAAAACTATCTTGTAAACTTCCATGTAAAATTATAACCAATTTGATTCTTATCACCGTATGAGAATTTAAGTTCAAGTTCATTTTTGGTGGCTTTAACTGGGACTAAATTAAAACCACCCCATACGATTACTTTTGAAGTTTCATCATAATACCAAAAACCATTTGTTGTTATTGGTAGTGGCGCACCAAAACCAATACTTCCTAAATTAACACCTGCGTCTAAAGCATCTTTTGCTTTGGCTCCACCAAGTGCTGAATTAATTGATTTTGTAGAATAGAGCTCAATATATGGAGTACCTTGGAAAGTAGAAAAAATGCTTGTTAAATCGCTAAGTTGATCATTTGCGTAAGCAGAATCGGACTTACTTTTTAGATACCATTTTCCTTTTATTATATTTTCAACGCTATTTAAATTTGAATTGTTCTCATTGCTTTTTGTACAAGCAGATAGCAGAACCAATATTAATAAAAACCAACAGGTACTTTTTTTCATTTCGTATAATATTAAATAAATATATGATATTTACTCTATAGTATTTAACTATTAGTCTACACAGGACTTGAACATATCAAATTGCAATCACGTAAGGGGCTCTACATATTCATTTATTCATAATCAATAGGATACAAGATTGAAATAGATTTATATTTCTCCTGTTTCACCTCTTTTAACCCGTTTTTGGTGAAAACCTGGCCGGGAACCTGGCAGTGTTTATTGGATTATATACAAATTTTATCATATAATTTTTATATAATATAAAATATATATTATATTTATATCTGTAATGCCCCCATATTACTTAGTATAAATTTTTTAATATAAAAAAACGTTATGAAAAAAGTATTTATTATTGGGTTGTTGGTTCTTGGATTTAATCTGCATTCGAATGCACAAACTAAATTTAGCGTTCAAGGTGGCCTAAATTTAATGCAAATGAAAGCTAGTGCAATGGGCTTATCAATTGAATTCGATGCAGATGCTGCTTTAAATCTAGGGGTAATTGCTGATTTTAAGGGAACAGACAATTTCAATTTAAGAAGTGGTTTATTGTACAATGGAAACTCTAGTAGTTTAACTTTTGATGGTGAAAAACAAAAAACCACTGTTAATTATTTAAGTGTGCCTTTACTTGGAAGATTTAAAGTTTCAGAAGGATTGTATGCGATTGCTGGTCCTCAACTTAGTTTTTTGTTGAGCGCGAAAGAAAGATATGATGGAGAAACAGATTCTGATCTGAAAGATGCAATAAAAAGCACTAGTTTCTCAGGTTTATTCGGTGCGGAGTACCAATTTTCCGATAGGTTTAGATTAGGTATAAATTACACAGCTGGTCTAAGTAATATTGCAAAACAAAGATTATTTGATACCGATGATGTTGGAAAAGTAAGATTCAATGGCTTTAATTTCAATATTGGAGTTTCTTTCTAATTTTTTCTTAAATGATTTTAAGGCCATTAATTAATTTTAATGGCCTTTTTATTAATTATATAATATCCTATCATGAAAAAAGCAGCTACAAAAATGTGTTTGAAAACTTGCTTGTAACTGTTTGATTACTAATGATGATCCTGGGACCCCCTGATTATGAGGGTTTTGGTGGTAATGTCACCTATTTTTAATACAGTTTTCTATAATTACTAGGTCGCATATTTTTCTTCTTTAAAAAAATGCGATTAAAATAAGTGAGTGTTTCAAATCCATTTTCATACGCAATTTCTGCCACTTGCTTGTCTGTTGCTAATAAATCATTGCACACATTTGCGATTCTTATTTCATTAACATAGTCGGAAAATGTTTTTCCTGTAATTCTTTTAAAGAATTTACAAAAAGCACTTGGAGAAAGATGAATGAGCGCGGCCGCCTTATGTATCGTTAATACTTCTGTGGTATGTTGTTGGATATAGGTACAAACTAAATTAATTCGTTTTTCATTTTCACTTCCTTTAAGCGGTTGATATAGTGAAGATGCAAGTGGTGTTATTTTTGATTTAGAAAGTTCATCAAGAATATGAATCAAGTCAGTAATCTTTTCAATACCTTCTTTTGCTGGCAGCTTTTTGATTAATTCTTTTAATGCCTTAGATTTATTTTCATTAATTGTTATTCCTTGCTTAGAACACAGTAGTAATTTATTAATAGAACTTAATTCACCAAGTCTTGTAAATCGTTCAATATATTCTACCGAAAACTGTATTACTATCGCTTCACATTTTTCTTTCATGCTGCTGTCGCTAACCCAAGTATGAGGAAGGCCTGGTCCTATGAGTACTAGGTCGCCACTTTCAAAATATTCGTAGTGGTCTCCAATTAATCTCCGCCCTTTCCCATTAATTATATATGTTAATTCATACTCTGGATGGTAGTGCCAATAAAATTCCAGCCTGTTTTTTTTAAGTTCAAATGCCAAAAAGGAATGGTCACCCCGTTTTTTACCAATATCTTCTAGTAATGGCTTCATTTAGCACTATTTATTCTGATAATAAGCCAAATATATATAAAATAAGTCAATATAGTGTTAGTATTGGCATATTTAATGCTACCCTTCATGATCGCTTCTCAATATTTTTATGAATAATATATTTTATATGACAACAATACCTGCATCTATTAGGGAGCGTTTAGAAAAACCTTTTCAACTTACTTCTGACCAAATTCAATTCTATCAAAAAAACCGTTTTATTAAACTCAAGCAAGTTTTTGACGAAGAAACGATTTCATTTTTTAATGATGTAATTAGTAAGCAGGTTGCATTGATGCACCATGACAATACTCCACTCGAGCAAAGAAGCACTTACGGAAAAGCTTTTTTACAGTTATTTAATTTATGGAGAGAAGATGATGCAGTTAAAACTTTTATTTTTAGCGAACGACTTGCTAAAATTGCTACAGATTTAATGCAAGTTGACGGTGTTCGTATTTACCACGATCAAGCTTTGTTTAAAGAAGGAGGAGGAGGAATAACACCATGGCATGCCGACCAATACTATTGGCCTCTTGAAACAGATAAAACAGTTACTGCATGGATTCCATTACAAGCAACGCCACTTGAATTAGGTCCATTAGAATTTAGCGCAGGTAGCCACCAAATTGTAGAAGGTCGCGATTTAGAAATAGGAGATGAAAGCGAAGCTGTTATTCAGAGAAAATTAAAAGTTACAAATTTCGATCACATTATTGAAGCCTTTGATTTAGGTGAAGTTAGTTTTCATAGTGGGTGGGTATTTCATCGTGCAGGTGCTAATTCAACCAATCAAATGCGTAAGGTAATGACCATTATTTATATGGATAAGGATATGGTACTCAAAAACCCAGATAACAAAAATCAAATTAACGATTGGAATACTTGGTGCCCAGGTGCAACCATAGGGGAAGTTATCAATACTCCACTCAATCCTATTCTATATCAAAATCAAGACATTGCAAATTAAATATTGTTGTACTAACTGGGGTTCAGATTACGATAAACCGGCAGTGTTTGTTGACAAAGTATTGTTAGCGGGTTATGAAGGTATTGAAATTAATTTTCCTTCCTTATCTGATGCGCCTACAAAATTGTATTTAAAATTGATTGCGGATGCGTTAAACACAAATCCGGATTTTACATTTATAGCACAGCATATTTTACCCGTTCAAAATATATCCATTGATTCATATATTTTCAATGTTAAAAATGATTTATTTGAGTTAAGTGCACTACAACCTAGTTTTATCAATGCACATACTGGTTCTGATTATTTTTCATTTGATGATAATTGTAGAGTTATTGAAGCCGTATTAAATATTAGTCAGAAGACAGGTATTCCAATCTTTCATGAAACACACCGAGGTAGGTTTTCATTTCATGCGGCCACATTAATTCCTTATCTCAGAAAATTTCCTGAAATGGAATTGGTTGGAGATTTTTCTCATTTTTGTACGGTATCAGAAAGCATGTTGGAAGGTCAAGAGGAAATCCTTGAGCAAATTATTCCGCATGTGGCGCATATTCATGCAAGGGTTGGACATGAACAAGGGCCACAAGTTAACGATCCTTTTGCGCCTGAGTGGGAAAATCATTTTAGCATTTTTGAAAAATGGTGGCAAGCAATTATTGATTTTAAAAAACAAAAAAATGCGAAATTAATTACGATCACTCCAGAATTTGGTCCTGCGCCCTATATGCCATCAATGCCATTTACAAAAGAGCCTTTAAGCAATCAGTGGGATATAAATTATAAAATGATGCTTCGATTAAAAGAGGCGCTTCAAAAATAATAACATTCCATGCTTGCCATTCAAAAAAAGTTAACAAATACTTTTTACGCTTTATTAAGTTTACCTGCAACTGCAGTAGGATTTTGTTTCTCTACACAGGTGGCGGCATTAAGTTGGATATTAAGTACTAAATTTAACTTACACATCGAAGATGTTGCTTTGGTATGGCTAGCTGGTCCTTTATCTGGCATTATTGCACAGCCAATTGTAGGGCTCATGAGTGATAAAAGTTGGTTTTTGGGCGGAAGAAGAAAGCCATTTATTATAATGGGCGCCATGGCAGCTTCGATTATGTTATTGGCCCTACCACAACTTGGTTTTATAAGCACTTCAACTGGAATCAGCGTTTTAATTGTAGCAATTGTTGTTTCGTCCATTTTGGATATAAGTATTAATGTATCATTTAATCCTGCACGAAGCATTATAGCAGATGTTACGCCAGCTGGCATTCAAAGAACAAAAGGGTTTTCGTGGATGCAAGTGGTGAGCGGCTCATTTGGCATTGGTGCTTATTTTGTGTCGCTTGTTTTTGGCAGTATTTTTTTAATTTATACGGCTGTTGTGCTGGTACTCTTATTTTCTATCATTCCTGTATTTTTTATAGAGGAACCTAGAGTTTTTGAAAAAGAAAATGTGATATTAGAAGAGAAAAATAGCATTTCTTTATATGATGGCTTGTCACTTTTATTTCCATTATATGGTTTTATTCTTTTTGGTTTGTTTGTTGTAGTAAATAAAGCCGTATGGAGTGGCAAACTAGATAATGTACAAACAAAATTCATGTATGTATGTTTGGCTGCTTCAATTATTTTAGGAACTATTACCATTTTAAAAGGAAAAAGACAACCATCACATGCTAACGATTTTCAAAAAATTATGTTGGCAAATGCCTTTTCGTGGTTAGGCATCCAAAGTATGTTTGTTATGAGTTATTTTTTCATTAAAGACAAAATGTTGCCTTTGATGAATCCAACTTCAGCTTGGGCAAATTCATTTTCTAAATATTTTACGGGAGCAGTGCAAACTGTTGAAACAACTGCTGGAAATATACTTTCAATGGGCTTTTTACTTCTGAATCTTATAGGTGCCATCATGCCAGTATTGGTTTTGGAGCCGTTATCAAAAAAAATAGGGAAGATTAAAGTTTACCAGGCTGCAATTGCATGTATGACAATTGGCTATTTTTTATTGTATTATGCGGGGACAACTGAAATTCTATTTTATATTGGAATGATAATATGTGGAATTGGATGGTCGGCAGTAATATCAATTGTATATGCAATTATGACAGAAAAAGTTGATGCCAGTAAAATGGGCGTGTACATGGGGCTATTTAACTTTAGTATTGTACTCCCTTCCATGATGACGCCAGGTGTTTCAAAATTATTAAATGATGCAGGCAATTATTCAATATTATTTTTGGTTAGTGCCATTTGTTTGTTAATTTCTTTTGTTTGTTGGTTGTTTGTGAAAGAATCAAAATCTAAAATATAATTTGAGTATGCAAGACACAATCCATAAAAAGTGGTGGAAAGAAAAAGTGGTATATCAATTGTATCCCCGAAGTTTTAAGGATGCAAATGGAGATGGTATTGGCGATTTAAAAGGCATCATTGAAAAGTTAGATTACATACAAAATTTAGGCATTGATGTGGTTTGGTTGAACCCTGTATACGAATCTCCAAATGATGATATGGGCTACGATATATCGGATTACCGGTCAATTATGAAGGAGTTTGGAAGCATGGATGATTTTGAAATGCTAGTTAAAGGACTACATGATAGGGGGATAAAAATAATTATGGATTTGGTTGTCAATCATACAAGTGACGAACATAGATGGTTTAAAGAAAGTAGAAAATCAAAAGACAATCCTTACCGAAATTATTATCACTGGTGGGATGCCGAAAAAGGAAAGCCGCCCTATAGATGGAGCATTTTTGATAAAGAAAGTAATGCTTGGAAATATGATGCTGCAACCAATAGTTATTACTTCCACATTTTTAGTGAAAAGCAGCCAGATTTAAATTGGGAAAATCCTGAAGTTAGGTATGAGGTGTATGATATGATGAAATTTTGGCTAGACAAAGGCATTGATGGGTTTAGAATGGACGTAATTGCATGTATTTCAAAGGATACCACATTTCCTCAAATGCCATCAAATATGCCGGTTGGCGAATGGTTTCCATATTATGCACAGGGGCCCCATTTGCATGAATATTTACAGGAGATGAATAGAGAAGTGTTTTCCAAATACGATTGTATGAATGTTGGAGAAATGAGCTTTATCACTACAGAGAATGCCTTGTTATTTGTTGATGAAGACAGACAAGAGCTACAAACTTTTTACCATTTTGACAATACGGGAGATGGTGTTAGCAACGAAAATTTTATGTACGCCGATGATTCCAATTGGGATTTAGTATCCTGGAAAAATATATTTTACAAATGGGATCAAGTATTTGAAACAAAAGGATGGGGAACTATTTATTTAGGTAACCATGATATGAGTAGAATGGTGAGTCGTTTTGGAAATGATAGCGAAAAATATAGATCAATTTCTGCAAAAATGCTACACACTTTTATTTTAAGTATGAGGGCAACACCCTATATCTATTATGGTGATGAAATTGGAATGACAAATACGAACCATACCAATATTGAAAATTATCAAGATTTATACACCATTAACTACTATAATGGACTAAAACAAAAAGGCGAAGATCATGAGGGATTTTTAAAGTCACATGCAAAAATTAGTCGAGACAATGCAAGAACACCAATGCAATGGGATCATCAAACACAAGCAGGGTTTAGTAATGTTAAGCCTTGGTTAGCTGTTAATGCAAATTATAAAGATATCAATGTTGCAGAACAGGAATGCAATCCAAATTCTGTATTGCATTATTTTAGAAAAATGGTTGGGTTACGAAAAAGTAACGAAACGCTTATTTATGGAAAATTTGATTTAGTAGATAGTACTAACGAACAATTATTTGCCTTTACAAGGCGCCTGGGTAATGAGATGTTACTCGTAGTGCTAAATTTTTCTGATTCTCCTGCTGTTTTAATAACGACTATACCTTTTAGCAACAGCACTATTTTAATTAGTAATATTGAACATCCTCAGATCGATCATTCATTTAAGCCATATGCTGCTGTGATTTATAAAATTTATAATAAATAATAACATGATGAAACATACAATCGTAATACTTTTTTTACTTGCACATAGTGTAAGTTTTGCTCAAAAAAATAAGAACTCAGTTAAAGGTGAAGTGCTGTACCACCTTAATCAGCGTAGTTTTTATGATAGTAATGGAGATTTGCATGGGGATTTGAATGGGTTAAAAATGAAACTCCCGTACTTACAGGAACTTGGCGTTACCTCTATTTTATTGTTGCCTTTGTATGACGCAGATTGTTATCATAATTATTTTGCAAACAATTTCGAAAAAATAGACCCTGAATTTGGTACCATGCAAGATTACATTGCGTTGGTTAAAGAAATACATAAGCGCGGGATGAAAATATACATAGATATGGAATCGCAGTATGTTGCTGAAAAGCATGCATGGTGGAAAGATGCGGTAGGAAATCTTAACTCACCCTACAGCGATTATATTTTGTTTGATGACGCCGCACATAAAATTCCGTCAACAATGGTTTTTGATTTGCGTCAATTAAATAGCTATGACGGTTCATTTATAAAAGTCACAACGGTAAACCTACGTAATAAGCAAGTGTTGGAATACAATAAAAAATTGTTTGGATTTTTTGTTGATCCAAATGCAGACGGAAAATTTGACGATGGTGTTGATGGTTTTAGATTGGATCATGCTATGGATCACTTAGATGGCAAACCAGCACTTACCAATTTGTTTGCTGAATTTTGGAAGCCATTACTTGCACATGTAAAACAAATGAACCCAGCTATTAAAAATGTAGCAGAACAGGCAGACTGGAGAGATTTTGGATATTCCTATATCAATAATGCAGGTGTTGATAGGGTGTTTGGCTTTGGTTTACAGCAGGCAATTTTATCATTTGATAAGCAAACATTGATTAACAAGGCAGATACTATTTTGGCCCAATGCCCTACTGGCAATGATCAAATTATATTTATAGAAAACCATGACATGGAACGGTTTGCTTCGATAGAACCAAATATTTACAAGCAAAAATTAGCAGCCTCATTAATGTTTTTAATGGGCGGCATTCCTTCAATTTATTACGGACAAGAAATTGGCATGCAGGGTAAAATTGGTAATTGGGGTAATACGGATGGTAATGATATTCCAAGGCGTGCAGCTTTTGAGTGGTATAAAAGTGCTGATGGAAAAGGTATGGCTACTTGGTACAAGAATACTGGCGGCTGGTGGGATAACAGCATCATGAAATCAAATGACGGTATTTCTGTGGAAGAGCAAAAAAATAATAGTAGTTCTCTATTTAATTATTACAAAAAAATGATTGGGCTAAAGCAAAGTAATACAGCTTTGGCTATAGGCAAATATGCAAACCTTCCAAATAATAATAGTCAAATATTTAGTTTCATCAGAATATATAAGAATCAGAAAGTGTTGGTAGTGGTTAATTTATCTGGTGAAACCCAAAAAGGAATATTTAAACAAAACTTTGATACATCTCATTTACTTTTTGGCAAATCAAAATTTAACAATACGGCTTTGCAACTTGCTCCTTATGAGGTTGCTGTATTTGACGTTCCTAAAATTTTACCTTTTAACTTCTATTAACCCCCGTTTTCCCAAAAAAAACTCAAAACCTGGCTAGAACTTGGCCGACACCTACCCCAAACAAAAAGGGTCTAAGCTTTTGACAGCATAAACCCTTGATAATGTTGCCTTTCGGCTGTGGGCCCATCTGGGCATGATCCAGGGACCCCCTGATTATGAGGGTTTTGGTGGTATACAAGATTTAAATAGATTTATATTCCTCATATTTCACCTCTTTTAACTCGTTTTTCGTGAAAACCTGGCCAGGAACCTGGCCGGGGATTTCTATAGTTTTACCATCTTAAATTGATAAGTTATTTTATTGTCATTTGAGGTTACTTTAATCACATAAGTTCCTGCTGAAAATTGACCCAAAAAGATGGGCATGCCAGCTGTTAGATTCTGTTTACTTGCCACTTTTACACCTGTGGCTACATCATATACTTCTATGTTTAGTTTTTGATAGCCTTTAACCACAAAATCAAAGTTCAATTGATTGATAAATGGATTAGGCGCTAGTTTGATAAACTCATCTTTACTCAAATTAATGATATCTGTAACTAGATAATAATAGGGATTACTCATTGGGCTTATACAACCATTTTGAATTGTCTTAGTGGTATACGAGGCAAGCGCAGTTGGTTTATACTTTTGGGTTGTATCTGGTAATGTAACACCTCCTTTATACCAAATATTGTTAAATTGGTTGCTGGAAATTAAAAACCCTTGTGTATCTCTTGTAATAATAGGTTGATCTGGAGTTTTATAAATTATAATTTTTTTAATTATTGTATCTTTTTGTCTAAAAGTTGTATCTACATAATAAATGGATATATTACCATTTGCTAATGCTTTTACAAAACCATTTTTAATAGAAATAACACTAGTGTCATTAGTATACCAAAAACCATTGGAAGAAGTTACTGCATAAGAAGTCGTATCGCCAGAACACAAACTACTATTGCCAAAAATTTCAGTTGGGCCAGCTTTATAGTTTATTACATTACCATTTATGTCCAAATTAAATCGATAAATACGGTTATTAAAATTAATTTCAGTAATATTTTTATCAATGTTTCTTTTAATTGGCACTTTGTAGTATTTCAAATTTGCCTTAGTATCATTTAGGTAAAATATAGTAGTATCAGATTCGGCAGTATATAAATCAGAAAAATATAAAAATTGATTAATTGGTTCTTTATATCCTAAATCAAATCTTTTCAATGCTAATTTTAAAGTTAATTCAGAATTAGTCAAGTATTGATTAGAAATTGAGGCAATAAATTCTTGAGGATTAGTTGTAAAAAAAGTATCGTCAAACATACTTCTCAAATAATTTAATTTTATATTTCCTGCTTGCTTAATTAATTCCCCTCTTCTATTATTTCGTTTTGAATTAATATATATATAGTCAGGATCAATCCTGTGATTTAACTCATGTGAAGCTATTAGAGAAAAACCATCCCCAATATATGGTTCAACTTCATTTGGGAAACCATTCTCGTTAAATCCTCCAACAGTACTTAACACATTCACTGCTTCTATATTGTATCTTCCGTCAATTTGACTTTGATTGTTAGAATACAAATAACCACTATGAGTCATTAATCTTAAATTATGTATTTGCTTAGGTACAAAAGATAATAAAGAATCTAGAAATATTAAATCTAATGTAGACATTGAATTGTTATCTGAAATAAATAAATTATGCTTTATAAAAATAGAGGCGTAATTTATAGGAAGCTTAATGGTATTAATCAATAAATCTATTCTAGTTCTATCAAGATTTTTATTTCTAATTAAAATTTCATGAATATTTGTAGCTATTTTTGCAACATAAGCGAAACTATCAACATCAAATTTTCTATCTCTTTTTAGAAAAGAAGACCTATTGATAAGTGAAATTAGCTTTAAGTCAATTTCTGAAATTTCAATATCATTCAATAAACTATATTTTTTTGCTGTTATATTTCCCAATAAAGAGGTTTTATTGTTAATGTCATTTCGTATCGAGTCATTCGTCTTTAAGATACTTGGGAAAGACGGTATTTTATTATAAATAGAGTCAATTGAATTTATTAAGACCGGGAACAAAGCTTTTTGAATTTTTTGGTTAACTGGAGCACCAAGCCAAAAAACAGTAGGATAGATAAGATAATTATATAAATCGTTTGAAATTCTATTTTTTTCAAAAAAATCATTAAAAAAAATATTTAAATGTTTATCTCCATAATTTGATTTAGCCAAAATAGTATTTGATGCATTGACAGAGTAAGAATCCCATTTAGTTGAAAGAATCAATAAATGCTTTATTAATGAATCTGTATCGTTTTTAGATAGTTGACTAAACACAGAGTTTATAGAAATAAAGAGCAATAAAATAAAAAAAAGTATCTTTTTTTGAAACATGATTTTGAACATAAATTTTATTATTATTCCAGTTATTGAAGTATTTTTTTATAATATTTTATTGAGTAAAGAGAAATTTAACAAATGTACTTCATATGATTAATTTATAATATAAAGTTTGGGTGATGCGTAAAACATTTATTGATAATGAACGAGAATTAAAATAGTAATGTTTTTTTATTCAAATTATCCTCATAGTCGCCTCCCCCTGTTTTCCCTTTAATAACACAAAACCTCGATAGAACCATCCCCAAATAAAAAGGGTCTACGCTTTTAACAGCATAAACCCTTGATAATGTTGCCTTTCGGCTGTGGGCCCACCTGGGCATGATCCAGGGACCCCCTGATTATGAGTCAGGTGCTCTAACCAACTGAGCTATAGGCCCGCATCTTTCGATGTAGGCTGCAAAAGTAGTAATTTTTAACCTTTTTTACTGCTATCTACCCTTTTTTTCTGCTATTTTTGCTAAATGAAGAAAGTTATTTTATCTGCAATGGCTATTATGTTCTTTGGAACATTATTACAAGCCCAAACCTCTACCAATAGTTCTAAAATTGATTTAACAGGTCGTACTGCTGACCATTTAATGTTTCAAATAGGAAGCGACTCATGGACAGGCAAGCCCGATAGTGTTAAAACAAGTGGTTTAAGCAAGCATTTCAATATTTACTTTATGATGGATAGGCCTTTTAAGAAGAATCCTCATTACAGCTTGGCTTATGGAGGTGGTATCGGAACTTCAAACATTATGTTTGACGACCATACTAAAGTGGATGTAAGGTCGGCGGCAACTACATTGCCGTTTACGCACTTAGATTCTTCTGCTAACTATTTTGCAAAAAATAAAGTAACTACCATTTACTTTCAAGTACCTGCGGAACTAAGATATTACAGTAATCCTCAAAACCCTAGCAAGTCTTGGAAATTAGCTGCTGGTTTGAAAATAGGTACATTATTAAAAGCATATTCTAAGTCTAAAAATTATCAAACAGCAACTGGTGGTTCTGTTTACGGTAAAGGATATATTGAAAAACACTTAAGCAAACGTTTCTTCAACGCTACCGACCTTTCGGTTACAGGTAGGGCTGGTTATGGCTTGTTTGCAATTCATGCGGCTTACCAAGTAACGGGTGTTTTGCGTGATGGTTTTGGCCCTGTAATGAACAAAGTTTCTGTAGGTTTCACAATAAGCGGTTTATAGAAATTATTAATAATATTTTATAAAACCCTCAACCTGGCTACTAGTTGAGGGTTTTTTTATTTGGCTAATGGATTAGTTTATCTTTGTAAAAACAACTTATTTTGATTGAGAAGAAGCAAATAATAAAAAAAGACGAAAAGGCAGTGTTGGTTGGCGTGATTCAGAAAGAAACTACTGAAGAACAAGTAAACGAATATTTACACGAGTTGGCTTTTTTAACAGAGACCGCAGGTCCTACTGTGCTTAAATCATTCAAGCAACGTTTACCGCATCCCGACAGCAGAACTTTTGTGGGCAAGGGTAAATTAGAAGAAATAAAAAAGTATGTAGCCCTAAAGGATATTGATTTAGTAATTTTTGATGACGAACTTTCTGGTTCACAAATTGCCAATATTGAAAAGGAAGTGGGTGTAAGAACTATTGACAGAAGTGATTTAATACTTGATATTTTTGCAAGTCGTGCACGCACAGCGCAAGCTAAAGTGCAAGTTGAACTTGCACAGTACCAATATATTTTACCGCGTTTAAAAGGAATGTGGTCGCACTTAGAAAGGCAAGGTGCGGGTATTGGTTCAAGAGGCCCTGGTGAAACAGAAATTGAAACGGATCGCCGTATTGTGAAGGATAAAATTTCATTACTACGTAAGCGTTTACTTGAAATTGACAAGCAGTCATTCACGCAACGTAAAGAACGTGGTGAGTTTATACGTGTTGCCTTAGTGGGTTACACGAATGTGGGCAAGAGCACTATTATGAATTTACTTAGCAAGAGTGAAGTGTTTGCTGAAAATAAATTATTCGCAACGCTAGATACTACTACACGTAAAGTAGTTTTTGAAAACACTCCGTTTTTATTAAGTGACACCGTGGGTTTTATTCGTAAGCTTCCACACCATTTAGTAGAAAGTTTTAAAAGTACTTTAGATGAAGTAAGAGAAGCCGATGTTTTATTACATGTGGTGGACGTTTCTCATGCGCAGTACGAGGACCAAATTGCAGTTGTAAATAAAACGCTCCAGGAATTAAAGGCTTTCGATAAACCGGTAATTACTATTTTTAATAAGATGGATTTGTATAAAGAAAAATATTTTGATGAATGGTTGGAGGACGAAGTGAAAGAAGATATTTTAAGAGAACTTAAAGAAAGATGGAGTATTGTTACTAATAATAATTGCGTTTTTATTTCTGCATTAGAAAAACAAAATGTAGAAGAATTAAGAACCATGATTTTGCATAAAGTGCGAGATGTATATCAAATTAAATATCCTTACAAAACTGTTTTCTTTACCTAATGAGCGGCAATATAAACTGGGAGTTAGTCACCGATTCGCCTTTAACCTTAGAATGGCCTGACAATAATTTATTAGAATTAGAAGTAGCAGGCAAAAAAATCACTTTAGCTAAGTGGGAAGATGGTTACTTTGCTTTTGCGAGTAAATGCCCACATGCAAGTGGCAGGATGGCTAGTGGCTACATTAATCCCCTTGGTCAGGTAGTTTGTCCTTTACACCGATATGCTTTTGACATGAAAAATGGACGAAATACAAGCGGGGAGGGCTATTTTTTGAAAACATACCCCGTTGAAACCCGCCCAGAAGGAATTTTTATTGGATTTAAGCCCTTTTCTTTGTTTTAATGTTTTGTTCTTAGCTAAAATTTATTATTTTTGCCACCCTTTAAGGGAATACTCCTCCTTAGCTCAGTTGGTTAGAGCATCTGACTGTTAATCAGAGGGTCGTCTGTTCAAGTCAGACAGGGGGAGCCACACTGGACAAGCCATCAGCAATGATGGCTTTTTCTTTGTCTATCAGTGAGTTAGGGTAGTTGCATCTTTTCTTATATTTACCATATGAAAACACTTCTTTTGGTTCTAACTTTCTCACTTTGTGGAAATGTATATTCCCAAAGCACGTTGAGTCCCAAAGAATTTAAGCCTATTGAAGTTTATCATTCTGAAGATTTGATTATCATTCAAATTTCTGATAATGCATTTTTGCATACTTCATACCTACAAACAAATGATTTCGGGAACGTTCCCTGTAACGGGATGATAGTTAGAAATAGAAATGAAGTGGTTGTGTTTGATACACCTACTAATAATAAAAGTGCTGAAGATTTAATCAATTTCATTAGGAAAAAACTTCATTGTAAAATAAATGCGATTGTTCCTACTCACTTTCACGATGATTGTTTAGGGGGCTTATCCTCATTTCATAAGTTACAAATCCCTTCGTTTGGTAATTTTAGTACCATCGAATTAGCCAAAATAAATAATGTTGTAGTGCCTCAAAATGGATTTAACGATTCCCTTAAATTAAATCTTGGTAATGCCTTTGCAGTAATAAAATATTTTGGTCAAGGACATACTAAAGATAACGTTGTAGGTTATTTTCCAAATGAAAATATCTTATTTGGAGGCTGTTTAATAAAAGAACTACAGGCCACAAAAGGGTATTTGGGGGACGCCAATGTTGGAGAATGGTCAAGTACTGTTGAGAAAGTGAAACAACAATATCCAAATGTTAAAATTGTAATACCTGGTCACGGAAAAATTGGAGGCGTTGATCTACTAGACTATACAATTAAATTATTTAAGTCCAATTAGTTGCAAACTTGCACGAAGTTTAACCCTACAATTTCCAAATAGTCAAATACTCAATCATCGCACTATAGTTGCATCTTTCGTCTGTAAGGGGAGCCACACTGGACAAGCCATCAAAAATGATGGCTTTTTCTTTGTCTATCAGTGAGTTAGGGTAGTTGCATCTTTTTATTTATTCATCCAATATAAAAACGTTGTCAATATAATTCACGTTACTTAAATTTGAATTGATTTCAAGTACATTTTTTATTTTGAATGGCTTTTGACAATGAAAACCCTTTTTTTAGCAATCTTTTCTTTTACTTGTTTCTACACTTTTGGACAAGTTAATTTAATTCAACCCTTTAAGGATTGTAATGTTAATGGTAGTATCACCATTTACGATTACACTAAACAGAAATGGTATATAAGTGACACTATTGATGCAAATAAAGAAACCTTACCTGCTTCTACATTCAAGATTATTAATTTGCTAATTGCTTTGGAAACAAAAATAATTAGCAATGAAAATGATGTAATTAAGTGGACAGGAGAAACAGACACAACGCTTTACGGATACCGCCCAAATATATACAGAGATATGACTGTAAAGGAAGCCTTTGAATTATCAGCAGGCTGGGTTTTTATTGAACTCGCAAAAAAAATAGGAAAGGATAAGTACTTAGATTACTTGAGAAAGTGTCATTACGGAAATTTAAATCTATCTGAATCAGGCGTTGACTTTTGGAACTTTGGACCTTTTGCTATTTCGCCAAAAAAGCAAGTAGAGTTTTTAATTAAAATTTACAAAAACCAAACTCCGTTTTCAAAAAAAAATATAGATATTTTAAAGAGAGTGATGATTTCTGAAAATTCAAAAGAAGAAACTATTAGGTCAAAAACTGGCTGGACAAGATTGGATGGGAATGATATGGGATGGTGGGTTGGTTATGTAACTAGTGAAAATAATGTATATTTTTTTGCGACACGAATATTCAAAAAGCGCTCCGAAATAAATTCAAATTTTGCAGATTGTAGAAAAGAGATTACAAAATCAATTCTAAAACATATTATTTATGAGTAATGCTCCATATCCTTGTCTCTGGTTTTCTGAAGGCGCAAAAGAGTTTATCAAATTTTAATCAACCCTATTGTCACCTTTTGATTAAAAAAAACCTCTTGCAACTTTGCACGAAGTTCAACCCTTTAGTTCCCTGATAGTTATATACTCAATCATCGCATTATAGCTGCATCTTTTGTTTTTTCTAAAAGAATTTTTAATTTTGTTCTAAATCAAATACACTCAAAATGAACGCACCTTTCAGCAAGTACCTCTACATTGGATTTTTACTCTTAGGACTATTTCAAGCATTTTTTTCTAAAGATTATATGCAAGCAGCAGCATCTCTGGGTATAGGATTAGCATTTGATCCTTTCAATCCAGAACAAAAGTGGAATGACAGACCAACTTGGCAAAAGGCAGTTATGATTATTCACCTGGCCTTGGTCGCAGCAATGTTTGGATTTGGTATTGGGTTGAATGACAAATAGACGCCCTGTAATTTTACATGAAGTCAACCCTTTATTTTCCTGATAGTCACATACTCAATCAACGCACTATAGCTGCAACTCTCACTATTAAAGAGCCACACAATAAAGGGTTTCAAGAAATTGGAACCATTTTTAAATTTATCGCTACGGCTCAATTACGACACAATTGAGATTTTATAAAAGAGTTTTATTCACTTGTACAATGTAGAACTAATTGATTTCTTTTCTCAATCAGAAAAAAACAGGTTGAGCTATCGAATTGAGAAAACTTATTCCTGATCTATAAATTTTCTCTCCTTTTTTTACTATACAATCTTACCATGCTATTAAATTAATTGAAAAATTTATAGACCAGAAATTCGTCTGAAAGAATATTAACTTGTCTCAACAATTCTAAATTTCACCATAAGATTTTCTAATTGCCACAGACAATAAAGGAGGTAAAGCATTACCAAGTTGAATAAGTTGCTTGTTTTTAGCCGCTTAAAAATAAAGTTATCTGGAAAAGATTGAATGCGTGCCATTTCACGTGCAGTTAAAACGCTAGCAAGTCAACAAAAAAGGGCCCTTCGGGCCCTTTAAAGCAATTTATATACAGATATTATTGTTTTGTAAAGGTAAATGACATGCTAGATGTAGAATCAGACACATTTAATTTAAAAGACGCGCACGAATAATCAGATACAGCGAATACTTGAGTAGTTGTGCTATCTACTACAGTTAAATTATTTCCACTCAAAGACCATGTTGCGTTATTGCCATCAGTTGATGGGGGATTACATGATATTGCTCCTTCGGATTCGGAGAATGTTCCGTTTGAGTTAATTGAGTAGATGTTGTCGCGTACACAAAGAGGAGAATAGGTTGTGTCCGAAAATAAATCAATGGTTTGTCCATTTATAGTCGCAATGTAAGATGTCATTTTGTAATTACCAACTATAGAAGATGAACTTAATGTGCAGGTTGCGTTATTGCTACTTTTTTTACAACTGATAAAAACTAACGACATTGCAATAGAGAAAAGAAATACTTTTTTCA
>CANHAE010000027.1 GCA_947458915.1 Bacteroidota bacterium
AGTGTTTTAACTTGTGTGATTGTGCAAGGACCAGCTTCGATAATGGTACAAGCAATTTGCTTTCCATCTGCTCCGAAGATGCTAGTCATACCAATTTTTTTTCCAATAATACCTTTCATCTTGTTTGCGGTTTATGCCCCGCTCTTGGTTCTGAGGACATCCGATGATGATGCTACCCTAAAGTAGCTCGGATTCAATCCCTGTTTGCTGCCGACCTTTTCCGTTGTTTTCCCGAGTGAACGGGAAGAGGAAGTACCGGAAGTAAACAAACCTCGAAGGGCCTGTTTATATTTTACTTATTCAAACCAGCGCTCCTTTCTCGACTGCTGCATAATGTGCAACGATTGGGAGATAGTAATTATAAATACTTATGCTTTTATTTCCACCTCAACACCTGAAGGTAAGTCAAGCTTACTTAGGGCGTCTACTGTTTTAGATGAAGAAGTGTAGATATCCAATAAACGCTTGTGCGTTGCTAATTGGAATTGCTCACGACTTTTCTTGTTAACGTGCGGTGAACGTAACACAGTAAAAATGCGTTTGTGTGTAGGCAAAGGAATAGGACCTGTTACTACTGCACCTGTACTGCGAACGGTTTTTACGATTTTCTCAGCAGACTTATCTACTAAGTTGTGATCGTATGATTGTAATTTTATTCTAATTCTTTGAGACATAGCTATTTTACCAAATTATCTTGGGGTTGCAAAGGTAATGGGTTGTTGCTTAACATTCAAGAAATATTGTGCTTTTTTTAAAAAAAATCAAAAATAATTTAATGAATACTTAAAATATTAATAATCAATACATTAAATGTAAAATTACCCTTAAAAAGCCTTCCTATTCCCATACAAAAACCACTCATAATAAAAAAAGCCCCCAAGAACGAATCCTGGAGGCTTTTATATTCTTCAAGACAAACTATTCTTCGTCTTTTACTTTTCCTTTGTTTTTAGCCATAACTTCCTCAGCAATATTGTTCGGTGCTGGGTTATAATGACTGAACTCCATTGTTGAAGTAGCACGACCAGAACTTAATGAACGTAATTGAGTTACATAACCAAACATTTCGCTCAAAGGCACTTTCGCCTTGATAACTTGTAAGTTACCGCGACTATCCATACCTTCTAACATACCACGACGACGGTTTAAGTCACCTGTTACGTCACCCATGTATTGGTCAGGAGTTACTACCTCTACTTTCATAATTGGTTCTAACAAGGTAGGCTTAGCCTTCTTGCCACCATTTCTGAAACCAGCCTTAGCACATAGTTCAAATGACATTGCATCAGAATCCACATCATGGTAGCTACCATCAAATACTCTTACTTTCATGCTATTCACTGGGTATCCAGCTAAAACACCAGTAGTCATTGCTGATTCAAAGCCTTTTGATATTGCAGGGATAAATTCTTTTGGAATTGACCCTCCGAAAATATCATTCACGAATTGGAACGCTTTTTTGTCAGGGTTTGCTGCTAACCATTCTTCATCAGCAGGTCCGATTGTAAATTGAATATCGGCAAATTTACCACGACCACCAGATTGTTTCTTTAACACTTCACGGTGCTCGAAAGTAATTCCAAATGATTCTTTATAAGCAACCTGAGGATTACCTTGGTTGATCTCTACTTTAAATTCACGACGCATACGGTCTACAATAATCTCAAGGTGTAATTCACCCATTCCTGATAAAATTGTTTGTCCTGTGTCTTCGTCAGTTCTAACTCTTAATGTAGGATCTTCTTCTACTAATTTAGCAATTGCCATACCCATTTTATCAACGTCTGCTTGAGTTTTTGGCTCAACAGCAACCGAGATAACCGGTTCTGGAATAAACATATTTTCAAGAACGATTAAGTGATTCTCATCACATAATGTATCCCCTGTTTTAATCTCTTTGAAACCTACCGCAGCTGCGATATCACCTGCTTCGATAAAATCGATTGGGTTTTGTTTGTTCGCAAACATTTTCATGATACGAGAGATACGCTCATTCTTACCACTACGCACGTTCCTTACATAAGAACCCGCATCTAAGTGACCAGAATAACATCTGAAGAACGCTAAACGTCCTACGAAAGGATCTGTCATAATTTTGAAAGCTAATGCCGCAAATGGTTCTTTGGCATTTGGTTTACGATAAACTTTTTCTCCTGTATCAGGATCAGTTCCTTCTGTATCGTCAACATCTACTGGTGAAGGCAGGTAACGACATACCGCATCTAATGCTGTTTGAACTCCTTTGTTTTTGAAAGAAGAACCACACATCATTGGAACGATACTTAAATCGATACAAGCTTTACGAATTGCTTCATGTACTTCATCTTCCGAAATTGAATCTGGATTTTCGAAGAATTTTTCCATTAATTTATCGTCATATTCTGCAACAGCTTCAATTAATTGAGCTCTCCAGAAATCAACATCTTCTTTCATATCTGCAGGAACAGGAATTTCAGAATAAGTCATTCCTTCCGTTGCATCATCCCAAATAATTCCTTTCATTTTAATTAAATCCACTACTCCTTTGAAACCATCTTCCGCACCAATAGGTAACTGTAAAGGCACCGCTTTTGCACCTAGCATTTCTCTAACTTGGTTTACTACCATTAAGAAATCTGCACCAGCACGGTCCATTTTATTTACAAAACCAATACGTGGAACTTTGTAACGGTTTGCTTGACGCCATACTGTTTCTGATTGTGGTTCAACACCATCAACCGCTGAAAACAAAGCAATCAAACCATCCAATACACGCATTGAACGTTCTACCTCTACCGTAAAGTCAACGTGACCTGGAGTATCGATAATATTGAAATAATAATCTTTTGTATTAGCATCTTTTTTACCCAATGTTGTTGGGAATTGCCACTGACAACTTACAGCTGCAGAAGTAATTGTGATACCTCTTTCTTTCTCTTGCTCCATCCAGTCAGTGGTAGCACCACCATCGTGTACTTCACCAATTTTGTGAATCATACCAGTATAACGCAAGATACGCTCAGTGGTAGTAGTCTTACCCGCATCAATGTGCGCAGCAATACCAAAGTTTCTTTGTAGTTTCAAGTCCGCCATAAAAGGGTTGTTTATTTTTTAAATTCGCTGGAAAATAGCTAATCTTAAATGCATTTTTCCGAGGCGCAAAGTTAATGATATTAGTAATTGAAAGGACCATTCTCGAATTATTTTTCTTAAAGTCTCCTAATAATTCTTACTTATCCCCTACAAGCTCCCTATAGTGCAACAAAAAACCTCAACAAATGAATGCTGAGGTTTATATTTTTAATACCCTTGAGGGTTAATTTAAGCTTGTTGAGGGCTTTACACTTTAAAGTGAGAGAACGCTTTGTTCGCCTCAGCCATACGGTGTGTATCTTCCTTCTTTTTAAATGCTCCACCTTCGCCTTTTGTAGCTGCGATGATTTCATTCGCTAATTTGTCAGCCATAGTTTTACCGTTACGCTCACGGCTAAAACGTACTAACCATTTCATGCTCAAAGAAATTTTACGATCGGCACGTACTTCAGCAGGGATTTGGAAAGTAGCACCACCAATACGGCGGCTACGTACTTCAACTGCTGGAGTCACATTCACTACTGCTTTCTTCCACATTTCGTATCCGTCTTCGCTAGTGAATTTGCTTACTTTTTCCAAAGCATCGTAAAATATTGTTAATGCTGTACTTTTTTTGCCATCCAACATAATGTTGTTAACAAAACGAGTAACCTGAACATCGTTAAAACGAGGATCTGGTGCTAATGGGATTTTTTTAGGTTGTGCTTTACGCATGTCTAATATTAGTTAGTTGTTACTGGATTATTTTTTTGCTTTTTCTCTCTTAGTACCGTATTTAGAACGAGACTGCTTACGGTCTTTAACACCTGCAGTATCTAAACTACCACGAACGATGTGGTAACGTACACCTGGCAAATCCTTTACACGACCACCACGTATTAAAACGATACTGTGTTCTTGTAAGTTATGACCTTCACCTGGGATGTAAGCAATGACTTCAATTTTATTAGTCAAACGCACTTTAGCTACTTTACGTAACGCTGAGTTTGGCTTTTTTGGAGTTGTAGTATATACTCTGGTACAAACACCACGGCGCTGAGGACATGCATCCAAAGCTCTTGATTTACTCTTAGCCCTGATGATCTCACGGCCCTTTCTAACTAATTGTTGTATAGTAGGCATTAATTATGCTGTTTTGTTCAATTCGGTTTATAAAAAATTCGGACGGCAAAGGTAATGTTCGTTAACGAAATACCAAAATGTTTATTTGCTTTTTATCAAAAAATAAAACAATTTGGTTTTTTTTGTCTCAGTTAGTCGTGAAAAAAAATCATAACTATATGATTTTAAGCATTTTAGTTATAATTTTACTAACCAGCTATGTTTATCCACCACTTTCCCCATTCTGATGTCATTTAGGTGATTTTTTAACGCTGGTCCCACTTTTAAGGCCTCTACGTCAAAATCCATCACATAATCTCCATCTGCTAATTTAGCTATTAATGAAACCACTGCTGCAGTGCCTACACCAAATACTTCTTGTAACTTTCCTTCTTTGTGTGCGGCTACTATTTCATCAATTGATAAATTTCTTTCTTCTACGCTGTACCCCATTTCGCGAAGTAATATTATTGCGCTATCCCTTGTAATGCCTTTCAAGACAGTACCTCTCTCAATACTTGGCGTAATCACTTTCCCGTCAATTACAAACATCACATTCATAACGCCAACTTCTTCAACATATTTGTGCTCATTTGCATCAGTCCAAAGTACTTGGTCATACCCTTTTTGTTTTGCTAATTCTACTGGATGTAAACTTGCAGCATAATTTCCTGCATTCTTAGCAAAGCCAACACCACCAGGCGCTGCACGTGTATAAGTTTTTTCAATTAATATTTTCATTGGCGCAGAATAATAAGGTCCGGCTGGTCCTAAAATTATCATGAACTTATAATTTTGCGAAGGTCGAACTCCTAAAAAAGGATCGGTTGCAATCATGAAAGGACGAATATACATTGAGGAATCTGGTGCATTTGGAATCCAATCTTTTTCCAATGCTACTAATTGCTTCATTCCTTCCATAAATAACCAACTTGGAACAGTAGGCATTTGCATACGCTCTGCAGAAATATTAAATCGTTTATAATTTGCATCTGGTCTGAAAATTACAGTATCCCCCACCTCTGTTTTATATGCTTTTATACCTTCGAAAATTGCTTGGCCATAATGCAACACTGCAGTAGAAGGATCCATTAGTAAGGGAGCATACTTTTTTATGACCGCGTTTTTCCACTCACCATCGATATAATCAGCTTCTAACATATAATTTGTAAAACTTTTACCAAAAGCAAAATTATCGGGATCTAATTTATTTAGCTCTCCAAAGGGAATTTCGATAAAAGAAATTTTCTGCGCGCTCATGTTGATATGTTTTAGGCTATAAAAGAATTACAAAGAAACGAAAAAAAGGAAAACTTACAATTGTTATTTTTCTTATTCAATCAATTCGATTAATTTTCCAACCGAATGAAAGCAGAAAGTACCATATTACCAGCAGCCGTTTTAGTTACTTTATACAAAGATAGTTTGGTCTTGCCTGAAAAGGAAATAAAGTCACCAGAAGATCCAGAAAAAGTGATGCACACTTTGGCGGGAGAAGCAGTTATTGCAACCACCCCAGTTAACGAAAAAACAAATGAACAAAAACCTGTGGCGCCAGCTGCTCCCTTAAAATACTTAGGGGACCACCTCAAGCAAATAATGATTATTGTGCGTGACGAAAATGCGGTTCATTTAAATGAAACCGATTTAGGTTTATTGTCGTCCATTTTAAACGCTTGTAAATTAACCCTTGCCGATGTAGCATTGGTGAATTTAGCAAAGCAGCATTTTAGCCTACAAGACCTTTTAGCAACACTCCCTTCTGTTTTAGTAATTTCATTTGAAGTGACAAGTGCTCAATTAAAAATAAAACTACCAACCACCCTTTACAAGCAAATTGTTTTAGGGGAGACGCATTTATTATTTAGTAATAGCTTAGCTAGTATGCAAGGACCCGAGCAGCATGCTAAAATGGAAAAGTCTAAATTATGGACAGCATTAAAACAACTATTCCAATTGTAATTTGAATTTATTTAATACACCATTGCATTAATTAACCTGCTAAGTTTTTGAACATGTATACATTGATTTTCGCTACAAATAATGCTAATAAAGTAAAAGAAATTCAATCATTGGTTGGACCTGATTTTAAAATAATTCCGTTAAAAGAAGCAGGCATTGATATTGATATTCCTGAACCACACGATAGCCTTCAGGACAATGCATCTGAAAAAGCTAGGACCATTTTTAAAATGACTAAGCAAAATTGTTTTAGTGAGGATACAGGTTTAGAAATTGAAGCATTAAATGGTGCACCAGGCGTAAAAAGCGCAAGATATGCAGGTGAACATCGTGATTTTCAGGGAAATATTGATAAAGTTTTGTTGGAATTAAAAAATATTGAAAACAGAAATGCCCAGTTTAGAACCGTAATTTGTTTGCTATGGGATAACAAGGAATATTTTTTTGAAGGTATTTGCACAGGGCGTATTACTATTGAAATGAATGGGGCAAACGGCTTTGGCTACGACCCTATTTTTATACCAACAGGATCGGACAAGTGCTTTGCAGAAATGACAATGGTTGAGAAAAATAAATATAGCCACAGGCAAAAAGCGGTGACTAAACTATTCGAATTTCTGCGTAGTAAATAAAATACATTTAAAATTAACCTGCCTTGCCTTATTGTGTAATAGGCATTGGCGCATTCCATATTTTCCAACTCTCTTCGGCTTGGATGTGCAACATGGCCAATCCATTTTGAGTACTTGCCCCTTGTGCTGCCCCTTTTTTTAAGAATAAAGTTTCCGCAGGATTATATATTAAATCATATAAATGATGCTCCGCATTTATGGCTTCATAAGGTATTTCGGGCGCCTGATCCAAATTTGGATGCATGCCTACCGGACTGGTATTTATAATAAGCTTATGCTCCCCCACAATCGCTTCGGTGAGGTCGTGATAATTAATTGTATTGTCGCTACTTGTTCGAGAAACAATTAAGTATTTTATTTGCAACTTCTTTAAAACCCAAACTACCGCAGCCGATGCGCCTCCTGTTCCCAGAACTAAGGCTTTTGTGTGATGAGCTTTAAGAAAGGGTAATAATGATTTTTCAAAACCAATCACATCGGTGTTGTATCCATAATAAGCCCCGTTAAACTTACGAATGCAATTACATGCTGCAATAGCTTGTACTACAGTGGAGGGGTTGTCCAAAAACGGTATAACTGCTTTTTTGTAAGGGATAGTTACATTCAAACCTTGTAGTTCATTATTTTCGGCCCAAAGTAAATTAAAGGCAGCTAATGTTTCAATTGGATAGTTTTGGTATACCGCACCTGTAATATTTTCTGTCAAGAATTTTTCAGTAAAAAAGCCTTGTGAAAAAGAGTGCGATAACGGATATCCAATTAGTCCAAACTTGCGCAATTTTATTTATTTAAGTATAAATGAAAAGTATCTCCTCTTAATCCTATTCTCATTGCCTCCAATGGAATTACTTCAGTAGGCGCAATATTGCCTAGGTTAACATTACAGCCAATGAGCTCAAGAAAGTAAAGTTGTTGCGCTTTTTGCGGGGCTTCCCATAATATTTTTTCGGCAGGAATTTTTGTTAATATTTCTTGTACCAATCCTTCTCTAACCTCGCCCGATCCTCTGTAAATACCTACATTGCCTGCTTCTCTAGCTTCTGCAATCACGTAACTTGACCCAGCATTTAATTCAGCGCTCATTAATTCAATCCACTTATAGGGAGGAATAATATGCTCCGCATCCTTACTTCCCACCTCACTCAACACAGTTGCAAATTTGGAAATTTTTTCAATATAACCACACTTCTCAGTATGAGGTATTTCAATTGAACCATCGCTTACCTCAATCATACTAATATTATAGTCCTTACACATAGCAATATAATCGTCGAATTGATTTCTAATAATAAATGCTTCGAATAAAGTGCCTCCAAAGTATACTGGTATATTGTGCGCTTGGTATAATTCTATTTTGTCTCTCAAATTTGGGGTAACATAGGAAGTTCCGAATCCTAGTTTTACGATGTCGGTATGCCCTTCCGAAACGCTTAAGAAATTCTTAGCTTCTCCTAAACTTAGTCCCTTATCCATTACCATGGTTATTCCATTTATTCTAGGCTTAGGGGTTCTTTCTGGTATTTGTGTCAAATTAAAATTCATCATAACTGATTGATTATATGCGGCAAAGGTAATTTAAAAACATCAAGATTTTTTACCCTTCTTATATTGTCCTATTAATTCAACAACTTTAACATCTTGCATTATTTCAGGGTAGAATTTGATAAACTTCTTTAACATTTTTGCCGATTTTGATAAAGCCATTTCTAATTGCAATATCCCTTCGGATTGCTTACCCATCATAAAGAGAATGGCACTTCTGTAAAATACGAAAATTACTTTTCCGTGCGTGGACATATAAGCCAATTCTGTTTGCTCTAGTGCTGTATCCAATTGACTGTTTTCGACCAAGCATTTTATGAGGTATTCCCAACCTGCGATTTGTTTAGGTTTATTTTTAACCACCAAACTAAAAAATGCAGCTGCTTCTTTAAACTGGTCTAAATTCATATAGCACTCCCCCATCAAAATATTGTATTCATTTATGTGCTTATTAATACTAATAGCATGTTCCAATTGTTTAATCGCTAATTCCCATTGGCTTTCTTGCATATAAGTTGCGGCCATCTTTTGGTATAGTCTACTATCATCTGGATTTAAGTGGGCTGCTTTTTTATAATGAAATCTTGCTTGTGCAAAATTTTTCATCCTGTGATAACAATGTCCAATAGCTTCATAAATCACTTCCTCTGGCCTCGATAGCTCCAACACTTTTTCCAAAGCCTCAATTGCCTCTTTATATTTGCGTAGTCTCAAATAAGCATCTCCCATATTACGATAGGCGTAATCAAATTTTTCATCAATTACAATTGCATATTGATAAGCATCAATAGCTTTCTCGTGTAACTTAAGTCCCTGATAGGCTGCAGCCAAATTAAACCATGCAAGCGCACAGTAAGGTTCTTTATCAATTATGGTTTCATGTAGCCGAATACTTTCTTCGTTCCTTCCATTAAAATCAGTCCAAAAACAAATTTTATATAAAGCCTCTTCGTTAGTAGGATCTTCTTCTAATATTAATTTTAGACAATCAAACACTTTATCAAATGCTTCATGATCGTCATATACGTCCGCTAATTCAAATAACACTTCAGTACGTTCTGCACCTGAAAATAAATGCAATGCCTCTTGCAACATTTCTATTGCATGCTCGGGTTGGTCGAGTGCTAAGAAAGCATCCGTTTTTAAAATGAACAAATTCATGTCCTTATGGTCGTATAAAGAAGCAGTGTCCAATAAGTCTAATGCATCTTGGTATTTTCTTGTTGCTAGTAATAAGTCTGCTTTTTTAATCATTAGTAAAGCAGAAAAGGGAAATTGCTCCAAAGCCATATTTGCCGCTTCAATTGCCTCATTTATTTCGTCGCGCTCGTCAAGGTGTTCAATAATCCTTTCAAAGTCGTCCTCCTCAATATAGGCGTTCGCACGCCCGTGTTTCAGATTGTGAAATCGCTGCATTAATTCTATAATGTCGCCACCCTCCTCGTCCTTATGCTGATTGAACATAGGCATACTTTTGATTATTTTGAAATAGATTGTTGATTTTCAGTTAATTACGAATACTAAAAGAATCAAAAACCACCATATTAAATATACAGTGAAGCTTTTAATTAACCATAATTTATTGTGCACAAAGCCCCAAATTAACGTTAAAAATAATTTCATTAGCTAATCTCAGAATTTGGTATCTTTGTACTAATCATGCGTACCGCCAAAAACATATTATTCGTTTGTATCATGTTGTTTTTTATAACACCATCAACTACGTATGCGACTGTTATTATTAACGGAACCATTGAATCAAAAAAAGTTACCGAAAAGTATAGCCTAAGAAACCTAAGCGCACTTACGCACAAGACTGCTACATTTTATACCTTAAAATCTAGTTTAGTTTTTAAAGGCATCACAAATTCAAGTACTAACAGCAATTTTATAAAATATAACAAAGGAAATATTTCTTACGTCATTCCTTATCGTTACAAAGTGGTATTGTCTAAATTCAAGACACCTGCACCTGTTCAGCCTTAATTTTTTTGTATTTTATTAATCTAATATTTGATACAAACTTGTATTGATATTAAATTGACTCAATGATAAGGGACTTAGGTCAAGTTGAGTTGCCAAATAGTGTATTGCAACGCCCTGCTCGGCAGTAATTGTATATGCCAATACCAAACCTGGAACTTCTTTAAATGCATATTCAAAAGTATTCACTGTTGGAATAATTTCATTGGTGTAATAAAGGTCGTATTGAGCCCCGTCACTCCATTTTAATTCAATGCGCTTGCATGTGTATCCTAAAATAACAACGTTCGTATCAGCTGCTATCTCCTTCATTGATAGCAGTGTCGGCATATTAGCCGGCGGGTAATTTATTTCTTGTAAGAATTTTGCTGCACCAATTTCTTTTGTAATAATCGCCTTTGATTCTTGAATATTAAAATGCAGCCCTTGAGTGAAATGAGGGCTGGTTAAAACCGTCTTACATTGATTCCCCTTTATTAATACCGACTTGGATCCAATAAAAACAGTATCCTGTAATTTTGTTTGGAAAATACTGAATTGTATCGCACACTCCCCTACCACTTTGGCTTGAGCGTTTGCATTTATAAACGAAAGTAAAATGCACACAATTAAAAGATTAATTCTACGCTTCATGCATCCTAGTTGCAAACATAGTTCCTTATTAAAACTGGCTCTATGCCTGGGGCTAATTATTTTTTTGTCTTATCCTTCAAAGTTTGCACTTTTTTCTGTGCTTCAACCATTTGTTCATACTTGCTCTGCCAATTACTTTTTTTCTTGGGTGTCTTTCTTTTAACGTCAATATCAGCTAAAATTTTATCATGATTAATGATAAATTTTTGGATTATTAATTGAAGTATTAAAGTAACAATATTAGAAACTGTGTAATACCAAGTCAATGCCGAAGGAAGGCTATTGAATATAAACAATAACATTATTGGAAAAATATACGGCATGTATTTCAATGCTGGATTATCCTGCGTTGGTGTCATTGACATATTGTAAACCGAAATAATAATAGTAGTTATTACTGCTGTGATAGTAAATAAACTTATATGATTTCCAAAGCCTAATGGTATTGAAAATGGCAATGTTGCAATCACATCATAACTTGACAAGTCCTTACTCCATAAAAAGGACTGACCTCTTAATGAAATATTCGAATTAAAGAAACTATACAATGCAAAGAAAATAGGGATTTGTAAAAGAGCTGGTATACATCCTCCTAAAGGATTTACGCCTGCTTCTCTAAATAACTTCATTTGCTCCATAGCAAAGCCTTGTTGATCGTCACCCATTTTTTTCTTAATCTCATCCAGTTCCGGCTTTAATACTTTCATTTTTGCACTACTCAAATAGCTAGAATAAGTAAGTGGAGAAGTTACTAAACGAATAAAAATGGTTAATAATAAAACCACCCAACCATAATTGACAACAAATCCTGCAAAGAAATCAAACACAGGCATAATAATATACTTGTTAATAGGACGCACAAAAGAATACAAATCACGGCCTAAATTCACAATCTTATCCATCTCCTTTGCCTGTGCCCCTAGGATTTTATAATCGTTCGGACCATAAAATAAAGACAATGGTATATTTACTGCAGCACCTGTTACTTTAGTTTGTATTTGTGCCTGCATCGTTGCAAGGCCATTACTGCTATCCACTTTTCTTTGCCAGTCCACCTTGCCTGAAGTAAACCCTTCCTTAGCAATTAAAGTGGTGCTAAAAAATTGTTGAATTAAGCCAACCCATTGGATTGGTTTCTCAAAAGTTTTATTGGTATTACTAGAAATGTAATCGAATTCATTTCCTTCTGAAAAACAAACATTTGACATTTGTCTTTCATAAACAGTAGTACGTTCTTGTTGGTAACTATGCACATCCCATAGGATGTTTACTTGACCATTTGTCAATAATTGATCTGCTCCATCCAACTGCACGTTCCAATCAATACTATATTTGTTCGCGTACAAAGTAAATTGGTGACGTATTGTTTTACCAGAGGGGGTTGTCCAAGCATATTCTAATTTTTGAGCACCTTCTGTAGCTGGTAAAATATTTAGTACGGGGAATATAACTTGGTTAATTTGTGCTGTTTGGTTATTTCCAATATTAACAGGATAGTTTAAAGAACTGCTATCCCCTAATTGCACCAATTGCTTATTTGAATTACTATATTTTTTAAGAGTTACCTGTGCAACTTGCCCCCCTTTGTTACTGAACTTAACTTTAATTACTTCGTTTTCTATTTCAGTGAATTGCTCCTTTACAGAATCGGCAACCACTGCAGCCAATGAAGTATTACTAGTTGAATCTATTTGTATAGGTGCTTTTAATGCTGCTGCTTTTGCCTCAGCGGTTTTTACCATTGCAATAGAATCGGTATAATGTTTTTTATAGGCTTCTAATTCACCTTGTTGTTTATTCGTATACCAGAAATAAGTAAAAAATAGACCCGCTAATAAAACAAACCCAATGACCGTATTCTTATCAGTATTCATACTTGATTTTTAAGCTTAAAAATTGAATAGCAAAGGTATGTTTTTTATTGATGATTCACTCAAGGTCTTAATCCCCCTTTTAGCCTCTATTTTAGGCTAAAAAGTACAAATTAAAGGTTTCTGCTATACTTACCCCCTACTTGGTATAAAGCGTCGATAAGCTGCCCAAGGCTGCAAAATTTCACAGCCTCCATTAACACCTCAAAAATATTTTTTTCATGAATGGCTGCTTTTTTAAGTTAAGTAATATATTGTTTAGCAGGGATTTGATTTCTTTACATGAACGTATCATTTACTTGTGTTAAACTTAAATTTTAAGTTGCTCATTCAAAAAAGTGTTCACCCCAACTATTGTAATTTTCCCTAAATGCTTTTTAGTTTCATAAATTAAACTTTCTTCTTGAATTTTTGTGCGCTGATACATTCTTTCCATGGCACTCATGGCTCCTGCTTCGTCTTCTAAATCAGCTAGGGCTGGTTTACCTAGCTCCTGGAGGACAATGTTGACGTAAATAATTGGTGTATAAGGACTGTAAATGCGCATGGGTGCCTTCTCCTTCCGAAATGGAATGGGAACGGTTTGGATAACTCATTAAACTAAATTGTTTACCATTTTTAACTAGTTCGTTTATGAGTAATTCGGCGTTTTGGTAATGCACATTGTCATCCCCGGTTCCATGAATATATAAAAGATTCCCTTTTAAGTTTTTCGCATAAGTGTTGGGTGAACCTTTGATAAAAACAGCCTTATCTTCTTGCGGCAAGCCCATATATCTTTCTTGATAAATATTATCATAAGTAAGCTGACTTCCTACACCCGCAATAGAAATTCCTGTTTTATATATTTCCGGATATTGGAACATTAAATTCAATGTTGCAGATCCGCCACCACTCCAACCCCAAACTGCTACTCTACTTGTATCAACATAAGGTAGCTTGAAAATTTCTTTGGCGCCCATTGCCTGATCTCGAATATTCACCTCCCCAATTTTTTGGTATATAGATTTACGCCATTCTCTGCCTTTGGGAACAGGTGTACCCCTATTGTCCATGCTTACATAAATATAACCGTCATCTGGCATAGAACCATTGTATAAAAAGTTAAACCCAGTTCCATATTCGTTTTTGGCAGTTTGTCCCCAAGGTTCAGTGTATACATAAAAAACGATTGGATATTTTTTATTGGGATCAAAATTGGTTGGCTTAACCATCCATGCGTCCATGGTTACCCCATCGGAAGTTGTTACGGTAAAAAAATCAGGAGCATATTTATCTTTTTGCATCGATGCTAATGCATTACTTACATTAGCAGCACCAATGGGTTCGTGTTTAGGTAAGCTAACCCATTCATTAATGGGTGCTATATTAATATTCGAAAAACTATGAAAAGCATATTCCCCATTTTTACTCAATATATAATCATGGGATCCTTTTTGATTTTCCGGACTCACTAATTTTGGTTCACCTACTGTATCCCAATTCACAACATATAAATATTGCTCTGTAGCATTTTTGGGAGAAGCATAAAAAAACAAATTATGACGCGCGTAATCAACCCCCGCGGTTTTCATCACATCATAATTACCGGGTGTAATACAAATGGGCTTTTCACCTTCTGTAGATTGTATATAAAAATGTCTCCAACCATCCGACTCATTGGCCCATAAAAAATGTTTCCCGTCGGATAACCAATCCCACCCTCCATTCGCATAATTAAAATCCCATGTTGGCCTAACATCAATCCAAGTTTTTTCTTGTTCTTGATATATCATTTTAGACTTCGCAGTTTGAACATTGGCTAGTAATAACTGGCTTGTATTTTGTTTGCGATTTAAATGTTGTATGATAATTTCCTTACTATTAGGAACCCATGCCATTCTTGGAATATAAGATCCCCACTTTGCATCATCAGGAGTTGCTATCCACTTTGTTTGAGGAGCATCTAAACCTACTACGCCAATTCTTACAGGTGATGGCTTTTCACCAGCAATTGGATATTCAACAGGCACAGCAAATGGATATGTCGAATCGGTATTATTAATCATTAAATAATTCTTCACCCCTGTGGCATTTACTTGCCAATAAGCAATCTGTTTGCTATCTGGACTCCATCTAAATCCATCTCGACAAAAAAACTCTTCTTCATATGCCCAATCAAAAGTGCCATTAATTAAATATTTGCTGCCGTCTTTGGTAAGTTGAACTTGTTTCCCAGTTTGAATGTTTTCCGCATAAATATTATGTCCACTTACATATGCTACCCATTGCCCATTGGGCGCTATTTTAGCAAATTGCAAGGAAGCAGCGGGCATATTTTTACCCACTTTTTGTAAGGTCTTTTTGTTTACATTAAAAAGATAGTAATCGCCAATAGTTTCATAACGCCATACTTTTTTAGCATTGGTTTGTATTAATACTAAATCTTGCTTATCTGAAAGTGTAAAACTATTTATTTGAATAGGCCCTACAGCACCAGATGGAATTAAATTAGCACCAGTAACAAATTGAATAGCCTCCGATTTGCCAGGTTCCTGCAAGACAATTTCTCCTTTACTCAAAGTAAAATAGTCATGTCCATTATTAGCCCAAATTAAATTTTTGGGTGACTGGCTAAATGCTTGTACGCTTATAAATAAGCATAAAAATAATGTGTTTTTTGAATTCATTTTGTCAGGGATTAATGCCTAACAAGTTACTCAAAAATTCCTATCCTTTTGCATGCTTTTTAGCCGCTGCTATAAAATGAACGAATAAAGGAGCTGGTTGTTCAACTGTACTTTTTAATTCAGGGTGGTATTGAACGCCAATAAAGAATGGATGATTAGGCAATTCTACTATTTCAACCAAGCCTGAAGCTGGATTAACCCCGCTTGTAACCATGCCATTTTCTTGGAAGTCATTTAAATATTCGTTATTAAATTCAAAACGGTGACGGTGACGCTCGCTAATTTCCGTAGCACCGTATATTTGATGCGCAAGTGTATCTTTTGTAATTGCACAAGGGTATGCGCCTAAACGCATGGTGCCTCCCATCATAGTAATTCTTTTTTGTTCTTCCATCATGTTAATGACAGGGTGTGGACTATTAGGATCCATTTCCACAGAATGTGCGCCTGATAAACCTAAAACGTTTCTGGCAAATTCAATTACTGCCATTTGCATACCTAAACAAATACCAAAGAAGGGCAACTTTTTCTCCCTAGCATATTTAACTGCAATTATTTTTCCTTCTATCCCTCTATTCCCAAAACCAGGAGCCACTAATAAACCATCTAATCCTGCAAGCAATTCGTTTACGTTCTCGTCGGTAATATTTTCACTATGCACATTAACTACATTCACTTTAACTTCGTTCATTGCACCTGCGTGTATAAAGCTTTCTAGTATTGACTTATAGGCATCCTGAAGTTCGATATATTTACCAATTAGTCCAATATTTACTATTGCTTTTGGATTCTTTAATTTATCCAAGAAAACATTCCATTTTGTTAAGTCGGGCTCCTTAAAATTTTGAATATTTAATTTCTTCATCACGATTAAATCCAATTGTTCTTTTTGCATTAACAACGGCACTTCGTAAATAGTACTAGCATCCAAAGATTCAATAACATTACCCGCTTTTACGTTACAGAATAATGCGATTTTTCTTTTAATATCATCATTTAATGGATGCTCCGTTCTACAAACAATCACATCAGGATGTACACCTGTTTCACTTAACATTCTTACACTATGTTGCGTAGGTTTTGTCTTTAATTCTTTAGCAGCGTTTAAATAAGGGATTAAAGTTAAGTGCACAATCATTACGTCTTCGGTAGGTAATTCCCACTGAATTTGACGCACTGTTTCAATGAAAGGAGTACTTTCAATATCACCCACCGTTCCTCCAATTTCAGTAATTACTACATCAAATTTGCCATCTTGACCGAGCAACATCATACGATGCTTGATCTCGTCGGTGATATGTGGAACCACTTGAACAGTTTTACCTAAAAACTCGCCAGCCCTTTCTTTATTAATTACAGTTTGATAAATGCGCCCAGTTGTAACATTATTTGCTTGAGAAGTAGGTGTATTTAAAAAACGCTCATAGTGCCCTAAGTCCAAGTCGGTTTCGGCACCATCCTCGGTTACATAACATTCCCCATGTTCATATGGGTTCAATGTACCTGGATCCACATTAATATATGGGTCAAATTTTTGTATAGTGGCAGTAATGCCTCTAGCCTGTAATAACTTAGCTAATGAAGCTGCTATAATTCCTTTTCCTAAACTACTTGTTACTCCACCTGTTACAAAAACATACTTTGCCATAAAATTAAATGCGTCTTATTTTGAAATAAACATCCCTGCAATAGTTTCCTATTGAAGGGTTAGCCATTCAAATGGTTGTTAAATCGACCTATAAATATATTGGGAAAATTCTTAGAGGTCGTACAAAACTACGCCAAAAAAAGACGCCTACAAAATCGTGCAAAGGCAATGAACAATAAATGTTTATAAGTGTTATATAAAAGTGAACATCTTAAAAAATACTATATGAAAAAACTAGTTTACTCCCTTTTTGCAATCCTTTTAACTGCTAGTTTGCTAGGTTGGAATTGGCAACAAAACCAGCATCCAATTGTTGATAAAGGCGATGTAATTGAATGTTTAAACATGGAAACCCAACAAGCTTACCAAATAGAAGCGTCTCAACAAGCTTTTGCAGCTATGCACCAAGCACCTTTGGTGGTGGACCCAGCAAACTTATTGGGTAAAATGGCCAATTTTACCGCAGCAGATGGTAAAAATGCATCCGCCTACTTTATTGCTTCAAAAAAGAAGTCAAATAAATGGATTATTGTAATTCAAGAATGGTGGGGATTGAATGATCAAATAAAACTAGAAGCCGACAAATACTACACTGATTTAGGGGATGTAAATGTGATGGCCGTTGATATGTATGATGGAAAAGTGGCCGCAACACCAGACAGTGCTATGAAATTAATGCGTGGTGCTGATATGAGCAGAATGACCGCTATTATCCAAGGCGCAATAAAACATGCCGGAAGCAATGCCCATATATATTCTGTGGGTTGGTGCTTTGGGGGTATGTGGAGTTTGCAAACCGCTATTATAGCAGGGCCACAGGCAAAAGGTGCAGTAATGTATTATGGACGTCCTGAATCAAATATGGATAAATTGAAATCCATTCAATGTGATGTGATTGGTTTTTTTGGCAACCTTGACCAAAGCCCATCACCAACAATGGTAAATGAATTTGAAGCCAATATGAAATTAGCAGGTAAAAACTTAGCAGTGAACAGGTATGAAGCAGGACACGGTTTTGCTAACCCTAGCAACCCTAGTTATAATGCAGCTGCAAAAGCCGATGCTTATGCTAAAGCAATTGCGTTTTTAAAGGCGCGTTAAAATGTATACAAAAAAAGCAATAAAATAACTAACCCTCCTCATTCACTGCACACTGCTCGAATGTTCGCTTCGGGTTACTATTTTATTGCTTCACTTATTTGTTTTTCTACATATCATCCTTGATCTTTCTATAGCTAGCTGTTAAGCCGCGTATTAATGAGGAGCTAAAACCTTGGTGTTCCATTTCATTCAGTCCAGCTATGGTACATCCCATTGGCGTAGTAACTTTGTCAATTTCTTGTTCTGGATGTGTGTTTTTTGTAAGCAATAAATCGGCTGCTCCCTTCACCGTTTGCGCTGCAATTAAAGAAGCTTGTGCAGCACTAAATCCTATTTCAATTCCTCCTTGGATATTCGCTCGTATATAGCGCAATGCATATGCAGTGCCACAAGCACCAAGTACGGTAGCCGCATCCATTAATTTTTCGTCAATCACAATACTCTTACCCAATTGATTAAATAAAGCAGTAACATATTCCACTTGTCTGACAGCTGAATGGTTGCCGCAAATACATGTCATACTTTGCTGAATGGATATTGCCGTATTAGGCATCGCCCTGAATAAAGCAAAATTAGGAGCCAACATTTCTTCCAAATCCTTTATCCAAACTCCAGTTGCAACACTAATAACTGTGTGTTGTTCGGCTTTTAAAAATGGTTTAATATCAGCAACAATATCTTTAATCTGAAAAGGCTTTACAGCAAGGATTACATAGTTTGCATACTTCACAGCTGCTTGATTATCTGAAGTAGTTGTTACACCCTTTTCTGCCAAGTGTTGAACTGTTGATAAATTTCTTTTAGTAATAGTAATTTGATTTGCTAGTACAAATCCGCTTGTAATTAATCCTTCTGCAATGGAAGATCCAAGATTACCGCCACCTATTATAGCAATTTTATGATTAGACATTATAATTAGTATTTAAAATATTTAAAGAGAAATATTATTCTACGGAAATATATAATTGGTCAGTTAGACCTATTAAAGGAATGCGAAATTAGTACCCTTTTTCGGGCAATAAATAATTTTTCACATAATCCCCGACCCCTTCTTCCAAGCTTGAAAACGGTGCGGTGTATCCTGCTGCGCGAAGCTTATTCATATTAGCTTCGGTGAAGTATTGGTATTTATCTCTGATGTCAAGTGGCATATTAATAAATTCAATATTAGGATGTAACCCTTGGGCGATAAAAGTATTTGCAGCTAAATCATAAAAGCTGCGCGCTTGTCCCGTACCTAAATTATATAAGCCATTTTTTTCTTTGTCCCAATGTTGCGCAAACATTTCATGCAACATCCAACCTATTACTTTTACAACATCTTTAACATATACAAAATCACGTAATTGTTCACCATCCTTAAAATCAGGACGGTGACTTTTAAATAGCTTCACTAATCCTGTTTCTTTGATTTGATTGAATGCATGAAAAATTACACTTGCCATTCGGCCCTTGTGTCCTTCATTTGGACCATACACATTAAAGAATTTCAAACCCGTCCAAACGGGAGGTTGACTAGCTTGTGCTATTGCCCATTTATCAAATTCATTTTTACTGACCCCATAAGGATTTAAAGGAACTAATTGATCTAGTATTTCATGACTATCCGTATACCCATGCTCCCCGCTACCATAAGTTGCTGCAGAAGATGCGTATATAAATGGAATTTGTTTTTCCGATGCATAATTCCACAACGCTTTTGAATATTTCACGTTCAGTTCTTCATGCACAGCGTAATCAAATTCAGTGGTATCCGTTCTTGCGCCTAAATGTATAATTGCGTCAATCGTGAAATCCAAGTTTGGAAGTTGTTCTAAAAAAGCTTGCCGCTCAATAACTTTTAAAAATTGCTTTTGCTCCCAATTATTTCTTTTTGATTCCACGCCAAAGTCATCCACTAATATTAATTGATTAAACCCTTGCTCATTTAAATATTGAACAAAAACTGAACCAATAAATCCAGCTGTACCAGTAACAACTAAAGTGGGTTGTTTTGACATGGATTAAATTTTATTTAGCTAATTGTTTTTCTATCGCAGTATCATAATTATTTTTCCAATCGATAATGCCTCCCCAATTTTCTCCATTTACTGCAATATCACTTTCAGTCACCTTGCCAATAACTGTTAATTTTATTCCAAACTTTGCAGCCATTGTTTCAATAGTTGCAACAGCTGCTGCATCACAGGAAACTACCACCCTGCTTTGTGCCTCACCCATCCAATACGCATCCGATCTTAATTCTGCTCCAACTGCATTCACCTCAAAGCCTTTATTATTGGTAA
>CANHAE010000028.1 GCA_947458915.1 Bacteroidota bacterium
CCATAATCGCCATTACGTTCTGCAACTTCCGCTTCCTGTTTTAATTTTTCAATATTCGTTTTTGCTTTTTGCACTTTATCCACGACTTCTTTTTCCTCCGTCCATTTTGCTTTTAAGGTGTCCTGCTGAACCATCAAATTACTAATATCAATATTTAAAGCTTTTAACTGCTCGGGGTTGTCCTCTCGCTTAATGGCTTCTCTTTCAATTTCTAATTGACGTATTTGTCGTATAAGCCTGTCTAGTTCCTCTGGCATTGAATTCATCTCCAACCTTAATTTGGCAGCACTTTCATCAATTAAATCAATGGCCTTGTCTGGTAAAAACCGATCGGTAATATACCTGCTTGATAATTCTACTGCAGCTATAATAGCTTCATCCTTTATGCGCACATGGTGGTATGTTTCATAACGTTCTTTTAATCCTCTTAAAATAGAAATGGCGTCTTCCTTGCTTGGCTCGTCAATCATTACTTTTTGGAATCTACGTTCTAATGCTTTATCCTTTTCAAAAAACTTTTGATACTCACTTAATGTAGTTGCGCCAATAGCCCTTAATTCTCCTCTAGCCAAAGCTGGCTTGAGTATATTAGCCGCATCCATTGCGCCTTCTCCTCCACCTGCTCCCACCAATGTATGTATCTCATCAATAAACAAAATCACGCCGCCATCACTATCCGCTACTTCTTTCACCACTCCTTTTAATCGTTCTTCAAATTCTCCTTTATATTTTGCGCCTGCTATTAACTGGCCCATGTCTAGTGCATAAATAATTTTACTTTTTAAATTATCTGGCACATCTCCGTTAACTATACGCATAGCTAATCCTTCCGCAATGGCTGTCTTACCAACACCAGGTTCTCCCACTAAAATGGGATTATTCTTGCTCCTTCTTGAAAGGATATGTAATGTTCTTCTAATTTCTTCATCTCTGCCAATTACAGGATCTAGCTTCCCTTTGTTTGCTAAGTCATTCAAGTTTTTTGCATATTTCGACAAAGCTTGAAATTGTGTTTCCTGCGTTGCAGACTGAATCGTATCGCCTTTCCTTAACTCTTTAATTGCCGCCGTTAAACCACTTTCCGTTAAGCCCGCATCTTTTAAATTTTTTGCAACAGTGTCATTTACTTGCAATAAAGCAATTAACAAATGCTCCGTAGTTACATATTCATCGCCAAATACTTTTAAGGCAGCATTGGCTTTTAATAAAACACTATTTAAGTCTCTACTCACATTGGAAGCAGGTTCTCCAGTTTGTTGTTTAGCCAAAGTAGCAATCAGTTCTTCCGTTTTCTGAAGTGCTAATATTGGATTCACATTATTTTTCTTCAATAAAAATTCAGTGGGGCTATCCTTGTCTAGCAAAATAGCTTTCAATAAATGCGCTGTTTCAATAGACGCATTAGCATTGTTATAGGCCAATTGTTGAGCAGCCTGAATTGCTTCTTGTGCCTTAATGGTGTACTGACTTAAATTCATAATGAATGTTTTATTTACAATATATACCCCCTCAAATAGGGAGCCAGTTCGCGGATTCAGTAATTATGTCTTAAAAGGCATAGCAAAACGGAATAAAAGGCAGTCCTGTAAAGGTTTTTCTGCTATTTTTGCATACACGATAAATGTTTCATGCACCCTAATTAAGCGTTTGTAGAAATTTATCAATAAAATAAATAGCACCGATTGAATCAATTTTCCAACACTGAATTTATAAAAGAAGCTGCTGCACAAATGGGCTTTGATTTTTGTGGCATTGCAAAAGCAACTGAACTTACCGAAGATGCTCGTCGATTACAACAATGGCTAGATAAAGGGTTTCATGGCGAGATGGCCTATATGGAAAACCATTTTGCAGAACGAACTGACCCAAGAGTGTTAGTGCCAGGAGCAAAATCGGTGATTACTTTTTTGAAGAACTACTATCCTTGTGAAATGCAAGAACCAGGAAATCCGAAAATTGCGAAATACGCATATGGTGAAGATTACCACGAAGTAATTAGACAACAACTATTCGAATTATTAGACACCATGCGTCAAATGATTGGCCCTATTGAAGGCCGAGGATTTGTAGATTCTGCTCCTGTATTAGAAAGGTCCTGGGCAAAACTTGCTGGCGCCGGATGGATAGGAAAGAATGGGCATTTAATAAGACCCACTGCGGGATCTTTTTTCTTTATTGCAACCCTTGTTGTAGATTTAGAATTAATCTATGACGACCCTATAACAAAAGATTATTGTGGCAGTTGCACACAATGCGTGGATGCCTGCCCCACACAAGCAATCCTCCCCGACAAGACTATCGAAGCGAACCATTGTATAAGCTATTTTACTATTGAATTAAAACAACCTGAAATAGAAACTGACAGGCCTTTTAAAGATTGGCTATTTGGATGTGATGTGTGTCAAGATGTATGCCCTTGGAATAGATTTAGTAAAGCGCATCATGAAAAACATTTTAGACCATTGGATGGCTTGCTACAAATGAGACAAGAAGATTGGTTGCAAATAGAAGAAACTACCTTTAAAGCAAGATTTAAAAAATCTCCCTTACTTAGGTCAAAACTAAAAGGGATTAAACGAAACATGGAATACCTGATTCAACAAAATGAAAAATAGTCACCTGTTTAAATTACTTCACACTTTCGGCAAGTATAGCATTACTTAAATTTGCTAATTCAGCTTCCATTTTGGAGCCAATTACTTTTTCATTCAATAAAGTTTGAAATTTTTCCCAAGGATACCAATTTACATGTTGTTCAAATGTCCAATGAATTACATAGGCGTCATCCTTTAATCGGATCCATTCAAATTGCACTAAATAAGGAGCTTGGCCCGTCGCAATCCAGCTGTAACGAACACTACTGTCGTTTTTATCTAACAATTCAATTGTTTGAGAACCAACTGAAGCCTTATTGTTTACAACCAGCACCTTGCTTTGCTTCCAATCACTCATCCATGCATCCCAATTATTTAAGTCAGCCGTATAAAATGAAATTTTATCGGAACTGGTATTAAGTTCAATAGCTCTTGATACAATAACCGTTGAAGGAAACAACGCCGATATGGCAGTGATTAATAAACTTAAAAAAAATAAACTAATGAATACTAATTTAACTAATCTCATTTATTCCCATTTAAAAATTTTGAAAGCAATTGCATACACGACCACAATCCAAATCAATAGAATTGAAACCTCGCTCCAAGCATCTACTAAACTTGCTCCTTCAAAAGAAATATTACGCATTGCATTATTAAAATGAGTCAATGGTAGTATTCTACAAAAAGGCTGCATCCATGTTGGAAAATTATCAATTGAAAAAAAAGTGCCCGCTAACAAAAACTGAGGCAGTGTAATTAAATTAGCTATTGGAGGAATACTGCTTTCATTTTTTGCTACCCCACTTACAATAAACCCAAATCCCATAAATAAAATAAGGGCTATAAAACTAAGCCCCATAATACTTGCGAAGGTTGCCAAGCCATGAACTAAAGTAAACTTAAATGCAAAGTACCCTATGCCCACAATAATTACAGCAGTGATTAATTGAAATATTACTCTGCTTAATGCTTCTCCAAGAATAATATATAACCTCCTAATGGGGGTCGCATAAAAACGTTTTAAAACTAATTGTTGTCTTAAGTTAAAAAACAAAAAAGCTACACCAAACACCCCTGCACTTAATAAAGAGAACCCTAACTGCCCAGGCAATATAAAATCAATAGTTCGGTAAACCCTTCCTGGCACTTGATTTACTTGATTATTTACTTCAGCAATGGTTGCAGCATTAGGGAACTGTTCCTCATTGATTTTTGCAATAACCGAATTTAAAATGGATTTTATAAGTTGAATGTTTTGCGGATTTGCCGCTTCTGAACTTGTTAAATGAATCCTATAAGGCGTGTTTGTATTGCCAGTAGGCACAATATTAATAAGTGCTGTTATTCTCCCTTTAGCTAGCTCCCCCTGTATAGTAGCACTATCTTTTACTACAAACCTGAATCCTGCAATTTTTTTAATACTTGTATATACCGGATTTAAGGTATCCGACTTGGCATCCATAGCCACATTTACGTTTATATTACCCCCACTACTTAGAAAGCCAAATACCAAAATAAATATAAGCGGAAAAGCAATACTAAAAACAACAGCAGATGGGCTTCTGAAAATAGAACGTAAGCTAGCTTTTGTGATGGCTAGCATTGCTTTAACTTGACTATATGCTGGCATTGCTTATTGTGGATTAACTACAAATATAGGTAAACGCGCTTGAGGCTCCACCATCATTTGCTGAAGAGACTTAATTTGTTTAAAAAGCTGCCATTGACTCATGCCAATTTCTTGTTGAATTGCCTTGACTTTGACATTGTCTTGATATCCTTCAATTAATTCTTCAATAAACGATTTCGACTCCGGATATGTTTTAGTAGAGTAGCCCTTTAGTTTGGCCATTTTTGCAGCCGACTTCATAGCGTCATTTAGTGAACCTACCTTATCTACTAAGCCAATTTTTGTAGCGTCTACACCTGTCCAAACGCGGCCTTGAGCAATTGAATCAACATACTCAATAGATTTTTTTCTTCCTTTAGCTACACGTGATTTGAAGGTAAAATAAATACTATCCACTGCACTTTGTATAAAATTTTGCTCTACTGTATTTAAAGGCCTTGTCGCCGATGGAGCATCTGCATAGGTTCCTGTCTTTACCCTGTCAAATGTAATTCCTAATTTATTTTTCATAAACCCTTCCACATTGGGAACGACCGAAAAAACACCAATGGATCCTGTAATGGTATTGGCGTCAGCAAAAATAGAATCTGCGCCACAAGCAATATAATAACCCCCAGAAGCAGCCACATTACCCATACTCACAACAACTGGCTTTTCTTTCTTTAATAAGTCTACTTCTCTCCAAATGATATCACTCGCTAGTGAACTGCCACCTGGGGAATTTACCCTTAATACAACGGCATCAATAGATTTATCATATCTAATTTTTTGAAGTAAATTTCTAAATGCATCGCTTCCTATAGATTCTTTATCCCCTTTACCAGTAACAATGTCGCCATTTGCATATACCACTGCAATTTTCCCACCACTCTTCCCTCTAAGTGCTACCGAACCTGCATATTCGTTCATAAGGACAAACGAAATTTCATTTTCTTTTACCCCTTTAAGTTTCTTCGAAATTATTTTTTTTAATTGATCATCATAAACTAAACCATCGATTAAATTAAAAGCCAGTGCGTCATTTGCAGTTTGCACCTTTCCCTCGTTCGCAATTGCTTTTAAAAATATCGGGTCAAGTTTTCTTTGCTCGGCGGTACCTTCAATAAAACTATTATAAATGGAATTTAGCCAAACACTAGTTTGTAACTTATTTGCCTCTGACATTTGAGTATACCTGAAAGGCTCTGTAGCACTTTTAAATTTACCTGCGTAAAATATTTGTGGTTTAATTTCAAGCTTATCTAGCATGCCTTTCAAGAACATAGTTTCATACGAAAATCCAGCCCACTCTAAGCCGCCCTGCGGGTGAGTGTATATTTGATCGGCAGTATTCCCAACCCAATAGCCTTTTTGAGAAATTGTTTCCCCATAAGCCACTACAAATTTATTAGCTTTTTTGAAATCCAACAATGCAATTCTTATTTCTTCAGACGCAGCATAGCCGTTAGGATTTTGCTGACATTTGATATAAATACCTTTAATGGCAGAATCCTTTTTTGCATAATCAATTAAGCCAATCAATTCAGCTAAGCTTGGCGTTTTGCCTTTTTTCTTATTAATGAGTTCTGAAAAAGGATCGTCATTACTTTGTTCTGGAAACGATTCAGCAATATCAAGTACTAATACAGAATTAGGACTAATTGTTTTAGTCTCTTCTTTTGAAAAACTAGCAGCAATTCCTACAATTAGGAAAAACCCGCCAACAGTAAATATGATTAATGCCAATAAACTAGCTAAACAAGATTTGAAGAAACTTTTCATGGTAAAATAAAATTGAATGTAGGGTTCCGAAAAATAGATTGGACTAAAATAGGGTAACGCTGTAAAATTATGGATATTTGAGCTACTTTTAGAATCCTTCTATGAACAAAGTATACCTATTGATAGGCGGCAATATAGGCGACCGATTGGCAAATTTGAAAACTGCGATCGATTGTATTGAACAAGCATGTGGTAAACTGCTAAAAGCTTCGACTATTTATGAAACTGAAGCCTGGGGATACAAGGATCAAGCTGCTTTTTTAAATCAAGCCCTTTTAATTGAAACTCAGTTGGATGCGTCCCAGCTGATGGTAGCTTTATTGGATATAGAAAAACAACTAGGCAGAATTCGTGTAAATCCACTAGGTCCAAGAACTATTGATATTGATATCATTTATTTTAATGAAGAAATAATTGAAACTGCAATGGTTTCCATACCCCATCCTCGCCTAGCAGAACGTAATTTTGTATTAATGCCTTTAGTGGAAATAGCGCCAGATTATGTGCACCCAATATTTCACAAAAACAATACCTTATTGTTGAAAGAATGTGGAGATTCTTCGGCTGTGTATAAAAAAAACTCCATTTAAGCAAGCCGCTTGGTATATTTGGCGAAGTAGAATATCGAAAATATGAATCATCGTTTTATTACCATTGAAGGAAATATTGGAGCTGGAAAAACAACACTCTCTCAATTACTATCGCAACATTATAACGCAAAGTTGGTTTTAGAAGAATTTGCTGAAAATCCTTTTTTGACAAAATTTTACGAGAACCCAAAACAGTATGCTTTCCCTTTAGAATTATTTTTTTTAGCGGAGCGTTTTAAGCAGCAGCAAGAATTAGTAAAAAATAAAGACTTGTTTCAAGAAATAACTGTTTCTGATTACTTATTTACAAAATGCTTGTTATTTGCAAAAGTAAATTTACCTGAAGAAGAATTTAGGCTTTACCAAAAAATGTTCGACGTTTTTTACCAACAGTTAACGCCACCCGATATATTAATATACTTGCACGCCCCAGTAAATAAATTACAGACCAACATTAAGAAAAGAAATAGAAAATTCGAACAAGCTATCCCAGATGAATATTTATTTAAGCTGCAAGAAACCTACACGAGCTATATTAAGCAACATAATATCAAAACCATATTTGTGGATGCAAGCAATGCCGATTTTTTATATAACGAGGCGCATTTAAAAGTAATAACTGAAGCCTTGGAAAAGGATTTAGACGAAGGCCAACATTATTTCAATTTGCCTTAATAGCTAGCCATGGACAAAGCCACCCAATTCATAAAAAACGACCCTTTTATTGCCTTACGCATAACTGAATTTAGGAATTTAATGCTTGGTCGCTTTTTATTCATCATGGGCCTGCGTATGATGGGTACTTTAGTGGGCTGGTGGATATATGAATTAACAAACGACCCATTCGCTATTGGACTCATTGGCCTAGCCGAAGTGATCCCTGCAGTCTCCCTAGCCTTGTATGCCGGCCATAAAATTGACGTAAGTGAAAAAAGAAAATTATTACTAAGTGGCGTTGTATTGTATTGGATTTGTGCATTAGGGCTTTTGTTTTTATCCACCTCTATTGGTAGTAAAAATTTTAGCACATTGCAAATTGCCATTGGCATTTACTTCATTATATTTTGCACGGGCATAATCCGGTCTTTTACTGGACCAAGCTTTGGAACGCTAGTGGGGACTATTATGCCAAAAGAATTATTACAAAACGCAACCACCTGGAGCCAGGGCATTTGGTTAACTGCCTCTATTTTAGGCCACTCTATAGTAGGCTTTATTATTGCGGGATTCGGACATACTGGCTCCTTAATAGTAGTGCTCAGCTTAGTTACAATTGGTTACTTTTTTATCTCCAAAATAAAACCACAACCACCCCATGCCAATATTGTTGATCAAAAAACAATGGAAAGTGTGAAAGAAGGATTACGATTTGTATTTAGGAGTAAAGAATTATTGGGCGCCCTTTCGTTAGATTTATTTGCTGTGCTGTTTGGGGGAGCTGTGGCTATGATACCTGTGTTTGCAAAGGATATTCTAAAAGTGGGGCCTATTGGCTTTGGCTGGTTGAATGCGGGGGCTGATATTGGAGCTATGCTAGTTATACTAATTATAACTTTATTCCCTGCCCGCAAAAACCAAGGAAAAAAATTATTACTTGCCGTTGCCGGATTTGGTGTTTGTATTATATTATTTGCCCTTTCTAAAATGTTCTGGCTTTCTTTTGCAGCGCTTGTAATGAGTGGTGTTTTAGATGGATTTAGCATGGTGGTAAGAGGCACCATTGTCCAATTAAAAACACCAGACCATATGCGAGGAAGGGTAATGAGTGTTAATTCTATGTTTATTAACAGCAGTAATGAATTAGGTCAATTTGAAAGTGGTCTAGCCGCTAGGGCATTGGGTGTTATTCCATCGGTTGTTTTTGGAGGTACTATGACAATATTAGTTGTGATTGCCACATGGTTCAAAGCACCTAGTCTTAGGAAAATGGAATATTAACCCTTCGATAATAATGCAATCATTACATCATGCACAGCTGGACAGAATTCTGCATTTTTCATTGTAATGGGTATGCGCTTAAAAAATACATCTTCATCGGTATAAGGGAATCGTTGACAATCAGTAGGCCTATCTTCGTAAATGCTGCATGCATTGTCATTCCCTAAAAAAGGACATGGTTTTTCATTGGCAACGTAGTCTCCATCACTATCCATAGTCAAGTAAGCATCAATAAAAGCTGTTTCTTTCATACCCATTACCTTGCTTATCCTTTTTATATCAGGCATCTTAAATCTTGGGGAATAACTTTTACAACAACGTGCACAATCAAGGCAGTTAATTTTTTCAAAAGCAGTATCATGCAAATCTGGCAATTGCCTTAGCATCGTCTTCTTGTCTACCCTTTTTAGGAAGTTTTGGAACTTCTTAAGTACCTCGGGGGTCGGGGTTTCGTATAAATGTTCAACAGATTCGTCCATAATAGACGACAAATGTAAACCTTTTAATAATCATCCACAAGCTTTCCCCACCAATAGGAGCCTAAACAGAAAACAGGAGTTTATATAGTATCTTTGTGCTCCTATAAAACACTTTTTTATGATGCAATTGAATACAAGTGGCGCAGAATTTATCAAAAGGCATATTGGACCAAATGAAGCTGATACAGAAAAAATGTTGACAGCAATTGGCGTAAAAACATTGGATGAGTTAATAGAAAAAACTATCCCGTCAACTATTCGTTTGAAAAAGCCTATGAATATCCCAGAAGGGTTAAGTGAGTTTGAAATGCTTCAATCGCTGAAAAATATTGGCGCTAAAAATAAATTAGCAAAAAATTTTATTGGGCAAGGTTACTATGGCACTATCACCCCAAGTGTAATACTAAGAAATGTTTTTGAAAACCCAGGCTGGTATACGCAGTATACTCCTTACCAAGCAGAAATAGCACAAGGCCGTTTGGAAAGTTTATTGAATTTCCAAACAATGATTACCGACCTAACAGGCATGGCTATTTCAAATGCCTCTTTGTTAGACGAAGCTACCGCAGCTGCAGAAGCAATGGCTATGCTATTTAATCATGTGAATAAAGGAGACACGGTAACACATCCAAAATTATTTGTTGATAGTGCTATATTTACTCAAACAAAAGATGTTTTAGCCACACGTGCTAACCCAATAGGCATACAATTAGTTGAAGGCGATTACCAACAGGCAACTCTTGATGGTACTTACTTTGGCGCAATACTTCAATACCCAAATAACAAAGGAAGTATTCAAGACTATTCCAACTTTATTGAAAAAGTACACCAAGCAGGTGGCTTAGTAATTTTAATTGCAGATATTCTATCCCTTACTTTATTAAAGAGCCCAGCAGAATTGAATGCAGATGTTGCCGTAGGCAATACACAACGCCTTGGCGTGCCAATGGGTTTCGGAGGGCCTCACGCAGCCTACTTTGCAACTAAAGACGAATTCAAAAGAGGAATGCCAGGTAGGTTAATTGGAGTAAGTGTAGATGCACAAGGAAACCGTGCTTTGAGAATGGCCTTACAAACACGTGAGCAACATATTAAAAGGGAAAAAGCAACTTCAAATATTTGTACTGCCCAAGCATTGTTAGCCAACATGGCAGCTATGTATGCTGTATACCACGGACCTGTTGGTTTAAAAAAGATAGCCAATACTATTCATAATCATGCCCAATATATTGACCAACAATTACAGTCACTGGGTATTAACCAAGTAAATGAATTTTACTTTGACACTTTGCTGGTGAAAGATATTGATACTTCGAATTTGAAAAAATTAGCGGTAAACCATGATATTAATTTTCACTATTTTGCGGATGGCAGCGTTGGAATAACAGTGGACGAAACCACTACCCTCAATGACATACATGCAGTAGTTAGCTTGTTTGAACAACTTACAGGAAAAACTGCAACCCCTTTGAATGCAGCAGTGAAAAATACAAATTTTCCAAATGAATTAGTACGTACTTCAAGTTATTTACAACATCCTGTTTTTAATTTACACCATAGCGAAACACAAATGATGCGCTATATTAAACAATTAGAAAACAAGGACTTGTCATTAAACACAAGTATGATTAGTTTAGGAAGTTGTACAATGAAATTAAATGCAGCTACTGAAATGATACCAGTTAGCTGGCCTGAATTTGGCGGGATGCATCCATTTGCACCAAGTAGCCAAACTTTAGGATATCAGGAATTAGCTAAAGAATTAAGCGCCTACCTTTGTCAAACTACTGGCTTTACTGCTTGTAGTTTACAACCTAATAGTGGCGCGCAAGGTGAATATGCCGGCTTACTGACTATTCGTTCTTATCATGCACATAACAATCAAACAAACAGAAATATTGTTTTGATTCCAATAAGTGCACATGGCACTAACCCAGCAAGCGCTGTAATGGCAGGATTTAAAGTAGTTGTTGTGGCATGCGACGCTGCAGGCAATATTGACGTATCCGACTTAAAAGCAAAAGCAACTGAACATAAAGACAACCTAGGCGGTTTGATGGTTACGTACCCTTCTACACATGGTGTGTTTGAAGAAACAATCATTGACATATGTAATACGATTCACGAACTTGGTGGCTTGGTTTATATGGATGGTGCCAACATGAATGCACAAGTTGGCTTAACTAGTCCGGGCAATATTGGCGCAGATGTTTGTCACTTAAACTTGCACAAAACTTTCGCCATTCCACATGGTGGTGGTGGACCTGGTATGGGCCCAATTTGTGTTAACGATAAATTAGCCGCTTTCTTACCAGGACATAGCTATAATGGAAATGGCGCGAACGCAGTGAGCGCGGCTCCAATAGGCTCAGCTAGCATTTTATTAATTAGCTATGCTTATATTAAAATGTTAGGTGCGACTGGATTAACCTTGTCTACTGCCTATGCAATTATGAATGCAAACTACATGAGAGCAAGATTAGAAAAATCTTATACAATATTATACGCAGGTAAAAATGGCACTTGTGCGCATGAATTTATAATTGACTTGCGCCCGTTTAAAGCAAGTGCTGGTATAGAAGCAGAAGATGTAGCAAAGCGTTTAATTGACTATGGTTTCCATGCACCTACAGTAAGTTTTCCTGTAGCCGGCACTATAATGATTGAGCCTACTGAAAGTGAGGACAAGGCAGAACTAGACCGCTTTTGCGATGCCTTAATTGCTATATATGATGAAATTAAAGCGATTGAGCATGGACAATTGGATAAAACAGACAACCCATTAAAAAATGCACCACATACACAAAATGTAATTTGTGCAAACGAATGGAGTCATAGCTATTCAAGACAAAAAGCAGCTTTCCCGCTACCTTATGTTCAACAAAATAAATTTTGGCCTAGCGTTGCTAGAGTGAATAATACCCACGGAGACAGAAATTTAATTTGCACTTGTGAGCCTGTTTCTTCCTATGTATAAAATTTAAAAAAATAATTTATATAAAAAAGCCTCGATATGAAATCGGGGCTTTTTTATATCGACTAAATTATCCTACATCGGCAATGGTAACCGACCTGTTATTATTGTTGTTAAGCATGAATTCATAAAGTGAAATGATCTTCTCTTTGTCCTTAAGCACAACATGCAAGTTTTCTACGTCCGATTCTAATGTTTTTAATTTTCGATTCTCAGTTTCATACCTAATTGTAAATTCGTCCACCTGCATGGCAAATTGCTGCTGCACTTCTAGTTCATGAATCATTTGGCCTTCGCCAGTGAGTACCCACAATATATTTAAATCGGTATAATGGGCGTGAATTTTAATTAGAATATCCGAACCAACTGACCCTTGATTCCTTAACTGCTTTGAAAAATAGCCATTAGAAAGCAGGATTTTTTTTTCAAATGCATGCGGAGTGATTGATCTGAACTTTAAGTACATCGAGATCCTTTCAATTGGTTTCATAGTTATTAATTTAAATTGTTTAAGAACAAATCCAAATTATAAACTTTCTTTATATACTTACTAATACTTATGCCTCAATTAAAGGGACTCAATGCCTAAAAAAATAGCAGGAATGCTTTAACTTTGTTTTTCACTTAATGCTAACCATCTTAATTCAGCTTGCTCAAGCTGCGCATTCAAGGCACCTAATTGTTCACTTAGTTCAGTGATTTCATTGTACTTTAATGCTGAATTATTTAATTGCGCCGTGATGGCTTCTTTTTTACTCTCTAATACCGGCATTTCTTTATTTAACGTTTCCAGTTCGAGCTTTTCTTTATAAGTCATTTTTTCTACCACTTTCTTTTCCACTACAACTGGGGATGCTATTTTTCGTTCTACTTCGTTATTTATGTTTTCCTCCGACGACTGTTTGTGTGTTGTGATATCGGAGCTAAGGGAAGCATAATTTTGTTTACTTTTTTCTAGTATCCTAAATTGAGTATAGTTACCTGGGTAATCACGAATTACTCCATTGCCTTCAAATATAAACAAGTGATCCACCAATTTATCCATAAAGTACCTATCATGCGAAACCAATAGTACACAACCCGCAAAATCAATCAAGAACTGCTCTAACACTGCCAAAGTTGGAAGGTCAAGGTCGTTGGTAGGTTCATCTAAGATTAAGAAATTAGGGTTTTTAAATAAAATGGTAAGCAATTGTAAGCGCTTTTTTTCTCCTCCGCTTAATGCACTCAAATAAGTATATTGCTTGTCAGGGGTAAATAAAAATAACTCCAAAAACTGAGCAGCGCTCAACGATCCGCCACTTGCTAAAGGGAAGTTTTCCGCAAATGTTTTAAGGTATTCAATAACACGCATGTCTTTTTTGTAGGTCAGACCTTCTTGCGAAAAGTGTCCAAACACAATTGTTTCTCCCACGTTTATCTTGCCGCTATCTGGCTCTGTTAAACCTTGAAGTATTTGTAAAAAAGTCGATTTTCCTACTCCATTCTTGCCTACAATACCAATTCGTTCCCCTTTACTAAATGTATAATCAAACCCTTTTAGCACCACCAAGTCCCCATAGGATTTATACACTTTTTTTGCTTCTATAATTTTCCCGCCCAATCGGGTCATCTTCATGTCTAATTGTAAATTAGACTCTTCAATTTTTTGTTTCGCTTTAGCTTCTACTTCATAAAAATTATCTTGCCTGCTTTTACTCTTTGTCGTCCTAGCTTTGGGTTGCTTTCTCATCCACTCTAGTTCTTTCCTAAAAGTATTCTTCGCTTTATCTATACTTGCCAATTCCGATTCTATTCTTGCTGCTTTCTTTTCTAAATAATTTTCATAATCCCCTTTGTAAGTGTACAAATTTTCTCTTTCTAATTCCCAAATTTCATCCGTAACCGATTCAAGAAAATAACGGTCATGCGAAACAAGTAATAAGGTTACTTTTTCTTGCATCAAATAATTTTCTAACCATTCAATCATGTTTAAGTCAAGGTGGTTAGTAGGTTCATCCATTAACAATAACACATGCTTAGGCTCAAAACCAATTTGAATTAATGTTTTAGCCAAAGAAACACGCTTACGTTGTCCGCCACTTAATTTCGAAACTGGTTGTTCCAAATGATGGATATTAAGCTGGGTTAAAATTGTTTTAACTTTTGACTCAAAATCCCAGGCACTCCGCTCCTCCATTTCCATAATCGCATCCATAATCTTTTCATCATTCTCGCTTTCCATGGCCATTTCGTAATTACTAATCGCCTTCATAACAGGATGATCCTGATTGAATAAGTTTTGAGTGACACTTGCCGTTTCTATAAATTGAGGGTCTTGTTCAAACATAACCAAATGAACGTCTTTGTGAATTTTACAGGTGCCTGAGTCGGGCACTTCTTTTCCGGACAATATGCGTAAAAGCGTACTTTTACCCACTCCATTTCTTGCAATTAAGGCAATTCGGTCGCCTTCATTAATATTAAAACTAATGCCTTTAAACAAAGGCGTAATACCATAACTTTTGGTCAATGACTCTACAGATACATAATGCATGGCGCAAAGATAAGCAGAGGAGGCTAGTATGCCTATTTAATACAATAGGTTTAAGGAAAAATTGGGGTAAAAAGAGCCGAACTATGTACTTTTGCCATTGTAATACAATAAATATTAACTGATGAAACAATTCGAGGTGCCTAATGGCTATAGAAGTAGGCTAATTAGCGCCATTAAACAAAAGCGTAAGGAACAGGATAAACTTAAAAAAGACTATAGTCCAACTTTGCTAGACTTAGGGAAATTAAAGTTTCATTTAGCTCGCCATTTTGGTTTTTGTTATGGGGTAGAAAATGCAATTGATATTGCTTACAAGACAATTGAAGAAAATAAAGGAAAGCGTATTTTTTTATTAAGCGAGATGATTCATAACCCTCAAGTGAACGAAGACCTTTTACAAAAAGGAGTGCGTTTCTTGCAAGATACCAATGGCAATGAATTGATTCCATTAAACACTTTAACTGCCGACGATGTTGTAATTATTCCTGCTTTTGGAACCACCTTAGAATTAGAAGCTAAAATAAAAGAGAAAGGGATTGATATTCAAAAGTATAACACTACCTGTCCGTTTGTTGAAAAGGTTTGGAATAGAAGTGAGCAAATTGCTAAAAAGGGATATTCAATACTTATACATGGCAAACCAAAACATGAGGAAACGAGAGCCACCTTTTCACATGCAGCTTCCAATACTCCGTCTTTGATTTTAAATGATATGGAGGACACTATTGTACTTGGAAAAATAATTACAGGGGCACTCCCATTAAGCGAATTTGAAAAATATTTTGAAGGCAGGTACTCACCTGAATTTAATCCTGTTATTCATTTGCAAAAATTTGGTGTGGTGAATCAAACAACCCAGCTAGCCACTGACACACAAGCAATTTCAGACTATTTAAAGCAAATCATTACAGAGAAATATGGCTTGGCTAATTTAGCCGAACACTTTGCAGATACCCGCGATACACTTTGTTATGCAACCAACGACAATCAATCAGCAGTAATTGGTTTACTGAACACACCTGCAGATTTGGCAATTGTGATGGGAGGAAAAAATAGCAGTAATAGTTCTCACTTGGTTGAATTATGCGAACGAAAATTGCCTACTTTTTTTATTGACGATGTAAATAAAATTATAAGTACTAATGAAATTATAAGTACTGACTGGAGAACAAAGAAAGAATGCACACTCCATAATTTTTTGCCAAATAAACCTAATGTAAATATATTAATTACAAGTGGAGCAAGTTGTCCAGATACCGTTGTAGAAGCGGTGATACACAAAATAGCTTCCTTTTACGCAATAGAGGGGTACTTTGACTGCCTAGTTGAGAAATGGGAAACCCTTATGAATTAATTTTTTCCAAGGCCCACTTTAACGCAAGGTTAAATTGCTCCTCTCTGCTAATATTACTATTGTCAAGTACTACGGCATCCTCAGCTTGTCTTAATGGACTATGCTCCCTTGTACTATCAATTAAATCACGATGTTGTAAATTTTCTGCAACCTCTTTCATTGTAATTTCCGGGTTAACTGCTTTCAATTCTAAAAACCTTCTTTCTGATCTTATAGCAGGGTCGGCAGTAACAAAAATTTTAAGTGCTGCATTTGGGAAAACCACCGTGCCTATATCTCGACCATCCATTACAATTCCTTTTTGCGCACCCATTAATTGTTGTTGCGCTACTGCAAAATTTCTCACCGCACTAATAGCCGCAACTTCACTCACCATATTACTAATATTCATTTCACGAATTAGCAATTCAACATTTTCTCCATTTAAATACATGTCACTCTTTAACGTAGCCGGATTGTATTCAAAATGTAATTCAATTTGGGCCAATGCATTACTAACAGCAGGTAAATTTACTAGGTCAATATTATTTCTCTTAAAATACAATGCAATGGCACGATACATGGCACCTGTATCAATAAAAACATATTCCAATTTAGTTGCCAAGGCTTTGGCTAATGTACTTTTACCACAAGAAGAAAAGCCATCAATGGCAATAATTATTTTATTAGACATACTTAACTAAGCTACAACGTTAATGGTTTCGGTTTTAGGCATATTGGCGTTTCGAATTGCAATTTGTCTTACAGCCTGCGAAACAACATTTCGTAATGCAGTTTTCGAAATTTCATCCTCTCCAACCATTGCTGGCACCCCTTCGTCTCCGCCCTCACGTATTGTTTGTACTAATGGGATTTGACCTAAAAATGCCAAATCGTATTCTTCTGCCAAATTTTTCCCCCCTTCTTTGCCAAATAAATAATACTTGTTATTTGGTAATTCTGCTGGCGTGAAATAGGCCATATTTTCAACCAGTCCAATAATCGGAACTTTTATATTTGCCTGACCAAACATTGCAATTGCTTTTTTTGCATCCGCTAAAGCTACTGTCTGAGGGGTTGTTACAATTACTACGCCAGTTACTGGCACAGTTTGCATAATAGTTAAGTGAATGTCTCCTGTGCCTGGTGGCATATCTATTACTAAATAGTCTAATTCGCCCCATTCTACATCTGTAATAAATTGGCGAATAGCACTACTAGCCATTGGGCCTCTCCATACTACCGCATCTTTCTCATCTACTAATAAACCAATACTCATTAAACTAATCCCGAATTTTTCTATAGGCATAATAACACCCTTACCACCCACGTCTTTCATTAAAGGCCTTTGACCTCTAACCCCAAACATAATAGGGACGCTTGGACCATAAATATCGGCATCCATTAAGCCCACTTTAGCTCCCCCCTCGGCAAGCGCCAATGCTAAATTTGCAGAAACTGTACTTTTACCAACCCCACCTTTCCCACTAACTACCGCTATTATATTTTTCACATTTGCCAGCTCCGCCTCTCCACCCTTTCTTGAGCTAGTAGTATTTGCTGTAAAATTAACTGTCACTAGCGCATCCTTATTCACCAATAATTTAATTGCATTTTCACTTGCATTTTTCATCAAATCTTTCATGGGGCAAGCTGGTGTAGTTAATACTATGGTAAAACTCACCTTATTACCTTCTACTTTTAAATCCTTTATCATATTCAAAGTCACCAAATCCTTACCTAAATCTGGCTCTTGCACATTACTCAACGCTGCTAATATTGCTGCCTCTGTCATTTTGAAAGTTTTTGTTAAAAAAATATAGCCATGCAAAGTTAACTCAACCAACCCTTATTTTGCAGTTTTATTAGCCACAATATGAATAATTTAAATATAAATTACCCCACAAAAACAGCGAAGGGTGCTATAATTCAACCCATCTGACTTAATTTTACAACTACATGAGAAAACACCTTCTTTTCCTTATTTTAGTCATTAGTTGCTTACATACCCATCAAGTATTTGGGCAACAAGTTCCCAATATTTATCGCGACTCGGTAGTGCAACTATATGGAGTGATTATGACCGCAGATAGCCTTAAGGCCATTCCTTATGCAAGTATTGCCGTAAAAAATAAAGGAAGAGGCACTATTACAAATAACGATGGCGTTTTTTCAATCGCAGTAAATAAAGGCGAGCAAATTACTTTCTCCTGCGTAGGATTTAAAAATAGAACAATTTTAATTCCCGCAAATTTAGAAGGCAACCAATATAGTGTGATTCAGTTAATGGTGAATGATACCAATTTTTTACCAGCTACCATATTAAAACCAAGGCCAACAAGGGCTCAATTTGAAAGAGATTTTGTGAATTCAAAAGTAGATGAGGATGACTTATTCGAAACTGCAAGAAAAAATACAAGCCCAAGTCAAAAAAGAATTATTCTTTCCAGTTTACCTTTTGATGGACGTGAAGCAGTTGGCGCTTCATTAAGCCAACAAGCTTCCAGGTATTACTATGCAGGCCAATTGCCTCCTATGAATATTTTAAATCCAAGCGCATGGAGAAGCTTTATTAATTCATGGAAACGTGGCGATTATAAATCGAAAAAATAAAAATAATGGAAAAAATTGCTGTGATAGGTGCAGGTACCATGGGAAATGGTATTGCCCATGTGTTTATTCAAAAAGGGTTTAAAGTAAATTTAATTGATACACAGGCTGCCGCATTAGAAAAAGCCATCTCTACTATTGAAAAAAATATGGATAGGCAAATTTCAAAAGGGGTTATCACGAATGAAGAAAAATTAGCAGCGCTTTCTAATTTGTCAACTTATACTTCAATTGAAACAGGTGTGCCAGCTGCCGACTTAGTCATTGAAGCTGCCACAGAAAATAGTACTATTAAAGAAAGTATTTTTACACAGATTGACCAATGCGCAAAACCAACTGCTATTATTGCAAGTAATACTTCTTCTATTTCAATTGCTCAATTAGCCGCTGCTACACAAAGGCCAGAGAAAGTAATTGGCATGCATTTTATGAACCCAGTTCCCGTAATGAAATTGGTTGAAATAATAAATTGCAACGCTACCGATCCCGAAGTCACTGAAGCAATTGTAGCACTAACAAAAAAAATTAATAAAGTCCCGTGCGTAGTTAAAGATTTCCCAGGCTTTATTGCAAACCGAATATTAATGCCCATGATTAATGAAGCAATTATTGCTTATTCCGAGGGAGTGAGCGATGTTGAAACCATTGATCAAATAATGAAATTAGGTATGGCTCACCCAATGGGGCCATTACAATTAGCCGATTATATCGGGCTTGATGTTTGTAAGAGTATTTTAGATATTATGTATAAAGGATTTGGAAATACCAAGTACTCACCCTGTCCTTTATTAGTTAGCATGGTTGAGGAAGGAAAATTGGGCGTTAAAACTGGAGCAGGTTTTTATAAATACTAACTAGGATTATAAAATCACTGCAGTGTTATAGGTTATCCCTTGTAAATCGTTTATTTTATTTAGCACTTCTTCTATTCGATGTTTAGGGATGCCCACTTTTAACTCAACAAATAATTGCGCTGACTGCGCTACTACCGAGCAATTATATTGCTTGATTATCATCATTACTTCGTTCATTTGATGGTAATCAAAATGAAGCTCATAGGGCACTTCAACCGCCTTCTGAATAATGGGCGACAATTGCAATGCCAAAGAAGTGGCTGTTTTATAGGCATTAATAAGGCCTGGCACACCTAATAAGCTGCCACCAAAATAGCGCACCACTACCACCAATATATTGGTTAGTTTTTTACTATCAATTTGGCCTAGTATTGGCCTTCCAGCTGAACCAGCAGGTTCCCCATCGTCACTTACCCTAAATGTTGACCCATCCACCCCTATTCTATAGGCTATACAAAAATGAACTGCTTTAGGATTTTCTTTTTTCAGAAGCGATAACTTTTTTTTGCAGTCATCGATACTTACTACAGGAAAGCTATACGCAAAAAACTTACTGCCCCTGTCCTTAAACTCGGCAACGGCTGGTTGTTCTATTGTGTAGTAGTAAAAAGGATCCATTAAAAATAAGATTAGATAATATCGGGGCAAAGCTAGTTCATAATGCGCAATCATTTGTAACATTGCAGTATGAGTTTACATGAAACAAAGCAAGCCTTAAAACATAAATTATCAACACAATTTGAGGCAGTCGAATTAAACAGTTTACTAGCAATGCTTATCGAACATGTAACGGGCTGGAATCAAGTACAGCAAGCTGTTAATAAGGATACCAACTTAACCACCGGGCAGCTAGCACAATTAAATACCTTTACAAGTGAACTCCTTGAAGGAAAACCTATTCAATATATTATTGGGAGTGCTTGGTTTATGGGTGAATCATATAAAGTGAATGAAAATGTACTAATACCAAGGCCAGAAACTGAGGAATTAGTTGAATGGATAGTGGAATATGCAAGTATCATAAATAAGCCACTTAAAATTATAGATATTGGAACAGGGTCAGGATGTATTGCTGCTTCATTAATAAAATCATTGCCCG
>CANHAE010000029.1 GCA_947458915.1 Bacteroidota bacterium
AGCTGCTAAAAAAGCTGCTCCTAAGAAAGCTGCTAAAAAAGCTGCTCCTAAGAAAGCTGCTAAAAAAGCTGCTCCTAAGAAAGCTGCTAAAAAAGCTGCTCCTAAGAAAGCTGCTAAAAAAGCTGCTAAGAAAGTTGTTGCAAAAAAGAAGTAATTATCGCAAGATAACTATTTCAGCAAGAATAGATTTACAGGTCCTCGATTTATCGAGGACTTTTTTTTTACTTTACCATTTAAACAATTTAAGGGCTAGTAAAAAAAAGCTGATGATTTTTAAGTCCTTGTCAGGACTTTTTTTTGTCCCTACTCGCCGAGTTTCTATATTTACACATGCATAATTACGAGATAGCAGAATACTTTACCCTATTAGGAAAATTAATGGACATCCACGAGGAAAATCCATTCAAAATAAAGTCCTATACCAACGCAGCATATACACTAGACAAACTAACAGAACCCGTGTCTGACATGCAACCTAGCCAACTATTCGCAATTAGAGGCATAGGAGAAGCAATAGGAAAAAAGATTTTAGAAATCATTCAAACCCAAAAGCTTTCCTTGCTTGACGAATACATACAAAAGACCCCTGCTGGTATTTTAGAAATGATAAAAATTAAAGGACTTGGGCCTAAGAAAATTATTACTATTTGGAAGGAATTAGAAATTGAAAGTGTTGGTGAATTATTATACGCTTGCGAAGAAAATAGACTAATTAATTATAAAGGGTTCGGTACAAAGTCGCAACAAAATATACAAGAAGCACTCACTTTTTATTTACAGCACCAGGGAAGTTATTTATACCAGGAAGTAGAATCGCTTGTAGAAAGTTTACAAAAATCCTTAGCGAATGAATTTCCAAAATCAAATAATATTATTTCTGGTGCGTTTAAAAGACAACTAGAAAGTTTAGATTTTTTAGATGTAGTTACAACTATTTCAGACAATGATTTGACAACTTGGTTACAATCAAAACAATTCAAACTTGAAAATAAAGACGGCTATATAAGTTGCAAAGGGGAAGATAATTTTGAAATAAGGTGGCATTTAACTACCCCTGAAAACTATTTTTGGACCGATTTTTCTTTGTCCTGCTCCCCTGAATTTTTAGAAAAATGGGCTTCCCTACCCAATTTTACTATTATCTCCTTCCCTAATGAGCTAGCTATATTTGAACAAGTTGGTGTTCACTTTATCCCAGCAGCACAACGTGAACTAGCTTCTATAATTGAATCAGGGATAGCAAGATCAGTTCCTGCAACCATACAAGTGTCTGATATAAAAGGAATTATTCACGCTCACAGCACTTGGAGTGACGGAATTCATACCATTGAACAGATGGCTGTAGCCGCTAAAAATGCAGGTTACGAATATTTAATTATTAGTGATCACTCTAAATCGGCCTTCTATGCAAATGGTTTACAAGCCGATCGTATCCTTGCACAACATAAAGAAATTAATATTTTAAATAAAAAGCTCGCGCCTTTTGTGATATTTAAAAGCATTGAATCGGATATTTTGAATGACGGCAGTTTGGATTATCCTGACGAAATATTAGCCAATTTTGATATTGTTATTGCCTCTATCCATTCTAATTTAAAGATGACGGAAGAAAAAGCAATGATGCGCTTACTAAATGCGATAAGCAATCCTTATACAAGCATTTTAGGGCATCCTACCGGGCGTTTATTGTTAAGCCGAAAAGGTTACCCCGTAAATCACCAAGCCATAGTGGATGCCTGTGCAGAAAACAATGTGGTGATTGAATTAAATGCGCACCCTAGACGATTAGATATTGATTGGCGTTTTATTGAAACTGCATTAAAAAGTGATGTACTTATTTCAATTGACCCCGATGCGCACGCTATTGAAGGTTTTGATGATTGCAAGTATGGCGTATTAGTTGCACAAAAAGCGGGATTATGCGCTGCACAAAACTTAAGTAGCTTTAGCTTACCCGAAATGATGGAGTTTATTGAGTACCAACAAGCAAAACGGAATTAAACCTAACCATCAGTTTTTAGTCCTAAGTGACCTTAACCTAGTCCTTAACATACACAAAATAATCTCCTGGCATTAATTCAAATGTCATGTGATCCTGAAAATCGAATACCATTCCTGAAAAAATATTGCGAAAACTGCCTTTAATTTTCTCGTGAGATAAATTTATTTTTTGTACATGGTTAGATAAGTTTAACCCTACAAAAATGCAGTCCTTAGTATCATGTCTTAAATAGGCCATGGCACCTGTTGCATTGGTAGGCAGGTTAAAAGTTTCCCCTGTTTCAATAACAGTATGTTTTTTTCTTAATTGGCCTAGGGTTTTATAAAAATCATGCAGTGCTGGTTCTCCCTGCCAATTAATAGTGTCTTTATCAAAAAATAATAACCTTTTTTGGTTGGGCAATTCTTGCCCACTATAAATAAGCGGCATACCCTTCCAAGTTAATGTAAATACGGCCCAAGCTTTTGCTGCTATCCCATATTTTTCATATTCAGTTCCATTCCAACTATTCTCGTCGTGGTTGGAAGTGAAAAATAATTTATGTGTACCAGTTGGGTATTGAGCATATTTATGTAAGACATTGTATAAGTCATTTATAGAAGCTTGGTGATGCGCAATTTTTTCAGAAGTGTGCATCCACTCCCATGCATAGGAAACGTCAAATACTTCGTGGTAACTTACTTCTTCGCATTCGGCAAGCCAAAATAAAGGCTTTATTGTTTCACATGCTGTCCTTGCTTGCTTCCAGAAATCTAAAGTTACCAAGTGTGCCATATCACATCTAAAACCGTCAATTTTAAATTGGCTAATCCAATATTGCATTGCACCTATCAAAGCAGCACGCATAGCTTCATTAGTAAAATTCAAGTCCACAACATCTTCCCACCCGTTGCGCTCGGTAAAAAGCCCGGCAGCATCTCTTGTGAACCATTCTGGATGTATATGCATCCATTCATGTTGCCTACCTGTGTGGTTAGCAACCCAATCAATAATTAGTTTCATGCCAAGCGCGTGCACCTCGTTTACTAAACTTAAAAAATCGGCCTCATTCCCGAACTCAGGATTTATTTTTGTGTAACTGCTACATGCATAATAGCTTCCCAAAGTGCCTTTTTTTAGTGTTTCACTAATGGGTGTAATGGGCATTAACCAAATTATATCCACCCCCATTTCTTTCAGCCTTGGCAAATGTGTTTTAAACGCATTGAAAGTGCCTTCCTCAGTGTACTGCCTAATATTAACTTCATAAATAGTTGCGCCCTTTGCCCACTCCACTGTCTTGTAATTTGCCGCCATTTTTTTACGTTTTTGTATTATCTTGTCAATACAATGAGTAATAAGCCCCATCTAGATCGCAAATTAAGTCTTTTACACGCAACTGCCATCAACATGATTGACATGGTGGGCATTGGCCCCTTTGTTGTACTAAGTGTAGTTGCTCAAATTATGGCGGGACCTTATTTTTTATACGCCTGGATTGCAGGTGCTGTGCTATCCTACTTAGACGCAATGGTTTGGAGTCAGCTTGGGGCAGCCTTACCAAAAGCAGGGGGTAGTTTTCATTTTTTAAAAGAAGGTTATGGAAAGAAGTGGGGTAAATTAATGAGTTTCCTTTTTGTTTGGCAAACCATGATACAAGCCCCTTTGGTAATTGCATCTGCAGCTATTGGCTTTTCTCAGTATGCTAACTACTTCTTTCATCTTAGTTTTATTCAAGAAAAAATTGTCAGCGGCTCGGTGGTAATACTTGTTATCGCATTGTTATATCGAAAAATAGAATCTATTGGGAAAATATCTGTTTTCTTGTGGGTAGGTGTTTTAGGCACTATGCTTTGGATTATTATTGGCGGTGTGGCCCACGGTAATTTCATGGAACCTATTCGGAATATAAATGATGGTTTTTCAATGCAACATGGTTTTGTAGCAGCATTAGGGTTTGCAAGTGTTAAAACAGTGTATAGTTATTTAGGCTATTATAATGTTTGTCATTTAGGGGGAGAAATTAAAAACCCAAGTAAAAATATTCCGAGGAGTATGTTTATATCTATAACAGGTATTGCAATACTGTATTTAGCTATGAATATTAGTGTAGCTAGCGTTCTTCCTTTCCAAACAATTGTTGATAGTAAATTTGTAGTAAGTGATTATATAAAAGCACTGTTCGGCCAAACCGCAGGTGGTATTGCTACTGTGTTAATATTAATGGTTGCTTTTGCCTCGCTATTTTCAGCAACATTAGGATACAGCAGGATACCCTATGCGGCAGCCCAAGACAAATCCTTTTTCTCCTTTTTTAAGGAACTGCATCCTACCCTTCATTTTCCTCATCGTTCTTTATTAGTACTTGGAGGAATAGCATTTGTTTTTAGTTTACTGTTTAGGCTAAAAGAAGTAATTGATGGCATACTAGCAATGCGCATAATTATTCAATTTATTGGACAAGCACTTGGCTTATTATTATTAGTGAAAAGGAAAGGGAAAACTTTCTTCCCTTGGAAAATGCCTTTATATCCTATCCCTTTATTCCTAGCTATTGCTATTTGGATAGGTATCTTCTTTTCTACAGGTACTAAAATGATGGTGAGTGGTTTAGTTGTAATTAGTTTAGGACTAGTTGCCTATTTTATTGCAAAACAAATGAAATGGATCGGGGAAGAAGACGCGCCAGCGTCTGATGTATAGGAAACTAGATGCTGATGTATAGGAAACTAAATAATAATAAATCCCCCTAAATAAATCCTTACTTCTTGCTTTTAGTGCCCACCATGGCAATCATCAAGCCTATAATTAAGCCAAGTATCAACCCTATTTTCACATTCTTTATCATCCAGCCAATTACAAGGCCTATTACTAATAAAGTAAGTATGCTCATGTTTCTTCTCATTTACTTTATTTTATAGTATTTTTTGGCAAAGAAATTAAATTGGCTAATAATTTATACGCGCCGCCGTTTCCAGCTGGCAATTGCCTAAACAACGCTAAACTTACATATACAAAATTACCTTTACCATAAGAGGCAACTAACAAACTGCCATTGGAAGGAGCCTCTCCTTTATCGTTCATGCTAATTGGCATGGTAAAATGCGGATCAATATTTTCGGCTTGATAAGTACTTCTTTCTTGTACCCAATTATCAAAATCGGTTTCTTGAATTTTATTAGGGAAATTAAATACTGGATGGTTAGGTAATAAAAATTGAACTGGGGCTTCTTCTTGTGTAACTCGCTTCCCTGAATTAACCGTAAACGCATAAGGGCCCACATTTATTTTATTTACGCCCACTTGATTGCTTTTCAAATACTGTACTATTACGTTACCCCCTTGCTCAATATATTTATTAAGCACTTCATTCTTGTCCGATAAATAGGCATACATATTATATGCACGCACACCAACAATTATAGCATCAAAACCCATTAATTTTTCTAGCACAAAATCGGCTTCTTTTAACAGCGATAATTCATAACCTAATTCAACAATTGCCTCAGGTAATTTGTCTCCCGCACCGTCTATATACCCAACTTTATTACCTTTTGTTTTTACTGGAATATTCAAAAGCTTTGTTGTTGCAGTTGGAAAATAAGTAATGGTAGGTATATGGTCGTATTGAATGATTCTTGAATAAACAGCGTCTGCAGGGGTTGGCAAGGTGTCGGTCGATGACTTCATTTTAAATTGCATGCGTACTATTTTACCTTGATGATGTATATTTTGATAAGCCACATCAATAGGCGCAAATCCTTTATTTAAATACAAGTCCTTTTCGTATTTAATTTCCTGTTCAGGAATCACCGTTATCGGCTGGTATACGTCACCCTTTGTTAAATCCAAGTATTTATATTGTATGGGGAAAGTGAATTGAAATAAAGTACCGGCAATATTAATTGACGCTGTTCCATTAAAGCATGGTTCATTTTCGGCCTTACCAATTTGTAGCTGGTCATTCACAACAAACATCCCTTCTGTTTTTGGATTAACCAACCAGTAAGGCTGAGCAATTGGCTGCGTTTTTGACACTTGAAAAGTATACCCAAATTGAATACTTTGATTATTCAGCAAATTAGTATTGAGCAAAGTATCTTTATTTGGTAAAACTATTTGCTGAAGTGTTGAAACTGAATTGCTCCTTTGGTTTAATAAAAATTGAACTTGTAAATTTGTACCTGGCACTACTTGTTGTTGTTGAGTAGTTGCTTCCATAAAAATTCCTGCACTTTCTTTAATTACCTGCTTTAGTTCCGCCAACTTAAAAACTTTCCAGGCGCTATTTGGTAGCAATGCAATGTGCTTATATAAATTAACCAAAGCTGGCACGGAAGCTGCAGGATCTTGCACATCATACCCTTTAAGTATCGCATTAATTTCTTGTTGAATTGCCGGTGCGTTTAGCCTTGTCCAGTTTGTATTCACCCCATCCATTATATCATTCAATGGTTTTTCTCCCCCTATTGTTTCAAAATATTCATAAATCGGTCCTCTTCTTCTAGGCCTACCTTCTCCCTGGCTTTTATGCATGGTCCTTGCCTCGGCACCAAGTTCGCCATAGCTTTTACCAATAATTGGATTAAACCCCCCTACGGCTAGCTTTAATTGAGTGTCGTTAGTAGTGTTTTGTGACCCAAAATTAAAAGTGTTCCATAGTATCCTCTTTGCTTTCCAAACAGTAACTCCCTGCTTAAATTGCTCCGGAAATTTTGTACTATCCGCTGCAGCAGCATAGGCTTCATTAGCAATAATAGCAGAAGCTGAATGGTGTCCATGCCCTGCTCTTGCATCTCCTGGGAACCTAGTTATAATTATATCTGGTTGAAAGTTTCTTATTACCCATACCACATCAGCCAATACTTTTTCATGATCCCAAATTCTAAGGGCCTCTTCGGAAGATTTACTAAAGCCAAATTCATAAGCCCTAGTAAAATATTGTTCGGCACCATCTATATTTCTTGCTGCTAGTAGTTCCTGCGTTCTAATTAATCCTAATTCAATACCCTGCTCTTTGCCAATTAAATTTTGGCCGCCATCACCACGGGTTAAACTTAAGTATGCTGTACGGTAGTTCCTTTCTTTTGTGAGATAAGGAAGGAAACTATTGTTTTCGTCGTCCGGATGCGCCGCGATATACAGCACACTGCCAAGCACGCCTACTTTTTTAATTTGAGTAACTATTTCACCACTTGTTTTTTGTGCAATTCCCTGTTGAAAAAAATTACATAAAACAAGTAATAGTGCAAACAATTTGCGCATGCTATTTATTTTAGTTACCGTTAAAGAAAATAGCATTTGCAAGAATTAACTTGCCGCCTTCCCAAAAATTTCTATACATAGGATCGTCCGCTAAATAAACTAATTTTCCTTTCCCTATTTCTTTTACACCCATTATTACGCCTTCTTGTAGAATAGCTTTTGCTTTAACTCCCACAAAACCTGCTATATAACTATCTTTCTTAATAACACCTACATTCCATACATCATTTGATGGTTCATATATAGTAAGGTCTTGCTTATTCGTGTAATACACACCATTAGTGCCATATCCTAAAGGATGTGTATCGTCCATATACACTTTATAAATTGAACCAGGAATGGAAGTTTGTAAAGCGTCTTCAACCGACTTGCCATACTTACTTACATTGTTAACCGTAGGTTGTTCTTCCTTCGGTAATTCTTTAGCCTTTATACCCCAGTCGTTATTAGAAGCTAATAATTTTGCAGCAGATTCCAATGCAATTAAAACGCCTCCTTTCTTAACAAATGCTTGCAACTTTTCTGCTGCTGCTTTACTATTAATATCTTTATATGATCCATCAGCGGCAATAATAACATCGTAGTTATTTAAGTCAATTCTATTTAAATTAGAAAAGTTTAATTGTGAAATAGGATAGTTCAATTGTTGCTCAAAATAACTCCATATTTCACCCGCTGTTAGTGCTAATACATTTTCGCCGGTAAACATAGCCACCTTAGGTGCACGATTAATTATTTTAATATCTGGCGACCCAAAATCACTTCCATTATCAGACCAGCCAGAACTAACCGCTGTTGCTTGTAATTGCGCTGCTTCACATATAGCTTTTGTGTCTGTTGCCCAATTTTCGGAATTGCTTGTTTTTAAAACAATTAAAGCGCCTGCTTCAAAAGCAACACCATTATTGGTAAATGGCTTTTCGGCGTACCTAACTTTAATATTTTTACTTAACAATGCTGCCAATACTTTAGCCGATTTAAACGAATTGTAAGGAATCACATAACCATATTTTGTATCGTCAATTGTAACTGCATTTACAGCAAAACCATTTTGTATCGCTAATTTATCCTTAGTAGCATAACCATGTACCCCAAATACATAAGGTAATGACCATGCAGTGATATCGTAAGTATTTGAATCATTAATTTGTGTAACTGGCTCAAGTAACACTCTTGCCATTACGCCATGCGCTTGTGCAACACTCACTGCTAAAGTATATCCTTCATTTACAAAATCGGCTTCCTTTTTAGTTGCATAATCAAATCCTTTAAAGGCACTATTTTTAGTAATGGTGCCGTATTGAATGTCATTCTTTTTTAACAAAGCCGCTAATGCTTCAAGCACATGCGGTTCTTTTGCAGTCATCACAAAAGTTTTATACGTTGAAATATTACCTGCCCTGCTATTTTCAAAATATTTCTTAAACGCACTTACTAAATTTTCTTTATTCGCTGCACTAATTTCAACTGTAGATAAACTTGTTGTAAAATGATTTTGCACACGACCCACCAAGGTAACTGTGTCCTTACTATCATCAATCACTCCTAAACCTGCGCTAATTCCACCTTTTTCATAGGTCATGCCAATTGAACCATTGTACATTGGGTAAGTATCTCCATAAGAAGGATACAATAAGTCAAACCTTTCTTTGGTGAAAAATAACCAATTGTTTTGATCGAAATATTTTGCATGATTCTTGCCTATTTCAACTTGGAATGCTCTCTGCCAAGGTGTAATTACATCATGTATTGGTTCTGCAGCTGGGGCAAAATAATAAGGCTCGTTATACCCTTGCTCATGATAGTCAACATGCACCTGTGGATACCATTGTTGATACAAAGGGATTCTTTGTTGTGTTTCAACCTGAGTTTGCCAAGCCCAATCGCGGTTCAAATCAAAATTATAATGATTTGTTCTTCCTGCAGGCCATGGCTCCATATGTTCTCTTGATTGAGGGTCTGCATTATATACTTTACCCACTGCATTATTATACCAGTTTACATAACGGTCGCGTCCATCTGGATTAATACATGGGTCAATTATTACGATGGTGTTTTTTAACCATTCTTTTGTTTTTGCATTTGCTGGGTCAACCAAAGCGTGTAATGTTAGTAAGGCCGCTTCGGAGGAAGCAGGCTCATTTCCATGTACATTATAACTTAACCAAACAATAGCAGGCTGGTTTAAATCTGTCACCGTTCCTTCCACTAAACCTTTATTGTGTTTTTGAATTTGCGCCAACTGTGCTATATTTTCCGGAGTGCCTACTGCAGCTACAAGCAGTTCTCTCCCTTCATTGGTTTTACCGTATGGGATTAACTTAACCATATCGGGCTTAGCCTTAGCCACGGTAGTAAAATAAGCAACAATTTGGTGATGCCTTGTAAAGGTAGTTCCTACTTTATATCCCAAAAACGCTTCTGGGCTTGGAACTATTTGAGCACTGACTAAAAATGGTAAACATACAATACCTACAAAAAGGGCTGTAAGGGATTTAATCATTGAATTCATAGGGATAATTTGATATAGAAAATTATTAAAATACTTATCCCTAAAAATAAGAAAAAAAAGACCTTTTCAAAGGGCTTACTCACTATAGTTTTACACAAGTGGTACACCCTATTGCAGAATACTAAATAATTAAGTAATTTACGCTTACAACCTAATGAATTAACCTATGAATCGAATGCATCTGAAGGTAAAACTTTCAGTTACCCTAACAGCCCTGCTAGTTTTATTGGCAACAGGTACTGTACAGGCACAAAAGTTTTTTAAAGCCAACCCTCAAATTAACCCATATAATTTTGCAGTAGTAAAAGAACAGTCCTATAATAATGCAGCTGTGACGTCTGCTCACCCCTTAGCAAGTATGGTGGGTGCAGCAATTATGCAACAAGGTGGCAATGCTTTTGACGCTGCTATAGCAGTACAATTTGCCTTAGCAGTTGTGCACCCCGCGGCAGGAAATATTGGCGGAGGTGGTTTTATGTTAGGAAGAAAAGCAGATGGTACATTAATAGGCATTGATTACCGCGAAACAGCGCCAGCGAAGGCACATCGTGATATGTATTTAGATGCAAAAGGAGAAGCAATTACCGAAAAATCCAAGGACGGCCCTCCAGCTTCTGGGATACCAGGTAGTGTAGCCGGTATGTTTAGTACACATGCTTTTGCAAAATTATCAATGGCTGATTTATTAGAACCTGCTATTGAATTAGCAGAATTTGGACATGTATTGACAGAAAAAGAAGCTGGCGGCTTAAATAGTCAACGTGCCGATTTTTTAAAATATAGTGCAGCTGCATCGGCTTTAACTTCAAAAGAAAAGTGGAAAGCAGGTGATACGCTTTATCAGCCTGAATTAGCAGCAACCTTAAAGCGTATACAGAAAAATGGATTGGCTGGTTTTTACGAAGGTAAAACTGCCGAATTAATTGTTAAAGAAATGAGTTATGGTGGCGGTATTATTACCAAGGAGGATTTAAAAAGCTACCAGCCAAAATTTAGAAAACCTATTGAATTTGATTATAAAAATCATCATATTATCACATTTTCCCCTCCTTCTAGCGGAGGTATTATAATTGCGCAAATGATGAAAATGATTGCGCCATTTGATATTGCAAAAATGGGATTAAATACATTTGAGTCGGTTAATTTAATGGTAGAAGCACAAAGAAGGGCTTACGCTGATCGTGCTGAACACATGGGTGACCCTGATTATTGGAAAGTGCCCACTACCACTTTAGTAAGTGATGAATATGTTAAGGAAAGAATGAAAGATTTCGAACCAGGCGTTGCAGGAAGTAGTAAAATTACACTTGCCGGTGTGCCAAAGGAAACTGAACAAACTACCCATTTTAGCACCATGGATAAGGAAGGTAATATGGTTGCTAATACTACCACATTAAATGGCAGTTATGGTAATAGAACAATTGTAACGGGAGCTGGATTCCTATTAAATAATGAAATGGATGACTTTAGTGTAAAACCAGGAGTTCCAAACATGTTTGGCGCTATTGGCGGCGAAGCAAACGCTGTTCAGCCAGGTAAAAGAATGTTAAGTTCTATGACGCCCACTTTAGTAACCCTTAATAATAAACCTTATATCACTATTGGTTCCCCGGGTGGTACAACTATCCCAAATCAAGTGTATGAAGGATTAGTGAATATTATCGATTATAAAATGAGCATCAAACAAGCCATTGACGCGTCGCGTTTTCACCATCAATGGATACCTGACAGAGTGGATGTGGAATCGGATTTTCCAGAAGCAACCATTCAGGCTCTAAAGGCAAAAGGCTACACAGTGACAAAAAGAGGTCGATTTGGCCGCATGGACGGCATTCTAATAAATGAAACCGGAGAACTTGTAGCAGCTGGAGATAAAAGAGGAGATGATAGCGTAGCTGGATACTAAAAAGCTGAATAACAATAATATTACAAAAGGCCCATTTGGGCCTTTTGTTTTGTGCATACTTATCCCCTAGTTTTAGGCTGCATTTTTGTACTTTTACAAAAACCTATTCTTTGTTTAAAAACAAGCTTACTATATTAAGAATTATTATTGCAACAATAGTTGGCTTACTATTATTTTGCTACTTTATTTTGTTTATCCCAGCGGTTCAAAACAAGGCAGCACAAACTATTGCTAAAAAGTTTTCCAATACAATTGGAACAGAAGTTAAAATAGGTCGTGTAGGATTTTCATTATTCAATAAACTGGATATGGAAAATGTGCTTATACTTGATCAACACAAGGACACTTTATTATATGCAAAGTCTTTTAAACTTAGGCTAACCGATTTATTCTTTTCTGATTCACTACCAACAATACGCTACCTAGGTTTAGTTGGCGCTAAAGTGTATTTACACCGTTCTACTATAAAATGGAACTACGCATTTATACTTGAACAATTTAAAGGGGATAGTACAAAAAAGGATAGCACTCAGTTTGACATCAAAAAAATAGACTTGTCCGATATTCATTTTATAATGGACGATAAATGGGTTGGAGAGCAAATGGAATTAAAAGCTAATAACTTATTAGTTAATATTAGTTCTATAAGCAAGGGCAATATCATTATTGATCAGGTAGTAATTAATAAACCCGATTACCTAATTCAGGTAAAAAAAGGACTTAAGCCTAAATCGCTCGATCCAAAAATAATTAAACGAAACAAGAACGAATTATACTTTAATCCAGGACATTTAGTAGTTAAAGCAAAAGATATTCAAATAATAAAAGGTAAGTTTTGGATTGAATATGAATTTAATAAACCATTGCCTTATTTCGATGGCGAACATATTAGAATGAGCGATCTTAATGCCCGTATTAAAAATGCAAGCTTTATTGAAGACACCATTAAGGCAGAAATTCAAGCAAGTGTAAAAGAACGATCTGGTTTTGAAATTAAAAAACTTCTTACCAGTTTTAAGATGACTCCTGAAATTATGGAATTAGCTAAATTGAATTTAATTACCAATAAAAGTGCTCTTGGTCCTTACTATGCAATGCAGTATAAAGATTTCACAAACGACTTTAAAAACTACATAAGTAAGGTTAACATGAAGGCGCATTTGTCAAACGCAACCATTTCCTCCGACGATATTGCTTTCTTTGTACCTGCACTGGGAACGCTTAAGCAAAAAATAAATACAAGCTTTCACTTTTCAGGAACAGTTTCAGCTTTTGAAGCAACTGAACTAGTAGCTAGAAATAATAATTCATTTGTAAGAGGAAGTTTTTCAATGAAGGGGATCCCTGCTATGAGAACTACTCAAATTAGCTTTAGCAATGTCCTTGCAAAAACCAACTATAGTGATTTAGTGCATTGGATTCCTTCTTTTGGTAAAATTAAAAACTTTCCTTTTGAGGGATTAGGGGACTTGAATTTTAAAGGCGACTTTAATGGCACGCTGTACGATTTTGTAACTAAAGGTGTTATTGGCACAAAAATGGGAATGGCTAAAACTGAAATACGATTAAAGCTACCGCTCGGAGCCGAACCCACTTATGAAGGATTACTAGACGCTTACCATTTTGATGCAGGAAAATTATTCAATATTAAAACATTAGGCTTACTAAATTTTAAGGGCAAAATTGCGGGTTCTTCTTTTACTTTAGATAAGATTAAGACAAATATTGAAGGAAGCATAGATTCTATTGAATTTAATAATTACACTTATACCAATATTCAAACTGATGGTATTTTACAAAAAGGTGCTTTTAACGGAGCCCTTCGTATTAAAGACCCTAATATTAATTTCATTAGTAATATTGAATTGAATTTCAACAAAACCAAACCAAGCTTTAATGCGGTTGGTGACCTTATTAATGCAAACCTTAAACAACTTAATATTTCTAAAAATCCAATTCAATTGACGGGCCTATTGGACATGAACTTTGAAGGGGATAGTATTGACAACTTCATTGGATTTGGAAAGTTTTTTAATGGTAAACTTAAGGGAAACGCAGCTACCGTTAATTTTGATTCATTAACAATTACTTCTAGTATAGAAAAGGGTACTAAAAAAATAAGCATTGCGAGTGATGACCTTCAGGCATCTATTGATGGTAAATTTAATATACTAAGTTTGCCCGCTAGTGTACAATACTTTATGCAGCGCTACTTTCCAACTTATATTCCAGCTCCAAAAAACAAGCCCACCAACCAGCTATTTAATATTGACATTAAGACCAACTATTTCGAACCCTATATAAGGTTATTTTATACTAATTTTTCAGGATTTAATAACATTGCCATTGCAGGTACCTTAAATACTAACAATCAAAACTTCACTTTACGGGGCACAGTTCCATTTGCGAGTTGGGACAATTACGCAATCAGAGGTGGTAACTTACTAGGCAAGGGAACCAAAGATTCATTGCACTTAAAGGTAACAAGTAACTCTATTAATATAACAGATAGCATGAGCTTCCTGCAACCTGTTATTAATGTAAATTCAAGTAATGATGTTTCAAAAGTTGAAATTAACACTGTTAGTAAATCAGCTTTAGAACAAATTTCATTTAATGGTGTACTTAATACTTATGAAGATGGTGTTGCTATTAAATGGCTTCCTTCTTATTTTATTTTAAACCAAAAAAAGTGGGATATAAATAATAATGGTGTAGTTACTTTAAGAAAAAGTAATATATCCGCAGCTAATTTTTCCTTTACACAAGGGCTGCAAGAATTCATATTTTCTTCGTCTAAAACCAATAAAGACGCATTAGAACTGACGCTGAAGCAAGTAATCTTAGGTGATATCACCAAACTGTTTTTCCCCTATCCAAGCCTTGAAGGCATTACGAACGGGAAAGTTTTATTTAAAAATTTGTTCTCCGATTTCGAATTCAACTCTAACATAAGTATTGATCATTTTACATTCAATAGCGATTCAGTGGGGAGCACCTTGTTAAGCGCGTCCTATATCAATTCTAAAGGGTTACTGCCCTTTAAGTTTAGTAGTAAAAGTGAGCAATATAATTTATGGGCCGACGGTAGCTACAATTTAAAGGATACCGTTAACCCATTAGACGCTACCTTATACTTAAATAATTCTTCCTTTGGAATAGCACAACAATTTATTGGAGGTGTATTAACCAACCTGCAAGGAAAAGCTAGCGGTCAGCTGCATTTTGGAGGCAGAATTGAAAACCCCTACCTATTGGGCTTTGCCAATATAAATAATGCTTCCTTCAAAGTTGACTATACAAAAGTTGACTACTCAATTGATAGCGCTACCATACAATTTACAAACGAGGGAATTGATTTTGGCAGCATTGTTGTAAAGGACCAATTAAAACGTAAAGCCCTATTTAAAGGAAAAATTTTGAACCAAGGTTTTAAACACCTTGTTTATGACATGGAAATGAGTAGTCCTAAAATAGAATTACTCAATACCGATATTTTGGATAATAGCAACTTTTATGGACATGCTGTTGGAAAAGCCGGCTTAACCATTAAAGGTCCCGAAGAGAATATTAAAATGTCTATTAACGCGGACGTAAATGATAGTTCTCATATTTACCTACCCAATACTACCAGCAAAGAAAGTGGCACATCCGATTTTATCGTATTCAAAAAATACGGGAAAACAGCTATTAAAAGTGCGGACATCCCAGCTTATAATTTAGTAGTTGACCTTGAAGTAACAGCTAATAACAAAACGCAGATTGATGTAATATTAGATGAACTCACAGGGGATGTGATTAGAGGCGTGGGTAATGGAAGAATTAAAATTAGAGCAGGCAATATTGAACCACTAACTATTAGAGGAAAATATAATATCGAAAGAGGTAAATACGACTTTAATTTTCAGTCCTTTATTAAAAAACCATTTGAATTAATTCCTGAAGCAGGTAATTTTATTGAATGGACCGGTGACCCTATGGAAGCCGATATTCATATTGATGCGCGGTATACTGCAGAACGTGTAAGCTTAACTGAATTAGCTGGCTCAGGTAATTTTAGTAACGCTGTAAGGTCCTACAGAGGAAGTGTTTATGTGAATGCTGCTTTGCGCGACAAACTATCACAGCCTTCCATTAAGTTTAGCCTTGCATTCCCACAAGGAAATCCTATGAGTGCTGACAATGAATTTTCGCAATTTATTTCAAGATTAGAAAGAGACGATAATGAAATTTTAAAACAAGTATCCTTCTTAATTGTATTTAATTCTTTTGCTCCTGTAGGTTTTACTAATGCAAATACCAATAATGCATACAATGTCACTTCTTTGGGCATTAACACTATCTCACAATTATTAACGAAACAAATTAATAAATCAATTACTAGCTTATTAAATAAAGTTACAGGTGATAATAGTTTAAGATTTGATGTAGGATCTTCGGTTTACAATAGTGGCAATTTATTGGACCCTACTGGAACGGGCATTGCTATTAATGCCAATAAAATTGATAGGCAAAGGGTTAACCTTAAATTAGGAAGGAGCTTTTTAAATGAAAAAATAATTTTGAATGTGGGTGGCGATTTAGATTTTAATGTGCGTAATACAAGCACCATTCAAAATGGCAACTTCCAATGGCTGCCCGATTTAAACGTTGAATTTATATTAACAAGAAATAGGAAATTGCGTGCTATTATCTTTAATAGAAATAGCCTTGATATTAATGGCAGCACCTTAGGAAGAAGGAACAGGCAAGGAGTAAGTATTTCCTATCGACAAGATTTTGACTAATATACCACCACTATTTTTTAGTACCTAAAATTGACGGAGGCAATTGCTTGCAATACTTTAGTCGGTACACATAAAAATTTCGAAGTATAACCCCCTTTATTTTTATTGGAATGGTATCAGGAGTAAGTATTTTTTCAAAATAGGGTCCATATACTTGTTGTGGATTTGAAGGTAAATTGGAAGGCACAATACAATAAGCATCCTCCCCTATTTTTAAGCCTTCCTGATCCTGATTCAACCAGGCAAATTTGTGTACGTCTTCAAGATTCCCAATAGCGATTACTTTTAAATGCATGGAAGTAGCCGTATAAAAAAGGACATGACCCCCAGGGAACCATTTGTTTATTACAATAGGTGCAATTAAAGACATTTTATGCTCCTTTTTGTCTTGGATTACCAATTTTTCGAACTCCTTACTAAAATGGCTCCAACCAGTAACATCGTTTATAGGATTATATTCCCCCAGATTCTCTATTTTGGCAGATCCTAATTGTGTTGGGAAAATATAAGTGAGGGTTAAAAAGCCTAAAATTAAAGCTCCTAATAGCCATCCAGCCCATTCTATTAGCAAGGGCACAACTTTATTAAACCTGCTCCAATACACACCGGCAATTAAAAATAAAGCTATAAAACCTGGACCTGTCCAATGCGGCAAAGTTGGATTAAAAAGAGAAAGCAACCAAAAGGTGAAAATAAGAGGCAAGCTTAACCATAATAGCAAATTAATGGCCGCTTTATTATGCGCTATTAATTTTACTTTTCTAGTATTTATTAAGGCTATTAAACAAGCTACATACACTAAAGGATTCTGATAAATGAATTCCCCAAGTACTTGTTGTAAAAAACTGTCCAAGGAAATACCTGAATGTGTAACGCGCTTTGAATGAAAAGTATAGGTAATAAAATCGTTTTGAAAATTCCAAAAAACAATAGGCAGTATACATATCACTGTAACTAAAAATGCTACATAAACATTACGCTGCTTCACGCTTTCAATTTGATGGAACAAGATAAACGCCCCAAGTCCCGCCCATAAAAATAACCCATGTACTTTACTAAGTGTAGCTAATCCAATAAATAATCCTAATAAAATCCAATCATCAAACTTAAAAGTAAAGGGCTTTGAAACCCATTTCACCATGCAGTAAATGCTGAGGGTAAAAAATAATAGCTGCGGACTATCGGGTAAAACGAATAAGCCTGCAATAATACTTGTGTAAATAGAAAATGAATATAATAGTGCCGCAATAAAGCCTGCTTTGGCATTTTTTAAAAGTATCCCTGTTTCAAAAATAACCACCGTTGCTAATGCCGAAGCTATAATTGCACCTATTCTCATAGACAATTCACTTACCCAATACAAGTTCAAAGTAGTTAGTTTTATCATCCAGCCTACCATTGGCGGATGGTCAAAATGGTTCCAATCGGGCTGCACAGCATAGGTATAATAATACACTTCGTCATTACCTAGTTCAACAAAAAAGGAAAGTACTATTTTAATAAGTACTGTGATACTCACAAGCAACCAAAGCTTTTTTTTATAAAAAGTGTGCGTGTTGGTCATGGGAGTTATATTAGAAACTTAGAATTAGTGAATATTTATATATAGGACGTTTTCATCCAAAAACTTTATACAAGCAGCTCTATTACTTTGCATTTTTCACAAACCATTCAGCAGCTAAAGCATATCCTTTTAATCCTAAACCCACAATTGAACCAACTACCTTAGCTGACACATGTGAAGTTTTTCTAAAATCCTCGCGCGCATGCACATTACTTATATGCACTTCTATTACTGGCGTTTTAATGGCAGCAATGGCATCTCCAATAGCTATTGAGGTATGTGTGTAAGCAGCAGGATTTAAAATTATACCATCTTGATTAAATCCAAATTTTTGGATTGCATCTACCAACTCCCCTTCTATATTACTTTGTAGGTAGCTGAAATTTATTTGAGGAAAATCCTTTTTCAACTGCATTAAATAATCATCAAAACTTTCATTGCCATAAACGCTTGGTTCACGTTTTCCTAACAAGTTTAAATTAGGGCCGTTGATGATGGTAATATTTAACATGCGTTGCTTATTATTTATTAAATTAGTTCGACTGCATTAAAGTTACAAAATCATCAAATAAATACCTGCTATCGTGCGGGCCTGGAGTTGCTTCTGGGTGGTATTGAACACTAAACGCTGGACGGTCTTTTAATTTAATACCCTCAATAGAGTCGTCATTCAAATTCACATGAGAAATTACAACGTTAGCATGGTTGCGCACTGCATCGGGGTTCACCCCAAAACCATGATTTTGAGTAGTAATTTCCGAACGACCCGATAACACATTCTTAACTGGGTGATTCAAGCCACGGTGACCATGGTGCATTTTAAAAGTTGGAATATCATTCGCTAAAGCCAATAATTGATGTCCTAGGCAAATCCCAAATAATGGTTTCTTTTCTTTTAATATTTCTTTAATTGTTGCAATTGCATAACCAAGCGGCGCTGGATCACCAGGACCATTGGATAAAAAATAACCCGACGGATTAAATGCCTTTAATGTTTCAAAGTTAGTTTTCGCTGGGTGCACCCTAACGTGTACGCCTCTGTCCACTAAGCATTGTAAAATATTCTGTTTAATACCAAAATCTAACACAGCCACTTTTATGGGAGAATTTGCATCCCCTAATTCATATACTTCTTTGGTACTAACACTACTTGCTAAATCTAAGCCATCCATACTGGGAACCTTTGCTAGCTGAGCTTTCAAGGCGTCAACGTCCATTATTTCAGAAGAAATAATGCAATTCATTGCACCTGCTTGACGTACATGTGTAACCAATGCTCTTGTATCTAATCCTTCAATGGAGACAATATTATTTTCAATTAAATAATCATTCAAATTCCCATCGGCTTGCGCGCGACTATATTTTTCTTCAAGGTTACGGCCAATTAAACCATGTATTTTCACTGACTTACTTTCAACGTCAGTAGCTTTCACTCCATAATTACCAACGTGCACATTGTTCATAATAATTATTTGGCCAGTATAGCTAGGATCGGTAAAAACTTCTTGATACCCCGTCATACCAGTATTAAAACAAATCTCCCCTGTTGTGGTACCTATTTTACCAAAAGCTTGGCCATGAAAAACGTGACCATCGGCTAAAACTAATATTGCGGGTTGTGCAGTCATTGTGAATTTATTTGTGTTGGTTGGTTGTACAAAATTAGGCAAAAAAAAGGCAAGACCAAAGTCTTGCCTTATATGTAGATAAGTTATATCATTATTCAGCAGCTGGAGTTTCCTCAGTTGCAGCTTCCTCAGTTGAAACAACTTCTTCAGCAGCTGGTGCAGCGGCCTTAGGAGCAGCTGGTGCCTTGCTACGACGCGTTTTCTTAGCAGGTTCAGCAGCAGTAGCTATTGAATTACCGTAGATTTCGTTGAAGTCAACTAGTTCGATCATCGCTTTTTCGGCGTTGTCACCTGGACGAATGCCTAATTTGATAATACGAGTATATCCACCTGGACGTGTAGCAATTTTAGGAGCAACCACTGTAAAAAGTTCTTTTACAGCTAATTTGTCGTTTAAATAGCTAAACACAATTCTGTGATTATGACTGATTTCTTCCTTCGTAGCTGATTTCTTAGTCTTAGTAATTAACGGCTCAACGTATTTTCTTAAAGCTTTAGCCTTAGCCAAAGTTGTAACAATACGCTTGTGCGTAATAATTTGACAAGCTAAGTTCATCAATAAGGCATCTCTGTGTGCCTTTTTTCTTCCAAGGTTGTTTTGTTTGTCTCCGTGACGCATGACATTAAAGTTTTATCCTCACACCGTGTCAGGAATTGTGAGGTTTGAGCTTTCGCTCGGTTATCAATAGTGACCTACCCTAGCCTTAA